>JAJZQG010000026.1 GCA_021847645.1 Myxococcales bacterium
CGTGCGGCCGATTTTCGATCGATTCTCTGTTCGAATTCCCGTGTTCCTGTTCCTAGTTCCTAGTTGTTTTCTGCGCGATGGGCTTTTCGGATGAGCTCAGGATAGAGCCGATGAGCTACCTCGTTGACACGAACGTCGTGTCGGAACTCCGGAAGGGACCTCGTTGCGATGCCGGCGTGGCCGAATGGTTCACGGGGGTCGACGACGACGGGCTCTTCCTGAGCGTGCTTGTGATTGGGGAAATTCAGCGCGGCGTAGATCGGGTCCGCCGCCGAGACGCGCGGGGCGCGGACGCCCTGGCGCGGTGGCTCGAGAATCTGACGATCACGTATGCCGACCGGATTCTGCCTGTCACCTTGCCGATCCCGAGGCTCTGGGGCAGCTTCGGCGTCGCGGATCCGGTTCCGACGGTGGACGGGCTCATGGCCGCGACCGCCCAGCATCACGGGCTGGTTCTCGTCACGCGCAACGAAAAGGACGTTGAGGTCACGGGTGTGCGGGAGCTGAACCCATTTCGCGGGTAGCTGCCCCCTACCCTTCCTGCCGCTCGAGCCAGCAGAACGACTCGGGCTGCGCCAGACGCTCGTGCAGCCCGCCGCCGCGGCACACGTCCCACCACGAGCAGTCCGCGCACACGCCCGTCTTGCGCCACGACGTGTCCCGGAACGCCTGGAAGCGCGTCCGCCAGATCGTCGAGAACCGCTCCTCGAGCGCCGAGCCCTGCGCCCAGGAGCGCGGTAGCGACGGGCACGCGCTCACGGCGCCGTCGCACAGGATCGACGCCACGCACAGGCCGGCAAAGCACTGGCCGTCGCCCGGCCGCACGGCCAGCTCGCGCCGCGGGCCGAGGAACCCGCCGCACGAGAACTGGATTCGGAACGGGCTGCCCGACTTGTCGATCTCGCGACGGCGCGTCTCGATGAAGTCCAGCAGCTGACGGACCTGCGGCGGCTCGAGCCACATCTGCGTGTCGTCGGCGCGCGCGAGCCGTCCCATCCGATCGATCGTGATCAGGCGCCACGCGTGGGCGCCGGCCTCGGTCACGGCGCGCTCGATCTGCTCGAGCTTGTCGAGGTTGGCGGGGCGCACGCACGTGATGGCCTCGACGAGCTGCACGCCGGCCTCTCGCGCGCGGCTCAGGGCGGCCAGCGCCTTGCGATAGGTGCCCTTGCCGCGCACCTCTTCGTGCAGCTCGCGGGTGCCGTCGATGCTGATCGAGATCGTATCCATGCCGCAGTCGACCAGGCGTGCGGCCTGACAGGCGCCGAGCAGCGTGCCGTTGGTGACGATGCACGAGCGCATGCCCAGCTTCGACAGGTGCTCGATGACCGTGTACAGGTCGTGACGCAGCAGCGGCTCGCCGCCGGTGACCGACACGAAGATGCGTTTGGCGTCGAAGTCCTGCGCGATGGTGTCGAGAATGCCGAGCACCTGATCGGTCGTGAGCTCGGGCACGTCGGAGCGCGCCTCGCAGCTCGAGCCGCAGTGCTTGCACGCCAGGTTGCAGCGCAGCGTGCTCTCCCAGAACAGGTAGGTCAGGTCCGGGGCCTGGAACAGGCGATGGCGCCGGGCCGCGTCGCGACGCACGCGCACGAGCGCGGGGAAATCGAGGATGCCGACCGAGGAAGCGGGCTTGGGGTGATGCATGGCTCGGGCGCTTCCGAACGGCGGACGCTCAGTGGCGGGGCGGCCCGCCGTACTTGACGACCGGCACGGGCGGCTCGGGCGAGGGAGATGGTTCTGGAGAAGGCGCCGGGGGCGGCGACGGCTCGACCATGGTGGTGGTGGGTGCGGGCTGCGGCGGGGGAGGCGGCGGAGGCCCGGGCGGGCCGCCGTACTTGGTCGGGGTTGCAGCCGGTGAGCATCCGATCGCCCTGGCTGCCAAGGCGCCCACCCATGCGCCCGCCGCGGCAGACATCACCTTGGCGAAGAAGGACCGTCGCGACTCCGAACGAGATGCCATGGCAGGTTCCTTTCGCAGAACGGCTCAAGCGTAGCATGACGGAGGGAATCGAAGGGCTCCAGGTGGACGGCGACCGCCGGTCGCGTGGCGAGCCGAAGGCCTCGAGATGGAAGCAAGAGCGGGGCGGGCTTCCTTGACGTCGCTGACGTGATGTCACAGCTTTCCTTATATGAAAGCACTCACCATCCGCAACGTGGACCCGGCGCTGGCCAGGGAGCTCGAGCGCGAGCGAAAGCGCCGCAACCTGTCGCTCAACAAGACCGTGTTGGTCCTGCTGCACCAGGCGCTCGGCATGGAGCCTGGAGCCGTTCGGTCCAACGGGTTGCGCAAGCTCGCCGGCACCTGGTCCCCTGCGGACGCGGCTGAATTCGACCGAGCGGTCGCGCCGTTCGAGCAGATAGACGAGGAGCTCTGGTCGTGACTCGAATGTGCCTGGACACCTCCGCGTACAGCCACTTCATGCGTGGTGATGAGCAGGTCGTGGCACTGCTCGACGCAGCTGACTGGATCGGTGTCCCGACCATCGTGCTCGGCGAGCTGAGGGCGGGGTTCGCCCTGGGCACGCGCCTGCAGACCAACGAGCGTGAGCTTGGGAGCTTTCTGCGCAATCCGATGGTCAGCGTGCTGGACGTGGACGACGCCTCTTCCCGCATCTACGCGCAAATCGTCGTGGCGCTGCGAGCGGCCGGGACACCGCTACCCACCAACGATATCTGGATAGCGTCCGTCGCCGCGCGCGAAGGGGCGGTGGTGATCACGTATGACGAGCACTTCCGTGCGATCCACCGGATCGGCTGTACGGTCCTGAGCGAGGGGTGACGGAGCCGCAGGACGGGCGGAGGGGGCGTGAGCGGAGAACCTGAACTGCGTGACCGACTGGACGCCGCGATCGACGACTTCGCTGATCGGATGGTCGCGTTGTTTTTTGCGGAAGCGAGGCGCGCCGAAGCGCGAAGCCGCAGGCCGAGACGTTCGGTCCGCGCGCGGGTGAGCTTCGATGTCCGCTGCTTGCCGGCCAACACCAATGCATCGGCCTTCCTCGACGGGTATCTGCGTGCGGTACGCAGTGCGACGCCGTGGCCGGACGACCCGGCGTGGGTGCTGATGCTGGGCCTGCTGGGCTTGCTGACCAACGCACGGCTGGTCGAAGGCGTTCCGCCCGGTTCCATCCGGCGCCGGCCCGCTCTACGTTGCGTCTCATGACCGAGCGAGATTCCGCGATCCCGGCGCCGCAGCGCGTGCTGCTGGTGGACGACGACGCCAGCTTCGCCGAGGTCATGCGGTTCCTGCTGGAGGAAGACGGGCTCGAGTGCGACGTGGCCGCCGACGGTATTCGCGGGCTGCGAGCGTTCGAGGCGGGCCTGCACCCGGTGGTGGTCACGGATCTGAAGATGCCCAGGATGGGCGGGCTCGAGCTGCTTCGATCCATCAAGGCCCGGGCGCCCGAGACGCTGGTCATCGTGATCACGGCGTTCGGCGACATGGCCACCGCGGTGCAAGCCATGAAGGAGGGCGCCTTCGACTTCCTGCCCAAGCCCTGCGATCGCGACCACTTCAAGCTCACGGTGCGTCGCGCCCTGGAACACTGGTCGCTGCGCGCGCAGGTACGCGACCTTCGCTCGCGGCTCGACAGCGCCGACAAGGACCTCATCTTCCGATCGACCGCGATGGCGCGGGTCGTGGCCCTGGCCGATCGCGTGGCGGCCACCGACACCACCGTGCTCATCACGGGCGAGAGCGGCACGGGCAAGGAGCTGGTCGCGCGCAGGCTGCACCGCAGGAGCCGTCGGGCCGACAAGCCGTTCGTGGCGCTCAACTGCGCGGCGATCCCGCGAGACCTGCTCGAGAGCGAGCTGTTCGGCCACGTCAAGGGCGCCTTCACGGGTGCGATCCGCGATCGCAAGGGTCGCTTCGAGCAGGCCGACGGCGGCACGCTGTTTCTCGACGAGGTGGGCGATCTGCCGGCGGACATGCAGACGCGGCTGCTGCGGGTATTGCAGGAGCGCGTGATCGACGTGGTGGGGCGCAACGACCCGGTACCGGTGGACGTGCGCATCGTGTCGGCGACGAACCGGGAGCTGCGCAAGGCGGTGGACGCGGGCGAGTTCCGCGAGGACCTGTTCTTCCGGCTGGCGGTGTTTCCGATCGAGGTGCCGCCGCTTCGGGATCGTCGCGAGGACATCGCGCTGCTTGCGGAGCACTTCGTTCGCCAGTACGCGCCCGAGCGCGCGTTCGTGCTCTCCCCGGAGCTGCGCGCCAAGCTCGAGCGCCATGAGTGGCGTGGCAACGTGCGCGAGCTCGAGAACCTGTGCCAGCGCATGGTGCTGCTGGCCGAGGACGACACGCTCACCGAGGATCTGGCCGCGCTGCCCGCGTCCTCGGAGGCAGGGCAGGCGTCCGTGTCGCCCTCGCGCATCGAGCTGCCGTCGCAGGGCATCTCGCTGGTGGATCTGGAGCGCGACGTGATCGTGCGGGCGCTCGAGATGAACCGCTACAACCAGACACAGACGGCGAAGTTCCTGCGCATCCCGAGGCACGTGCTGCAGTACCGGATCGAGAAGTACCAGATAGCGCTCAAGGGGCGCGCATGATCGCGCGTCGCGGCGAGGTCCGTGGCTGGGGCTGGATGGTGTCGAACCGGGCCTGGCTGCTGATGTGGCTGCCGATCCTGGCGATCTCGCTCGCTCACTACGCCACGGGCGCGCCGTTCTACTGGGTGCACGACGTGCTGCGCCGGCTCTACTACATCCCTATCGTGTTGGGCGCGTTCGCCTTCGGCCTTCGTGGCGGGCTGGTGACGTCGATCGTGGTGTCGGTGGTGTACTCGCCCCACGCGTTCACCCACGTGTTCCACCGGGATCCGGCCGGCACGCTGGAGAAGTCGCTGGAGATCCTGCTGTACAACGTGATCGGGGTGATCACCGGCTCGCTGGCGGACGGGCTGGTACGCGAGCGGCTCAAGCAGGAGCAGATCGCGGCCAGGCTGGCCGAGAGCTTGGAGGAGCTGCGTTCGATGGAGCGCCAGCTGGTTCGGGCGGGCAAGCTGCAGGCGCTCGGCGAGCTGACGGCCGGGCTCGCGCACGAGATCAAGAACCCGCTGGCGTCGATGAAGGGCGCCACGCAGATCATCTCCGACGAGATCGCGGAGACCTCGCCGCGACGTCGCATGGTGGACATCCTTTCCAAGGAGATCGATCGGCTGGGCGCGGTGCTCGAGCGTTTCCTGTCCTTCGCGCGGCTGCCGCGCTTCGAGGTAGCCGAGGTGCGCGTGAGCGAGCTGGTCGAGCCGGTGGTGGCGTTGATGGCCGCGCAGGCCAGGCAGTCCGACGTCACGCTCGATGCACCGGCGTGCCCGGACGACCTGGTGGTTCGCGGTGATAGGGAGAACCTCACGCTCGTGCTGATGAACGTGCTGCTCAACGCGATCCAGGCGTCGCCGCAGGGCGGCGTGGTAACGGTGAGCTGCCAGGACGCGACCGTGCGCAAGCAGCGCTATTGCGTGCTGGCCGTGCACGACCAGGGACCGGGCGTGCCCGAGGAACTGCGCGAGAAGATCTTCAACCCGTTCTTCACGACGCGCGACAACGGAAGCGGGCTCGGCCTGTCGATCGCGGCCAGGATCGTCGATGCGCATGATGGTTTCATCGAGGTTGGCGCGGGCAAGACGGGCGGCGCTGTTTTCCGTGTGCTGCTGCCGGCACGCTCCTGACCCTGCGCCTCGGAGCCTTCGCGCCTCTGCGCATCTTTCTTCCCCGCCACTGTCGAACCCGCGCAACGCTCGAGGACCGCTGGCCGACGACCGGGCATGAGCTGGAATGGTCTGCTATGGCCCCTGCTCGACGGAATCGGCAGGATCGTGGCTCCGCCGAAGTGCGGTGCATGCGACGCGCGACTCGATCGCGAGGCCGTGCTGTGCCCGGCTTGTGCAGCGAGCGTCGAGCGCTGGGACGGGTCCGACGAGCCGATTGCCTTCGGCCTGTATGGCGGCGCGTTGGCGTCGCTGCTGCTTCGCCTCAAGTACGGCGCGCGGCCCGACCTGGGACCGAACCTCGGGCGTTTGCTGGCCGGACGGCTCATCGAGCTCGGCACGAGCGCAGGCTCTATCGACGTGGTGGTGCCCGTTCCGGTGCCGCGATCGCGTCTGGTCGAGCGCGGCTACAACCAGGCGGCGCTCATCGCGCGGCCGGTTGCGCGCGCGCTCGGGGCAAGGTTCGAGCCCTTGGCATTGACGCGCCGCGAGGGCGGCGTGCGGCAGGCATCGCTCGGGCGACGAGAGCGCCTGGAGAACCTGCGCGGGGCCTACGGGGCACGCCTGCCTGGGCGGCTCGATGGCCGCTCGGTGCTGATCGTGGACGACGTGAGCACCACGGGCGCGACGCTGGCGACGTGCAGCGAGGTCGTGCAAGGGTGCGGCGCGAAGCGCGTGGCGACGGCGGTGGTGGCGCGTGTGGACGATCGGATGGCCGAGTCAACCGCAGGACTGCGCCGCGCGGAAGTCACGGAGGATTGCGTCGATCACCCTGGTGGTGCGGGCAGCACTGTCGCCCGTGCTGGGACAGGCACCCACGCCGAGCAACTCGTCGACCACGGTCTGGATCAGGGGCTGCTGGATGTGCTCGGGATTCGCTATCTGCACACGATCGATCGCGCCGTTCCTGCTCCACGCCACGTCGGTCCCAAAGGTCGAGAACGAGACGCTGCCCAGGGTACCGACGATCGTGACCTGGTCGCTGGGCTCGGCGGCGGTGAAGCACCAGGAGCCCGAACCGAGCGCGCCTGAGGCGAAGGCGAAGCTGGCGGCCACGGTGTCTTCCACCGGCCAGGGTGTGCCGAGGTTGGCGGCGATGCCCTGCGCACGCGTGATGGGGCCGAGCAGATCGTCGAGCAGGTCGAGCGTGTGGCAGGCCAGATCGACGAAGCGCCCGCCGCCGGAAAGCTCGGGGACCCAGCGCCACGGCGTGGGCGAGCCCGGCTGCACGGGCGCACTCGGGCGTTTGCACAACACGACCTGCACGTGGCGCACGTCGCCGATGCGGCCTTCGCGCACGCCGCGCTTGATCTCGAGATAGCGCGGCAGCGCGCGACGGTAGTACGCGACGAACAGCGGCACGCGCGAAGCGCGGAACGCAGCGAGCATCCACTCGCACTCCTCGGCCGAGATCGCCATCGGCTTCTCGACGTAGGCCGGCTTGCCCGCTCGCGCGCATCGAATTGCAAGCTCTGCGTGCGAACCTGGCGGCGTGGCGACATACACGGCGTCGACCTGCGGATCGGCGATCAACGCGTCGGCGTTGTCATACCAGCGCGACACGCCGTGGCGCGCCGCGTAGTCACGGGCGAGATCGCCATTCCTGCGCATGACGGCAACGAGCTGGGATCCGCGGGCTTTTTGCAGCGCGGGTCCGCTCTTGGCCTCGGTCACGTCACCGCACCCGAGGATGCCCCAACGCACGACGGATCGCATGGGGGATGACTTCGCCGGGCGCGTCGCACGCGTCAAGCGCACGGGGGCGCCACGAGGTTTCGCCGGCGCACGGTGGGGCGAGGCCACCGAGGCGCCGGGGGGCTGCGGTTGGCGGTGGAGCGTGGACGGCATCACAGGGCATTGGCCGAGCGGTCGAATTCGACCTAAGGTCACCTGCGACGATGTTGTCTCGGAGTTGGGATGGGCGGGTGATGCGTTGGGCTTGTTTCGAGCGTGGCGTGCGATGGTGGACCGCGCGGGGGGTGGCCGAGCCGGACGGGCGGGTCAGAGCAGGTTTCTTCTGGGTGGCGGGCATTGGATCATGGCTGACCACGAGCCAACATTGACCGATGTTTCAACTGGCAAGTAGTGGAACAAGCGCTGGCATCTGGCGTTGTCTTCGCTCAGACTCGTGCCGGCTGCAGATCCGGATGGCGTCATGCGGTGCTTGGTTGAGAGTCTCGTGCTGGGGCGCTTGAGTAGGCGGTGGCGGTGCTGCGCCGAGGCGGAGGGCCGGGGGTTGGGTCGTTGCTTGTCGCGGAGGGAACTCGGCGCGGTGGGTCAACGGGGACCGACAGGGCAGGTGGAGGCCGCCGACGGGCCGGTGCGGCTGGGACGGCCGCCGGGTGTCCGCAAGAAAATCTGCATGCGCCCCCCACGAACCCCCTTTTCAGCTAGGTGGGGCTGAGTTCATCATCTGCAGACACGTATGGCAAAGCAGTTGCCTACGATGCCACGTGAGGCAATTGACATACGTCGACAGCCACTTGGATCAGTAGACGCGAGGTCGCGTTCAGGCTCAGCAACTCAACGTCGGTAGTCAGAGGGAATCATGCTGCTCGTCTCCGCAGACCAAGACAACGAACCGCCATTGCTGCGTCGAGAGTCTCTCTTCCCGGGCGTGCCCGATGAAGACTGGAATGATTGGCACTGGCAGTTCCGCAACCGAATCACCTCTCTCCCCCAACTCGCGCGTTTCGTGTCCCTGCCCACGGCACGTCTGCAGCAGCTGCAGGAGGTGACGCGCAACTTCCGCTTCGGCATCACGCCCTACTACCTCTGCCTTTCCGATCCGGCTGACCCGCACGATCCCATCGCGCGACAGTCCCTTCCCGCGATCGAAGAGTACCTGTACCGCAACACCGGCGAAGACGATCCCCTGCACGAAGAGCATTCCGGGATCCCGGGCCTGACCCACCGCTATCCCGATCGCGTGCTGCTCGTCATCTCCAACACCTGCGCCATGTACTGCAGGCACTGCACGCGCAAGCGCATCATGGGCGAGGGCGCCGTGCGTCCCGTCGACCTCGATCGCATGATCGACTACATCAAGTCTCACACGGAAATCCGCGACGTGATCGTCTCGGGGGGCGATCCCTTGATGCTATCGACCTCGCGTCTTGAAGAGGTCCTGAGCCGCGTGCGCGCCATTCCGCACGTGCAGATCATCCGCATCGGCAGCCGCGTGCCTTGCGTGCTTCCCCAGCGCATCGACGCCGAGCTCTGCGGCATGCTCAGCAAGTATCATCCGCTGTGGATCAACGTGCAGTTCAACCACCCGCGCGAGTGCACGCCCGAAGCCACGCGGGCTTGCGACATGCTGCTGCGCGCGGGCATCCCGCTCAACAACCAGAGCGTGCTTCTGCGCGGTGTCAACGACGACGCGGAGACGATGCGCGCCCTCATCCACGGGCTGCTGCGCATGCGCGTTCGTCCCTACTACCTGTTCCAGTGCGACCCGGTGCGCGGCTCGGAGCACTTCCGCACGTCGATCGCCAAGGGCATCTCGCTGCTCGAACAGCTACGCGGCCACACCAGCGGCCTGTCGGTTCCCACCTACGTCATCGACCTGCCCGGCGGCGGCGGCAAGGTGCCCGTCGGCCCCGAGTACCTCATGCACTACGACGAGCGCGCCGGCACGGCCGTGCTCCGCAACTTCCAGGGACGCGTCTTCCCCTACGTCGATCCCTCGCACGATCGCGAGCCCGAGGCTCCCTCGCAGGATGCGTCCGAGCCGCCCGCGCCGGTTCGCGACGACTCGACGGTGGTGCAAGTGCAAGGCGCGCTGCCTGCGCACGCGGGCGAGCCCGTTTCGGTTTCCGAATCTGCACCAGCGAGCGTTGCGCCGTGAACGGGACCCTCGAGGTAGGCATCGCCTACGATCTCAAGTCGCGCTTTCGCGCGCAGCCCGACGGGCCAGTCGATCGTCTCGAAGAGTACGACGACGAGAGCACGGTGGAAGCCATCGCGGCCGCGCTCGAGGCTCACGGCTACCGCGCCAGGAAGCTCGGAGGCGGCGAGGCCTTTGTCCGCGCGGTGCTCGAGGATCCGCCAGACCTGGTGTTCAACATCGCCGAGGGCTTCGGTACGCGTTCGCGTGAGGCGCACGTTCCGTCGGTCCTCGAGATGCTCGGCATCCCCTTCACGCACAGCGATCCGCTCACCTTGGCCGTGTGCCTGGACAAGGCGATCGCCAAGCGCCTGATCGCCTCCGCCGGCATTCCCACCCCTGCCTTCGCCGTGGTGCGATCGCCCCGCGATCTGGACGGGTTGAAGCTTCCGCGACCGGTCATCGCCAAGCCGCTGTTCGAGGGCTCGAGCATGGGCATTCGCAAGAGCTCGCGCACGGACGACGACGCGGCTCTGTCCGCGATGGTCAAGGGCCTGCTCGACGACTACGGCGAGCCGGTCCTGGTGGAGGAGTTCTGCTCCGGCCCCGAGTTCACGGTCGGCATCGTGGAGATCGATCACCAGCCCGTCTCGGTCGGCGTCATGGAGATCGCACCGCGCACGGCCAGCCCCGAGGACTTCGTCTACTCGCTGGAGGTCAAGCGCAACTACCTGCAGGAAGTCGACTACCACGTACCACCGCGACAGCCTGCCGCGCTGGTGCGGCGGGTCGAGCAGGTCGCGCTGGCCTCGTTCGAGGCCCTGGAATGCCGCGACGTGGCCCGGGTCGACGTGCGCGTAGGCGCCGACGGCGAGCCCAAGTTCCTCGAGGTCAACCCGTTGCCCGGCCTCAATCCGGTCACCAGCGACCTGGCGATCGTGGCGCGAGGCAAGGGCATCGCCTACGAGGAGCTCATCGGACGCATCGTGGCGAGCGCGCGGGCACGTCGAGGTCTCTGAGGGCAACATGAGAATCGCGGTCGTCCATAACGACGACGGTCATCTCGCCCACGGGGACGAGCGCGATCGTGCGGCGGTGGAGTCTGTCGTGGAGGCCGCGCAGGCCGTGGCCGAAGGCTGCAGGGCGTGTGGCCACCAAGCGCGCACGCTCGGCCTGGACGGCGGCCTTCGCGAGCTGTCGTCGGCGATTGCCTCGTTGGACGCGGAGCTGGTGTTCAACCTGGTGGAGTCGGTTCGCGGCGAAGCGCGGCTGGAAGCGGCCGTGGCGTGGATGTTCGAGGTCGCGGGCCTGCGCTACACGGGCTCCCCGCCCACGACCTTGTCCCTCTGCCTGGACAAGCGTCTGGCGAAAGCCGTGTTGCGGGATCGCTCGGTCGCCGTGCTCGAGGACCGCATGCTGGTGACGGGCGATGAGCCGCTGGGCGGATTGAGCTGGCCGGCTATCGTCAAGCCGACGCGCGAAGACGCGAGCCACGGCATCGACCTGGACAGCGTGGTGTACGACGAGCCGCAAGCGCAAGCGCGGGCGCGACGGCTCATCGAGCGGTATCATCAGCCCGCGCTGGTCGAGCGCTTCGTGGAGGGGCGCGAGTTCAACGTAGCGATCCTGGGCGACGGCGACGACGCCGAGTGTCTGTCCCTGGGGGAGATCGACTTCTCGATGTTCCCGGCAGGCGCGCCGCACGTGGTGACGTACGCAGCCAAGTGGGAGACGGACAGCGAGGAATGGCGTGGCTCGGTATCGACGGGCGCGAGTCCGATGAGCGAGGCGACAGCGCAAGCGATTCGGGACACGGCGCTTGCCGCGTATCGGGCGATGGGTGTGCGGGACTACGGCCGAGTCGACATCCGGCTCGATCGGGACCAGAATCCGTGGGTTCTCGAGGTCAATCCGAATCCCGACATCTCGCCCGACGCCGGTCTGGCGCGGGCAGCCGGCCGAAGCGGCATCACCTATGTCCGACTCCTGGAACGAATCATCCACCGCGCATCATCGCGCTGACCACCTGCCCCGTCACCTGCGCTCCCGGCTTCGGGCTGCCGCCCTGCTGGCCCTGGCGGCGCTCACGGCGTCCGGCTTCGGGTGCCGCCGCGACCGGGCGTCGAGCAAGGCCGAGTCCCTGTCCGAGGTCTGGAAGACCCTCGCGTCGCATGCGCGTCCGGGCTCGAGCGCGGCCGAGCTTCCCCCCGAGCCGCCCGACGACGACGAGCCGGAGCCGACCACGCTCGATGCCCAACGGGAGGTGCTGTTCCATCGCCTTCGCGACCGGCTGCACCTGTCCGACGACGTGATGGGCAAGCTCGAGGCGATCTTCCAGCACTCGAAGTACATGGGTCAGGGCAACCCTGCGATCACCGAGCATCCGATGACGCGCAAGCAGTGCCGGGAGATCCGTCGCAAGGCGGGGCTGCCCTACTATGTGAGCCATCCGGAGTGCGGCGCGCTCGACATGGTGCCCATTTGGGATCCGACGGCCGGGCAGACGGAGAAGGACGCCCGGGTGTGCATCGACCAGTACGAGTTTCCCAACCTGCCGTGCGAGTACCCGGTGGTGTTCGTGCGGGCGAGCGAGGCGGTGGAGATCTGCGAGGCGATGGGCAAGCGGCTGTGCGACGCGCACGAGTGGGAGGGAGCGTGTGCGGGCGCGGTGCACCCGGCGGACAAGGAATATGCCTGGGGCAAGAGCCGCATGGAGATGAAGTGGGAGTCGCGCAAGCACCGCGAGATCGTCTGGGCCTATGGGCCCCACAAGGACATGAAGAAGTGCGCGACGGGCAGCCACAAGAGCAAGAAGTGCGGCGGTGGCGGCTGGAAGACGTGTGGCTCGAACACCTATCCGACCGGCGCGTTTCCCGAGTGCGTGAGCCGGTTCGGCGTCTACGACCAGCACGGCAATGCGGCAGAGCACATGAATCTGCCCATGGGCCCGGACGAGGTGGCGAGCAAGGGCAAGTACGGTGAGACGGAGATGAAGGGCTCGTGGTTCGCCTTCCAGCAGTACGAGGCGCACGAGGACGACTGCCGGTGGCGCGCGCCGGACTGGCACGTATCGAAAGTCAGAGACCCGGAGAGCCACCGGAACTATCATCTGGGGTTCCGGTGCTGCAAGGACGTCAACCCGACTGCTGGACGGTGACAGGAGGGATCGCGCGCATGGGGACCAGGTGGCTCGCAGGGGCATTGGGGCTGGGGCTGGCCGCATCCGCGTGCAGCAGCGGCGGGACTGTCGCCGAGGACGGGAGCCAGGAAACGGGCGGCAGCGGCGGAGCGAGCGCGACGGGCGGCGCTGGTGGCACGAGCGCGACGGGCGGCGCTGGTGGCACGAGCGCGACGGGCGGCGCTGGTGGCACGAGCGCGACGGGCGGCGCTGGTGGCACGAGCGGCGTGGTGTGCGACACGACGCAGCACCAGGGAGATGCGACGTACTACGACACAGCCGACGGCTCGGGCAATTGCAGCTTCCCGGCGACGCCCGGCGACTTGATGGTCGGCGCGATGAACCACACCGACTACGCGGACTCCGCGGTATGTGGGGCGTGTGTCCGTCTGACGGGTCCGAACGCCACGATCACGGTCCGGGTGGTGGATCAGTGTCCCGAGTGCCAGCCAGGGGACATCGATCTGAGCCCGAGCGCGTTCTCCCAGATAGCCGATCTGTCCGCAGGCCGGGTATCGATCACGTGGCAGTACGTCCCGTGCGACGTGCAGGGACCGATCGTGTACCACTTCAAGGACGGATCGAATCCGTGGTGGACCGCGGTGCAGATACGCAATCACCGCAATGCGGTGGCGACCTTCGAGGTCAAGCAGGCGGACGGGAGCTGGAGATCCGTATCTCGTGTGAGCTACAACTACTTCGTCGACGATCAGGGCATGGGAGACGGGCCCTACACGTTTCGGGTGACGGACGTGTACGGGCACACGCTGGAGGACAGCGGAATCGGGCTGGTGGCCGACGGCGACGTGCCGGGCACGGGGCAATTCCCGCCGTGTGAGTGAAGGCGCGAGCAGCCGCCGTTGCGGGCGAGCAGCGTCGGCCGGTCCGTGGTAGGGTGGGAACTCGGAGCCATGACGAACTCGACGCGTCCTGGAAGAGCGAGCTACCGCGGCAGGACGGACACGATCGCTCGTTCCGACGACGACTGCATGCTGATGGTGGACCCGGACAGCGACACGCGGTTTGCGTGCGTGGAAGCCGCGGTGGACTGCGGATGCCGGCCGATCGCATCCAAGCGCGAGACGACGGTCGCGGTGGCCGCGGAGAATCGGCCGTTGGTGATCGTGGTCGCAGAGGACGTGGAACTGCCCGGCGTCGATCTGATGGATCTGGCGGTCGGGGTGGGAGCGCAGGTGGTGCGGGTGCATCCCTCGGAGCGCCCGGAGGGGCTTGCGAAGCGGGTGCGTCTGGCCATCGCGGCGGCCAAGCGGCTACGTCGCCCGGGCGCGTGAACGTCGGACGCGTCCGCTCGATACCGCGTTGCGTTGCGCAGGACCGCATCG
This sequence comes from Myxococcales bacterium, assembly GCA_021847645.1. Lineage (GTDB taxonomy): Bacteria > Myxococcota_A > Polyangia > Polyangiales > Polyangiaceae > JAJZQG01. The sequence continues at coordinate 14,059 of JAJZQG010000026.1, forward strand.
TCGCATGCCCGCGATCTTGTGGTGACATTCACGAGGGTAGGCGTAGGATGCCGGCATGCCCCGACTGGGATATGCGAGGAATTGTTCTTGGGTGCTCGGTCTCGTGACGCTGACCTGCGTGACGAGCGCCCGCGCGCAGGACGACAAGACAACGGCAGATCAAGCGGGCGAGGGTCAGGCCCCAGCGGCACGAGCTCCGGGCGAGGACCACGACGCGTCGACGCCGCCGGCTGGTGCATCTCGCGCAGACGACTCTCAGGCCCCGGCGATCCAAGCGCCGGTTCAAGCAGGGGTTCACGAGGCGTCGGCGCCGCCGGCGGCGGCACCTCGCGCGGGCGAGGCTCAATCCCCAGCGGTCCCAGCTCCGGCAACAGACGGGGATCACGAGGCGGCCGGGTTCCACTTCGGCTCGTACGGCCGCGTGCGCGTCGCGACCGATCTACGCGGCGGCGGGCCGCAGAACTCCAATTTCGTCGCGCACGGAAGCCGTCTCGACGAGGCGCCCTATCTCGAGCTCGAGCTGCGCGACACCGAGTATCCCAACAAGGACCTGCGCGTACGCGTAATCAGCACCCTCGCCGTGGCGGGCGACCCGTTCCACTACACCGGCGAGTTCCAGGCCCAGACCGCGATCCGCAACATGTTCGTCGACGTGCGCGGGCTCGGTGTGCCGGGGCTGAGCATGTGGGCCGGCGCGCGCATGTATCGCGGCGACGACATCTACCTGCTCGACTTCTGGCCGCTGGACAACCTGAACACGGTCGGCGGCGGCGCGATCCTCGATGCCACCGACAGCACGCGCATCGCGCTTCACGTCGGCAGCAGCCGCTTGCTCGACGGCAACTTCGAGTACCAGGAGCAGGCCCTGCCGTCGCGCTCGCACTTCGGCACGGACACCGTGCTGACCCTCGATCGTCCGCGCACGATCGCCTCGGCGAAGCTCACGCAGTTCTTCCCCAACAACCACGCTCCCCAAGGCTTCAAGCTCTCCCTGTACGGCGAGGGGCATTACCTGCCGTCGGGCCACTACGATCCGTCGACCACGACGGTCAGGCCCGCGATCGCGCTTCCCTCGGACACGGGCTTCGTGATCGGCGCGCAGGGCACGGTCTACGGCTTTGGCGACCGCGACGGCCACGTGCACCTGTTCGCGCGCTACGCGCGAGGCATCGCGGCCTACGGCGACCTGGCGGTGCCCTTCGGCCTGGACGACAAGCGTCGCACCACCAAGGCCAGCGAATTGCTGTTCGCCACCTCGGGCAACTTCGAGGTCGATCGGTTCGGCGTGATGATGGGCGCCTACCTGCGTCACTTCAACGATGCGTCCGGCGCGACCTTTTCGTCCAACAAGTACTGGGAGGGAATCCTGGCGTTGCGGCCCATCCTGTACGCCACGGAGCACACGGGGATCGGTGCCGAGGTGAGCTACCAGTACCGGAGCGAGAACGTGCTGACCGACGACGGAAAGCACGTCACGCCGCAGGCCTGGCGCTTGTCCGTGCTGCCGCTGATCACGCCCTACGGCTGGGGCGACTACAAGCGTCCGATCATCTACGCGGTGTACACGGCGACGATTCGCAACCAGGCGGCCGAGGATCTGTATCCCGTGGGCGACCCGAGGGCGACACGGTCGGTCGAGCACTACCTGGGCTTGCAAGCGGAGTGGTGGTTCAACTCCAGCTCCTATCCTTGATGGTGGGTCATGAACCGAACTTTCGACGCACTGAATTCCGAGACTGCGACGAGGCCCACGATGAGTTGTCGAAATCGAGCTGCCCTTGTGTTGATCGCCGGCGCCGGCGCCCTGGCCGCCATCGGCTGCTACGATCCGGGTGTCGCAGGAACCCAGAAGCACCAGACTTGGGTACAAGACTGGCGCGACGAGGTCATCTACCAGGTCCTGACCGATCGCTTCGCCGACGGCGACACGTCGAACGACTACAACCTGCGCCCGAACGACATGGCGCGCTACCACGGTGGCGACTGGAAGGGCGTCGAGGATCACCTCGACTACCTGTCCGGACTGGGCGTGACCACGCTGTGGATCTCGCCCATCGTCAAGAACGTCGAGAGTGACGCGTCGATCGACGGCTACCACGGCTATTGGGCGCAGGACCTGACGGCGCTCAACCCGCACATGGGCGACCTGGGGGCGCTGAGGTCTTTGGTCGACACGGCGCACGGGCTGGGGATGAAGGTCATTCTGGACATCGTGACCAACCACGTAGGCCAGGTCTTCTTCTACGACATCAACGGCAACGGCGTGCCGGACGAGGCGGTGTGGGGCGGAGGCCAGCAGGGACAGGACCTGCCCACCACACCGATCATGCACCGCTCGGAGTACGACCCGGAGTACGAGGAGCCCCAGGTGATGTCGCGAACCTCGCTGGGCATCGCCGGGCCTGCACCGGTCATCTTCTATCACGACGCGCCGAGCAACCACATGCCGCCGGTCTCCGGCTACCCGCCAGGCGCCTCGTTCGACGTCCTTCAGATGCCCGAGGCCTACCATCGCCGTGGCCGCGTGTACAACTGGGGCAACGACCACTGCTGCTACCAGTGGTTCAACAACCTGCCCTTGGACACGAGTCCCGACCCCAACTACGACTGCCCGACCCAGGTCGCCAACGACGTCTGCAATCAGGTGCGCTTCGGCGACTTCCCGGGCGGCCTCAAGGACGTCGCCTCCGAGTGGACCGAGGTCCGCAACGCGATGTTCTACGCGTACGGCCGCTGGCTGTCGCTGGTGGACTTCGACGGATTCCGCATCGACACGCTCAAGCACGTCGAGCACGAGTTCTGGCAGGACTTCGCCCCGCGCATTCGCCAGTACGCGGCGGACCTGGGCAAGAAGCGCTTCTTCATGTTCGGCGAAGCCTTCAGCGGCGACGACCAGCTCATCGGCAGCTACACCTTCAACCAGGAAGTCGACAGCGTCTTCTACTTCTCGCAGAAGTACACGATCGACGACGTGTTCAAGAACGGCCGCGCCACGGTGCGTCTCAAGAACCTGTATGACCAACGCGCGAAGGACTTCAGCAGCGTGCCGCAGGACAACGGTGTCGAGCAGCCGCCCACCAAGGTGCTCGTCAACTTCCTGGACAACCACGACGTGGCGCGCTTTCTCTACGACAAGCCGAGCGTGCCTGCGCTGCACAGCGCGCTCGTGTTCCTGCTGACCGAGGACGGCATCCCGTGCATCTACTACGGCACGGAGCAGGACTTCCACGGGGGCAACGATCCGGCCAATCGCGAGGACATGTGGAGCACAAACTACAATAGAAGCAACCAGACCTACCGCTTCATCGCTGCGCTCAATGCGATTCGGCGCAAGTACGAGCCGCTTCGACGCGGGGACATGCTCTACCGGGCGTGGACCGAGGCGCCGGCAGGGCAGGACGACGCCAACATGGCCGGCGTGCTGGCGTTCGAGCGGTTCACCTCGCCCGAGAACCGCGTGCTCGTGGCGATCAACACCAGCGACACGGACAGCAAGCCCGCCGTCCAGGCCAACGGCGATCCCATGGTCACCGGCTTTGCGGAGGGCACCGTGCTGGTCAATGTGGCGCCCGACGCGGACCCCAACGACCAGGTCACGGTGGGCCCCGGCGGAACGGTGCAGCTGACGATCGGTCCGCGCGTCGGCAAGATCTTCGTTCCCCAGAACATGCAATAGGTCTGCGCCGATGAACCCCTGTTGCCTCGAGGAAGCCAAGGCCAGCATCAAGCGCGGCCGCGATGTCGCCACCTGCGACGGCTGCGGGCGTCTGCTGCTGGGCTACGACAATGAGCAGGACTTCCAGCGCGCGGTGGAAGCCATGACGAAGTCCGGCGCGGAGTTCGAGCACACGCGCCAGGGTGTGCTGTGGGTGATAGCCAAGAAGCGCAAGACCTGATCGTACGTTCTGGCAAATCCTACAAATTGGGCCATCGACGCGATGGATGGCAGGGTCGGGCACCATGCGCCGTCCGCCGTCTGTCTCCCGGGTTCTCGTGTTCGCAGTCGCCTTGCTGGCCGCGCGGGCGACAGCGTGCGCGCGCCCGGCCGCTCCGGCGGCGATGCCCGTGCCGGCAGCAGGTGCAGATGGGTGGCCCGCACACGGCTCGGCCCAACCTGCGTGGTGGTCGCCACAGCCCGCGGACCGCTCCGGTGCCATCGCGATGGGGGATCCGTCGATGCCGCTGGCGGAACGCTTGCCGGCGCCGCCCCTGGCGGACGCGCCCCCGCCGATCGTCGGGGAGCCCACGCCGGGCGTGGTTCGCCCGCACGAGGGCAAGCTGGACAGCCGGGCGATTCCGGACGGGGAAGCCTGCCTGCAGGAGCTGGTGCGACGGGGAATCAGCTTCAGGACGGCAGAGGAGAGGCGCGGAATCACGACCCCGATTGTGGTGGAGGGGCCGCTGGGCGGCGTGGTGTATCGAGGGCTGGGCGGTGCGCCGTTTCTCTGCGATTGCCGGTTCGCCGTGGCGCTGTCATGGATCGGTCCGGATCTGCTTGCGGCGGGTGTCACCGAGGCCTGGTATTCGGGGGTCTACTCGTATCGCATGGCGCGGCGGATTGGCCGGCTCAGCCTTCACGCCTATGGGCTCGCCGTCGATGTGCATGAGTGGACCGTGCAGGGCAAGCGGTTGACGGTGACCGACGACTTCGAGCGCGGGTTGTCGGACCCGTGCTCGTCGACTCATCCGTTGAACCGGTTGAGCTGTGTGCTGCGGTCGACCGGGCTGTTCCGCGAGATGCTGACGCCCGACACCGACGCGGACCACCACGATCACTTCCACATCTCGATCGTGCCGCTGGGAGAGGACCCGGTGCGCAGGATATCCTCCCCGAAGAGTCGCGCCCGCGAGGCCGAGGCCAAGGCTGGTGCGGGGGACGCTTCGCCGAAGGACAGAAAGCAAACGGAGAGTGCGGGTGCCGTCCCGTTGCGAGAGACTGCCGCGCATGAGGCGGTGGATTCGGAAGCGCGGGGAGACCGGGCGCAGAAGCCGGCGGCGCCGGCGATAGCGGAAGGGCGTTCGCCGAAAGAACGCGAGCAACCGGCCGAAGAGGCCGCGGCGGAGAGCAAGGGAGGTCGGGCCGCGCCGCGAACGGGTGATGAAACGCCGCCGGCTGAGCCCAAGGCCGACAAGGGCGACGAGAAAGCGGAAGAGCCCAAGGCGCAGGGCCATCGGAAGGAGCCGCCCACCATCCGCGAAAAGAGCGAATCGAAGCCCGCACCCTCGACTCACGCGAGCGCCACGGCGCGCCGCGGGAACACGCCGGACCGTCATGCGGCGGTGAAGCCTGATCGGCAATCGCCGAAAGACCGCGGACGCTCCCACGCGGCGAAACCGGCCCGCGACCGCGGCGAAACCGCACCAGCCGCGCCCAAGGCGCAGGTGACGTCGTCTGCACAAGCACACAAGCGCGCGCATCCGTCCAAGCGGCGTGGCGGAACACCCACGCCCGCCAAGGGGCGAAAAGCCGGCAAAGGCAACGCTTCGACGCAAGGGTCGTCGAAGCCGTAGGGCTGCCAAGGCAGCCGTCCCTTACGCCCGACGGCGACGGAGTGTAGAACACCGATCGTGCCACGGCGTGCATCCCGAGTCTGGTCCTGGATCGAGCGGCTCTGTCGCCGCGTGCTCTCGGTCGGGCTCGCGATGTACGACCACGACGCCATCCAGAAGGCAAGTGCCATGGCGTTCTGGCTGTTTCTCGGGCTGGTGCCCCTGGTCGGCATCCTGGGCTGGGCCCTGGCGCGCTTTGCCGGAGGCGAGGTCCGCGACTCGCTCGTGGCGTCGTTGTTCGCTGTCGCCCCCAGGGCCGCGCAGAACATGGTCGACGACCAGATCAACCGTCTGGCCGAGCGCGGCGCCCAGCTGGCGCCCTACAGCTTCGCGGGCTTCCTGTGGCTCGCCGCGGGCGGCATGCACACGGCGATGAAGGCCATTCAGGAGGCGCAAACCGGCAAGGCACGCTCCTGGCTGGTCAATCGCGTGCTGGCGATCGGGTTCGTGCTGGCGTTCCTGCTGGTGGTGACGGTAACCACGGCGCTGATGGTCATGGCGATGGCCTCGGCGCGGCGCACGCTCGCGACCGGCGCGGTGGAAGAGGGGTGGATGTACCTGGTTCGGGTGGGCGCGCTGCCGATGAGCGTGCTGGTGGCGACACTCGGCGCGGCATTCTTCTTTCGCGTCTCGGTGCCCAAGCTCCCGGACTTCCCGCGCAGGCGGGTGTGGCCTGGTGCGCTGACAGCCGGCGCGTGCTGGGTATTGATGTCCTGGGGATTCTCCCACTACGGACAGGCCATCGGGCGCTTTCCCATCTTCTATGGCAGCCTCGCGGCCGTGGCCCTCGTGCTGCTCTGGCTCTGGGTCTCGAGCATGCTGCTGCTGCTGGGCTCAGAGGTGAACCTGCAGCTCGAGGGGGCGCGCAAGACCATCTCGCCTCCTTCGCTGCGGTTCTGGCGCAAGGCGACTACCACGCAGCGTGGTTCGGACCAACAGGAGTAGCGCCCGACGGACGTCCGTACGGCAGAGCAGGCCCGCGCCACGCTCGAGCGCCACGAGCGCACGGCCCGGTGGCTGCGTGGCGGACCCACAAGCGAGCGCGCCCCGCGAACCGTGGTACCATCGAGGCGTTGGACGGAAGCATGACCTGGATTCACGACCCCTGGAATATCGTGCTGATCGTGCTGGCCGGCGTGGCCGCCTGGCTCCTGCTGGCGTGGGCGCACCTGCGGTTCTGGGTGGCGCGGCTCCACCTCGAGCTGCCCTATGCGGTGGCGGAGAGGCTGCGGGCGGCCGACGGCGGCGTATACGAGCTTAGGAGAATCAGCGAAGAAGCCGCGGTGAGCGAGGATCGTCCGCCCGTGCTGCTGGTGCACGGCATTTGCGCGAACCACCGCAACCAGGACATCCATCCCGACTACTCTCTAGCGCGCTATCTGGCAAATCGAGGGCGGGACGTATGGCTATTGACCCTTCGCTCGGGCGCTCACCAGGACCGCCGGCGCGGCCATGTACCGATGGGATTCGACAGCATGGTGCGGCACGACGTGCCGGAAGGGATTGCTCAGGTGCTGGCCAGGACGGGCGCGCGGGCGCTCGACTACGTGGCATTCTCGATGGGCGGCATGCTGCTCTATGCCGCATTGGGCAACACGGTGGACGGTGACAAGCTGCGCAAGGTGGTATTCGTGGGCTCGCCGGGACGGGTGGAGCCTCCCCACCGGGTGCCGAAGGTGCTGGGCAGGATTCCTCGCAAGTGGACTCCGGTGCTGTGGTCGGGGCTCGGGGCGCGCATGTTCGCGTTTGTGTCGGAGTGGTTCCTGACCCCGCTGCACTGGATGATCTTGAATCCGAAGAACATGCCGAAAGGGATCACCCGTCTGGCGCTGGTGGACTGCGTGCAAGACGTGCCGGGGGAGCTGCTGGCGGACTTCCTTGCGTGGGCCGTGAATGACGGAGTCGTGCGGGTCGGAGGCAAGGACGTTCTCGACGGCATCCGGCGCGCGCGCCAGCCGGCCTTGTTCATCGCCGGCACGGCCGACCGCCTCGGGAAGGCGTCCGCGGTGCGTGCGGCATTCGACCAGTGGGGTAGCGAGAGCGGCGCGAGGGCCAAGCAGTTCGCGCTGCTGGGGCAGGAGTCCGGCGCCCATGCGGATTACGGCCACGGCGATCTGGCGATGGGCAGCCGTGTCACCGAGGAGCTCTATCCGCGTATCGAGGCGTTTCTCGCACAAGCCGGCGATCGTCAGATCTCGAACGCCATGCCCATGGACCAGGTGGAGGCGCCAACGCGCATTTGATTGTTCGAGCCGAAGCCGTCGAGGTTGGACCTCATGAGCTCGAAGAAGAGGTAGCTGTGGTTGATGCCGACGGACTCGTCGAGCTGGGCGGCAGAGCGCCTGTCGAAGGGATCGAGCTCGAGGGCGAGGCCGCCGGCGTAGTGCAGGCCGTAGGAGTGGCCCTTGCCGGCAACTCCATCATAGCTGGATGTGCCGAGATCGTTGGACGCCTTCCAAAGGGCATAGCCCACGCCGAGCTTGCCGTAGGGCACGAGGGGAACGCCCAGCTCGCGCGCGAGGACATCGACGCGCAGGACGGCGGCGAGGTACATGGGCATGATCCAGAGGCCCGTTGTTTCGGACGCATTGGTGTCGGTGCCGCGCTTCTTGGCGGTGCCGGACATCTTGGTGTATTGCCAGGCCACGCCCGGGCCGATGGTGCCCACGAAGGGAATGCGCAGGAGCTGGTAGTCGAGCTCGGCGCCGATGAACACGCGGTTGGAGTTGCCGAAGATTCGCTCGTAGGGTCCAGGGGACGTGCCGAACTCCTGGTCGATCTGGGGCTTGTAGGGACCGAGACGGACCTCGAAGGCCCAGGATTGGGGAGACTGGTAGACGGGCCGTTCGCCGCGGCGCCAGTCGGCTCCGCCGGTGGCGTCGTTGGTCTGGGCCAGGGCGGCGGACGACGTGAGAAGAAGCGCGACGGGAATGGCGGCGGCGACTCGCCGAATCATCGTAGCTGAAGTACTGGTCATCGACGGGACCTTCGGCGCATCAAGGCAGCGGCTGCAAGGAAAACGATGGAACCGGCGAGCCCGGCGTGGCGCGCACGGCCGGGCACACCGGACAGCGAGCAGAAGCCCCCACCACCGGTGCCTCCGGCTTGCTTGTACAGGTCGAAGAAGTCGTCGATGGGCCCGGGGGCCTCGCAGGCCACGTTCGACAAGGGCCCCGCGTTGCCGACCGAGTCGAGTCCCGAGACCGCGACGGCGTAAGTGACCCCATCCACCAGTCCTTTCACCGTAGCCTCGGTGCCAACGGACGCGGTGCCGCACTGATATTGGACATACGTGTCGTCCGGCGTGGCTCCCTCGGCAAATGGAGTTCCTGCTGGGCAGTTGGCGGGCAACGAGGCTTCAACGCCAGCGTCGGCCGCGCCCCCCGTGCCCGCAGCGCCAGCCGTTCCGCCCGTTCCCGCGCTCGCGTCGTCGCCGGAAGCCCCGCCCGTACCCGCGCCGGCGTCGTCGCTCGCGTCGCTGCCCGCGGCCGCGTCCGGGCCGATGACAACGTCGAGGTCGCCCGCATCCAGGCCCATCGTGGTAATCCCGGCGTCCGCCGCAGAGGTGCTCTCCTGCCCACGAATCGGGAAGCAGTACAGCTGATAGCTGGTCAAGTCCGTCAGGTCGCTCGGCGGCGTCCACGTCACCTTGAGCATGGTCTCGCCGAGACCCGCCGTGACGCCTGTCGGCGCGGGCGGACCCACCAGATCGTACTTGGTCGACCAAGTCGCACCAGCCACATAGTCGTTCGTCGACGGGTTGACCAGCATGAAGGTCAGCGTCAGATCTTCCGGCTTCATCGTCGTCTGCGTGGGCGTGCAATCGTCGACGGTGCCCACGACGATGCTGCCGGTGCCGTTCGCCTTGGTCGTGGCGACCATGGCCTGGACGGCGATCTGTTCGGTGGTCGCGGTGGACGTAGCGCCCTCGGCGACCTTCCAGCACGTCGGGCTGCTGGTGTTGTAGCGGGTCGCGCGGTCGCTGCAGTTCGGACCGGCCCACACCTCGAACGTGTAGCTGGTGTAGTTGGACGACAGGGTGATGGGGAAGAAGAACTGATCGCCGGCCAGGCAGTCGGCACGACTGATGTACAGCGTGTTGGGCCTGGTGTCGTTGATGGTCCTGGCGCGGGTCACTTGGCCGATGGTCACCGATTGCGCGGCCGCGGCACCGGCCCATCCCAGAAGGCCAACGGCGACCAGAGAGCCCACCCACCAGCGTGCGGGAAGACGGATCATGATCCTGTTATGCAGCACATCGCGTGCCAAGGCGCAATGACGACGTTTCCCGCCATCGGGGCCAAGATGCTTCGCGCTCATGTGCGCCAGGTTGTCAGGGCCTCGAACGGCCCGGCCGATCGCTTGCCAATGTGGCAGCCGACGCACGCACCAGCGACCCACCTCGCCCGAGAACTCTCTGTCACGGTGAGAACCTGCGCTCCAGCGCCTCGATGAGGCCCGGAATCGTGTACTGCTGCGCCTCCACGCCCACCTGCAGCCCAAGCGTCCGGGCGGTCTCCGTGGTGATGGGCCCGATGCTCGCCAGCACGGTCCGCGACAGCGTCCCGGCGTACCCCTCGCCCAGCAGGCTGCACAGGTTCTTCACGGTCGAGCTCGACGTCAGCAGCACCGCGTCGATTCGCCCCTGTTCGAGCGCTGCGCGCAGAGGCTCCACCTGATCAGGCGAGGGGGCCACGGTCTCGTAGGCGGGAACGACATCGACCTCGCAGCCGGCCTCGCGCAGCGTGTCCGGCAGGATCTCACGGGCTTCGGCAGCGCGGGGCACGAGCACTCTGGGCGACGCATCGCCACCGAGCCGCTCGAGGATCGCCGCTGCGAGCTGCTCGCCCCGGAACTCCTTGGCGACGACATCGGCCAGGATGCCGCGCTCGCGCAGCGCGCGCGCGGTCGCCGTGCCGATGGCTGCCACCAGGCAACCGCCCAGCTCGCGCGCGTCCTTTCCCAGAGCGCCCAAGCGCTCGAAGGTCTGCTCCACGCCGTTTGCGCTGGTGAACGCGACGAGCCGATACGAACGCAGCGCGCGCAAGGCAGCGTCGAACCGTTCGGGCTCGGGTGAGGGACGCAGCTCGATGGTGGGCATGACCCAGGGGTCGGCTCCGCGCTCCGCGAGGGAGCGCGCTGTCTCGCTGGCCTGATCGCGCATGCGCGTGACCACGACGCGGCGGCCGAACAGCGGATGCGACGCGAGCCAGGCCTGCCACGCGCCCGCGTCGGCATCGATACCGGGCACGACCTCGACCTCGACGCCGGCGTTGCGCAAGGCGAGCACGTCGCGGAGCGCCGCCGCCGATCGCCAGCCATCGGAAGCGCGAGCGCGCACGACGCGCCTTCCGTCGCGGGCGTGCGCCACCAGGGTGGTGCGTGCGCGCTGTTCCGCTTCGGGCTCCGAACGATCTATAGTCTGCACAGTCGCAGTGGCAGCGAGGTGGGGGCCCCAGCAGGCGGAGTCGACGTCAGCGTCGACGAGCAAGACGTGCGCATCGGCGAGCCGATGGATCGCATCGAGGGACAGGGCGTTGGGGAGGCCGGGGCCAAGACCGAGGATGACTGCAGTCGTCACGAGCCGAAGCTAGCGCGGACAACGGCGGCGCACCACAACGCGATCGCGCACGTGACATCGAACGCGGGGACCGGGATGAGACGAGAGCGGAGCAACGAGAGAGGGTCGACCGAGCCCGACGCGGCCGTGGCACGCAGGACGGTGCTCCGCGGTGTGATCGCGGTGGGCGGATACCTGTTCCTTCCCACGACAGGCTGCACAGGCCCGAGACCGCCGGTAGCGCCACTGCTGCCGGCGCCGTCGGGCTCAACACGACAACCGGCTGCGGCCGAGGAGACGATGATGATGCCTACCGAATACACGCTACCGCCGCTCCCCTACTCGTATGACGCGCTGGAACCCTACATCGATGCGCAGACGATGAAGCTGCACCACGACCTGCACCACAAGGGCTACGTCGAGGGTGCGAACGCCGCGATGAAGGCGCTGCAAGAGGCGCGCGGCAGCGGTGACTTCAAGCTGGTGGACTACTGGTCCAAGAAGCTAGCGTTCCACGCTTCGGGGCACCTGCTGCACAGCCTCTTCTGGACGAACATGGCGCCCGCGGGGAAGGGCGGGACGCCGAGCAAGGAGCTGACGACCGCGATCGACTCGTTCTTCGGCGATCTGGACAAGATGAAGGCGCAGCTGTCAGCGGCCGCCAAGACCGTGGAGGGAAGCGGCTGGGGGATCTTCGGCTACAACCCCTTCGACCAGTCGCTGGTGGTGTTGCAGGCCGAGAACCACGAGAAGAAGACCATCTGGTCGGTGGTGCCCTTGCTGGTGCTCGACGTGTGGGAGCACGCTTACTATCTGAAGTACCAGAACCGGCGAGCCGATTTCGTCACGGCCTGGTGGAACGTGGTGAACTGGCAGGACGTGTCGAAGCGGTTTGCGAAGGCACGGCAGCTCAAGGGCCTGGAGTAGCGTTCAGCCGATTCCCATACGGCGCCGGCGCCCTTCGGCGCCTGGCAGGACCGCTTCCCACGTGTTGTTGAACCGGTTGTTGAACGTGAACAGGTCGACAATCGCGCGCACCTCGGCCTGCTTAGTGGGCGTGAACGCCTTCTCGAACGCCGCCACGTCGTCCGGGTATTCTCGCTCCCACCCCACGGTCCTGAGCTCTGCATAGCGCAGGGCGAGGAGCGTTCGATCGTCCAGGTGCTCCTTGGAGGCCGCGCGCGCCTGGCGCACGTCGTCGCGGGACAGGCCCTCGAGCCGGGCGAGCGCGCCGTGAACGGCCGAGCAGACGGTGCAGCTGTTGACCGATGAGACGCGCAGGATGATGCGCTCGCGCAGCGTGGCTCCGATGGCGCGTCCGGTCAGGGCGCTGGGGCGGCTCAGGGAGCGCGCGAGGCTGGTCAAGGCGTAGAGCGACAGCTTGGGGGCGATCATCGGCAACCATTGTAGGCAGCGCTGCCCGCACGGGAAGCCAAACCGCCCCCGTGGCCGGGGTCCGATCAGCGGATCTTCAGCCTTCGCCCGCGCTCCGGCGGCGCCTGTTCCCCTCCCCGTCCGCGTGTCGATCTGGTAGACAGCACGCCCGTGGGAACTCTGATCATCGGCGTAGCAGGCGGCACTGGCTCTGGAAAGACCACCATCGCTCGCGCGTTGCTCGATGGGCTGCCGTCGACGCGCGCGGTGCTGGTGCAGCACGACAGCTACTACCGAGACCAGCCCGACCTGACCTACGAGCAGCGTTCGGCGCAGAACTACGACCACCCGTCATCGCTCGAAACCGAGCTGCTCGCCAAGCACCTCGACGAGCTCAAGGCCAAGCGGCCAATACAGATGCCGGTCTACGACTTCGCGACACACCGTCGGTTGCCGGAGACCATTCTGGTCAAGCCGGCTCCGGTGATCATCGTCGAGGGCATCCTGGTGCTCGCCGAGAAGGTCATCCGCGATCAGATGCACATCAAGCTGTTCGTCGACACGGCGGCGGACATCCGCATGATGCGTCGAATCCGACGGGATCTGGAGGATCGCGGACGAACCTTCGCGCAGGTCCGCAAGCAGTACTACGAGACCGTGCGTCCGATGCACCTGGCGTTCGTCGAGCCGTCCAAGTCCTTCGCGGACATCATCATCCCCGAGGGCGGGGAGAACCGCGTGGCGGTCGACATGATCTTGGCGCGTGTCAAGCAGTGGCTGCAGCAGCTGGGCGTGTGAGCGCCGGGGCGAATCCTGGGGGGCTGGTCGCGGCGCGCAACGGAGCTACCATGTGAGGGTCGCTGCGGGTAACGTTGTCCCGCATCGGTCGAACCGAACCGTACGGGCCCGCGAGTACAGGGAGGACCCGGAGCGCCCGACACACCAGGGCGCGCGCATGGAACGATGTCGAAGTCTGCCACAGGCCAGTTGCCCGAACGTCTCGCGCACTTCGAGATCCTGCGCCGGCTCGGCGTCGGGGGAATGGCCGAGGTGTTCCTGGCGAAGAAGCGCGGGGCTGAAGGCGTCTTCAAGCTGCTGGTGGTCAAGCGCATCCTGCCGGCCTACGGCGCCTCGCCGCGCTTCCGGGCGATGTTCGCGGAAGAAGCCAACCTCGCCACGCGCCTGAACCACCCCAACATCGTGCAGGTCTACGAGTTCCAGGACTTCGGCGAAGACGGCCAGCTGCTATCGATGGAGTTCGTCGAGGGCATCGATCTGGGCAAGTTGATGGTGGGCGCGCGGACACGCGGGATGCTGATCCCGCCGTGGGTGGCGGCCTACATCGTGGCCGAGGCGGCCAAGGGGCTGCACTACGCCCACGAGCGCAAGGACGAGCGGGGCGTGCCGCTGGAAATCGTGCATCGCGACGTCTCTCCGCAGAACATCCTGCTCAGCTACGAGGGCGCGGCCAAGATCGCCGACTTCGGCGTGGCCACCGCCAACATGTTTCGCGACGAGGTCGGCGTGCTCAAGGGCAAGTACGGCTACATGTCGCCCGAGCAAGCGCGAGGCGAGCGGGTCGATCGACGCAGCGACATCTACGCGCTGGGCGTGATCCTGCACGAGATGCTGACGGGCAGGCCGCTGCATCCGGGGCTGTCGGGAGACGATCTGCTGGCAGCCGTGCGCTCCGGCCAGGTCGAGCCGCCGTCGCGCTACGTTCGCGATGTCCCGGCGCAGCTCGAGGGCGTGGTCATACGCGCCTTGTCGCCGCGCCGAGAGCAGCGCCACCAGACGGCGCGGGATCTGGCAGGCGCCATCGCGCGCGCGATGCTCCAGCAGCAGGTGCTGATCGACGCCGCGACGCTCGAGTCGACGATCGCGTCGCTGGCAGGGCGAGAGAACACCTCTCCGGGAGTGGCGGACGGCGCGGTGAACTCGCCGGTGGAGTCGGCGAGCGCGTTGGTTTCGCAGCACACGGTCGCGGCGACCCGCAACGCGCGAGGGGGCACGCCTGGGGATCGCTCCGAATCGCAAGCCGACAGCAGCATCTCGGAGGCTGCCGACGAGCGCGGCGATCGGCTCGCGCGCGAAGTGCGGCACGTTGCGCTCGTTTCGGTGCGGCTGCGGGGCTTCGAGGCGCTGCGCGAGCGGGCCGGTGGCGCCAAGGCCGCCGCGGTCGAGCACGACATCCGCACCATGTTCGATCAGCTAGCCTTCAAGCGGAGCTCTCGCTTCTCGTGGCTCTCGGACGACCAGGTCCGCGCGGTAGTCGGCCTCGCCGCCGATCCGTCCCGCGCTGCCCACGACGCGGCCAGCCTGGCCATCGACATCCACGAGTTCCTGGGCAACTCCTCGGACGACTGGCCCGTGCCCATCACGGCCTCCATCGGCATCGTTCGGGGCGTGGCGTCGGGGCGTCGCGACAAGCAGGGTCACCTCATCCAGCACAAGGTCCAGGCGCGGGCGGAGGACATCGCAGCCCTGCTGGCGTCCAAGGCACCCGAGGTCGCCACCTGGGTCGCGGGCGGCATCCACCGGCTCGTGCGCGACGACTTCGAGTGGCGCGACGCGCCGTCGATCGAGCTGGACGACTCGATGCCCGAAGATCTGCCGCGCACCATGCGCCTTCACGCGCTGCTGCGGCCGTTGACTCGCGAGGAGCGAGAAGCACGGCGTGCCGACAGCACCTCGGACCTCATCGGACGCGACACGGAGAAGGCGGACCTGCAGTCCGCGTTTCACCACGCCACGCAGCCGTCGGGCTCCGATACGCGCGGCCGGGTCGTGGCCCGGGTCGTGGTCGGCGAGATGGGCATCGGCAAGAGCGCTCTGGTCGACACGTTCCTGCACGAGCTCGACGCCGAGGTGACGCTGGTGCGTATCGACTGCTCGCCGGCCCACACCGAGATTGCGCTCGGTGGCGTGGCTTCCCTGATCCGCGGTCTGACCGGTACCTCCGCCGAGCAAACGTTCGAGGATGTCGCGGGCATCATCCTGGAGGCCATCGGACCAGGCCTGCCCGCGGCCAACCTCATCGCGTTCCGTCTTGCCGAGCTCGCGACCGGAAAGCCCGTCGAGCACTACGACGATCAGGACGTGTCGTATGTCCGCAAGCTCGTGGTCAACGGTGTGCGGCGCCTGGTGGCCTTCATCGCGAGGACCCGGCCGGTGGTCATCGTGTTCGACGGCTTGCAGTGGGCCGACCGTCCGAGCCTGGAGATGTTCTCCGAGCTTCTCGGGTCGCAGGAGCCGATCCCGGTGTTGGTTCTGGCTCTGACCCGTCCCGACGATCGGGTCATGCCGTTCCTCGAGCAACTGGTGCGTGTCGAGCTGCGGGGACTTCGGCCCGACGAGCAGGTGAGGCTGGTGGCAGCTCGGCTGGGCGTGCAGGACGGGGTTGCCAGCGCATGTGCGGATCTGATCCCGCGGGTGGGCGGCAACCCGTTCTTCTTGCTGGAGATGGTCGAGGCGCTGCTGGAGCGAGGCAGCCTCGAGATCCAGGAGCGGGCCGGCCGGCAGGTGCTTGTGCGAACGCAGCACGCGGCCGCGCGCGGGCAGGCGCTTCCGTCGACGCTCGGCCAGCTCATCGCGGACCGCGTGGAGGAGTTGCCGCCGGAGGAGCGCGACGTGGTGCGGTGGCTGGCGGTGGCGGGCGGCCCGCTGCTCGGCGACGACATCGTGACGCTGGGCAGGCTGGGCAGCCAGGAGCCCATCGCGCGGCTTTGCGCGCGCGGCATGTGCGATCGCAGGGGCGACATGGTCGACTTCCGCTACCCGATCACGCGCGACGTGGCCTACCGCATGATCGCCGCGGAGGAGCGGGTGATCTTGCACGGGCGTCTGGGCTTGCACCTGTCGTCGTCGCCGATTGCCTCGGGGCTGTCCGCAGTCATCGTCGCGCGACATCTGGCCAAGGGGCGCATGCCGTCGCGGGCGGCGGACCTGTACCTGGAGGCGGCGCAGGCGGCGCGCACGGGTTACCAGACCCAGCTGGCCTCGCGCTACTTCCAGCGCGCACTCGCGCTGCTGGAGCCCACCGATCTGCGCTGCCTGCGGGCCCACGAGGCGCTCGAAGGCATCTGCCGCCTGCTGGGGCGTCACAAGGATCGCAAGCGACACCTGCAGAAGCTGCGGTCGTTGGCGGCCCGATCGGGCAACGCGCAGTGGGTGGCCCTGGCGCTGCTGCGCACGGCCATCTTCGACTACGACGAGAACCTTTTCGAGAAGTGCGTGACCGCATGCCGGCAGTGCAGCGAGACGGCCCGGCTTGCCAAGGCTCCGCACATCGAGGTCGAGTCCCTGTCGACGATGGGCGAGGCCATGCGCGAGCTGGGGGATCTGCAAGGCGCGCTGGCGGCCTGCGACCGCGCGCTGGAGCTCGCCAAGAACCCTGCCGTCTCGCCCCGCGTGCGCGCCGACGTCTTGCGCTCGCGCGGGCTGCTGCTGCGCCGTGTCGGTCGTGTGCGCGAAGCCGTCGACTGCCATGTGGAAGCGATCGCGGTCTTCCGGCGGGTGGGCGCCCGACGCCCCGAGGCGCGCGCGATGAACGCGCTGGCGTTCGCCATGTTCGTGCTCGAGCGATTCGAGGACTCGATCGCGCTGGCGTTGGCGTCCATCAGCATCGACTTGGCGATCGGAGGGCGGTTCCAGCTGGCCAAGACGCTGTCGAACATCGGCCAGGCCTACGCGCGTCTCGGGGACCTGCCGCGAGGCATGGCCTACCTGGAGCGCGCCCGTGAGGCGCACGAGCGCTACGGCGACCAGGACTCGAAGACCGACACGCTGCTGGTTTCCGCGGAAGTCATGCTCGAGTCCGGCGACCCGGATGCCGCCCGCTCCTTGTGCCTCGATGCAGCGGCGCTCACGTCGGTCACGCGCAGTGCGTACGACGAGATCCACGAGAAGATCGTGCGTGCGTTGCTCGACCGAGCGTCGGGCGCCTCGGCTGCGGCGCTGGTGCTCGCTGCGGAAGCGCGGCGCGTGGCGGAAGACCAAGCGCTGGTGAGCTTCCACTGCTGGGCGACGGCGGTGGAAGCGGCGGCGCGCGTGGATCTCGGGGAGATCCACACGGGCATTCTGCTGGCGACAACGGCGCTGGGCTCGGTCTCGGCCGTGCAGGGCTCGGAGTACGGACTGGAAGTGTGCTGCCTGTGTTGGGACACGCTGCGGCGCGCCGGCTCGCCCCAGGCCGAGGAAGCCCGTCGCGTCGCGGCGTCGCGGGCCAACGAGATCGCCAGCCACATCCGCGATCAACGCCTTCGCTCGTTGTTCTTGGAGCGGCGCATGGTCACGCGGGTGTTGGGACACGGCTCGGACCGCGCGGAGACCTCTCCCAGCCAGCAGCCGTCCTGAGCGCCGGTGGCCTCTGTGCCGCAACGCGTTGCCGCAACAGATTCGTTTCACCGATGCAAAGACCGCCCGAGTCGATGTCCGCAACCGGCCGTAATTGCATCGCACCTTCGTGGCATGTCACTTGAACCGCGTTCGCGACGCAGCGACCGAGTGGTGAGCCCCCCCCGCCCCGGTCGCTGCCTTTTTTTGTTTGTCTCGCCGCGACGCTGCCGCAGGACCCGTCCCGCACTATCCTGCGCTCCATGCTCGACACGCTCCAGGCGTTCCTGGCCTTGAATCTCGATGTTGGTTCGATCCGCCGGGTCGCCGCCGTGCAGCGAACACTGCGATCCACACCCGAGGGGTCGGCGGCGTCCATGGCGTGGGTCACGCCGACGAATCTGCACCTGGCCGTTCGGGTGCTGGGGGACATGGATCGGGCGACAGGTCCGGCCTTGTTGGGCGCGCTCCGCGCCGTGGCCGAAGGCCTGTCGGGCTCGCGGGTGCAACTCGGCGCGCCGGAGGGCTACCCTGCGCCGGATCGTTGTCGTCTGTTGTTGGTTCGCGCGGCGGACGCCACGGGAGGACTGGGGCAGGCCGTCGAAGCGCTGGAGAACACCGTGCAGCGATTCGGGTTCGCCCCTGCCAACCAGCCGGTCGAGCCGGTGCTGGTGTTGGCGCGCGCGGCCGAGGCGCTAGATGTCACGGCATGGTTGTCGGCTGCAGCATCCTCGCCGTTGGGCGAGGCGCGCGTCACCGAGCTTGCGTTGTACGTCGCCGAGATCAAGCACGAAGGCGCGGAGTACACGGCGCTGGGCCGCTTGTCGGTCACCGCGCCGATCCCGGCCAGGTCGCATCGCCCCTCGAGAGCGCCCAAGCCGTCGCAGCGACCGAAGACGCGCAGCAAGCCGCCGGTCGCCGAGCCCACGCCCGCGCCTGCCCACCAGCCGGCGGCCATTCCGAAGCCGCCTCGGCTGCCCTCGGTCGCCGCGCCAGCTCCGAACGCGCCAGCGCAGGACGCGGTTCCGGCCCGCTCCGAGATCCCGCCTCCCCCGCCCTCGCGGCCGCTGATTGCGCCCTTACCCCCGGCCCTCGAAGAGGAGCTGCCCGACGAGGACGAGTGGAAGTGACGGCTCGGCGCGGGCACACATGAGACACTTCGCGATCTCCGCACCGCCGGCAACGTGGGCCGACGAACCCGTCGACGAGGCTCGGGTGCAGGCGGCCAGGGCGCTGCGCGATCGTTTTCCGACAGCGTCGCTGCGACCTGTGCAGCTGCGTCGTGCCCACCAGCTCGACGCGACCGCGGATCGGTCGGGCGCCACGCGGGTCTGGCTCGCGTGCGAGTGTCTGCAGGTGACCGGCTCCTTCAAGGTCCGGGGAGCGCTGTGTGCGTTGCAGCGCGCGCTGTCGGACGGCCATCGCCACGTGGTGGCGGCGTCCGCCGGCAATCACGGGGCCGGGGTGGCGCACGCGGCCCGAACGCTTGGGCTGCGCGCGACGATCGTTGCGCCGGCAGCAGCGCCCCAGGTCAAGCTGGCGAAGATGATCGGCGACAGTGTCGAGGTGATCCGTGCGCAGGGCGGCTACGACGACGCGGAGCGTGTGGCCAGGGATCTCGCGAAGCGCAGCGGGATACCCTTCGTGTCGCCCTACGACGACGACGACGTGTTGACGGGCAATGGTGCGTCCTTGGCGTTCGAGTTGGTGGCATCGCTCGGGCGCATCCCGCAATGCGTGCTGACGCCGATCGGTGGTGGCGGATTGGCGACCGGACTCGCGTTGGGCCTCGAAGCGTGCTCCCGTGGCGACGGCGTCAAGCGCGTCTGGACCGTTCAATCCGAGGCTTGCCCCGCCTTCGCTTTGTCGGTGGTGACGGGCAAGGTGGTGGAGCAACTCGAGCCGCAGGGCCCGACGCTGGCGGAAGGCTTGGAAGGGGGAATCAGCCGTCGCGCTGCGGCGCGGGTTGCCGCGCGGGTGGCAGGAGTGAGCGTGGTCTCGGAGGCGTCGATAGCGCGCGCGATGGCCGGGTTATGGGGGAGCTTCGGCCTGCGCGTGGAGGGCTCGGCGGCGGCGGCCGCGGTCCCGGCGTTCGAGGGCCTGCCTGCCGGGTGTTGCGGAGGGGATGTCGTGGTGTTGTTGACGGGCGGCAACGTGGACGAACAAGTCATGCGGGCTGTGGTGGGGAACACCGGAGGCTGCTAGATTCACCCGGTGTGTTGGCAGGCCGGTGCGAGCGCCGGCAGGCTGCCTTCAAACGGGCCAGCGTTGGCCCGTGCGGTTTCGGACGGCGCATGCGAGCCAAGACCACAGGTGATACTCGACTGCTCGACCGGCTGCTTGCGGACAGCAAGATCGCGGCCCAGCAGTACGAGGCTGCGCTGTTGCACTTCCAGGCGCACGGCGGGCACATCGAGGAATCGCTGCTCGAGGTCAACGCCCTGAGTGAGGCGGATCTGCTCAAGTACCTGGCGGCGCTGCACAAGACGCGGTTCGTGTCGACCGAGAAGCTGTCCAAGGCGGACATCGGGCGCACCACGCTCGAGCTTCTGCCGCGCAAGGTCGCCGAGAAGTACGGCATCTTCCCGGTGCTCTACGACCCGGATGGGGCGGTGTTGTCGGTGGTGATGGCGGACCCGGACAACTTCGAAGCGCTCAAGGAAGTGCAGATGGTCTCCGGGGCGCGGGAGGTCCGTGCGTTTGTCGCGCGTCCGGCGGCCGTGCGCGCGGCGATCGCCAAGGCGTATGCCGGTGACATCCACGCCTTTGCGGTGCTGGATCGGACGGCGCACGCGCAGTTCGAGAAGATGCTCGACGTCTACGAGCGGAACCTCGTGAGCGAAGAGACCATGGCCGTGGCCCTGGCGGACACCCGCACCAGGGAGCGCACCTTGTCCGGCGAGAGCCTGGATCGAGCGCCGTCAGGGTCGAGCGTGGGATCGACCACCGCGGTGACGTCCGAGGCGATGGTCGAGACCCTCAACGTCATGGTCAGCCTGCTGGAGAACACGCGTCCGGACCTGCGCGGGCATTCTTCCCACGTGGCGCGGCTCACGCGAAAGATCGCCGAGCGCATCGGGATCCCGCAGAACGACGTACTGGCGCTGGTAGTGGCGGCGCACTTGCACGATCTGGGCAAGATGAGCGCCTACCACCTGACCTCGCTGAACGTCTCGCAGTACGAGGGCCACAAGGTGGCCGCGCAGAAGTCGTACTTGACGCCCAAGCGGCTGATGAACGCGGTGGATCTTTCACCGGTAACGATCTCCACGCTCGAGGCGATGTACGAGCAATACGACGGCAAGGGGATGCCCGGCGCGCTGTCGGGCAAGGACATCCCGCTGGGCAGTCGCATCCTGGCGATCACGGACACCTACGCGGACCTGACCCAGAATCCGCGTAATCCCTTCAGGAAGGCGCTTCGTCCGCTGGAGGCCTGTGAGGTGCTGGCCCGCTACAGGGGGACGGTGTTCGACCCGAACATCGTGGACCTGTTCAAGCACGTGGTCACGGGCGACGACATGATGGCGCGGCTGCTGGCCAATCGTCACAAGGCGCTGCTCATCGACGCGGACCCCGAGGAAACGACGCTGCTGGAGCTGCGGATGATCGAGCAGGGCTTCGAGGTTTCGATCGCCAGGGCATCGGACCTGGCGTTCAAGCTCCTTCAGGCCGGAGACATCGAGATCGTGGTGGCCGAGATAGAGCTCAAGCCCCAGGACGGCTTCGCGTTGCTCTCGGATGTGCGGGAGCAGAGCTGGGGTCGTGAGCTGCCGTGGGTGATCCTGTCACGCAGCGCATCCCGGGCGGACGTGCAGAAGGGCTTCGAGTTGGGAGCCTCGGACTTCGTGGTCAAGCCCACGCCGCCCGACGTGTTCGTCGCCAAGCTCAAGCAGATCATCGAGCGCGCGACCACGACGCACGCGGCAAAGGGCGTGGTGGGCTCGTTGTCGGAGATGTCGCTGCCGGACATCGTGCAGATCCTGTGGCACGGCCGCAAGTCGGGGGCGCTGCGCATTCGCGCACGGGGTGAGACCGGCGAGCTGCACTTCAAGGACGGGAACATCGTCAACGCGTTGTTCGGCAAAGCCCGCGGCGAAGACGCCTTCTACGCGATGCTGAAATTGAGCGAGGGCGAATTCGGCCTGGACCCGAACTTCGTGCCGCAGGCCCAGGTCATCAACCAGAGTCCGGAGGCGCTTCTGCTCGAGGGCATGAGGCGGCTCGATGAAGGCGCCATCTAGGGCTGATTGGTGCAGGACAAGGTGCTGGCTGCGGTGCGCCACGGCTCCCTCGGGAGTGTCTCCGGTCCCGGATATGCTACGCTCGGCCTTGATCACCCCCACAAAGCTCGTCTCCGGGGGGGAGTACTCGCTGTGACTAAGGCACCTTCTCCGCTCCTGGGCTTCAACAACAACGTTCGTCACAAGGGCCGGGTCTTCCACATCCAGACCGAGGACTCCGGAGTTCGCTATCCGCACGTCATCACGCACCTGTTCGCGGACGGCGGCAGGATTCTCAAGAGCCTCAAGACGTCGTACGCCGAGCACGTCAACAGCGCCGACATGGCGGACAAGGTTCGGGCGCTCATGAAGGAGCAGCACAAGGCGATGTTCATCGCCCTGCGCGCCGGCGAGTTCGACCGCGTCATCGAGCAGGACGACAAGACGGTCGCACCGGCACCGCCTGCTGGCCCCGACCAGAGCGCGGCGCCTGCACCCGCGGCAGCCGCACCCGCTCCATCCGTTGCCCCTGCTGCTCGCCCGATTCCGCGTCGATCGTCGGTGCCGCCGCCTCGTCCCCACGCCTCCCGGCGCTCCTCCGCCCCTCCGCGCCCCTCGAGCGAACGCGCTCCGTCGCGCGGACGCTCTCAGCCAGCGGCTGCGGACGCGCGTCGTCCCGTGAAGGTCGACATCGACGTGCTCGAGCGGGCGGCGTCCGACGCGGCGAGCCGTTCTCCGATCTTCCGCGAGGGCGACGACATGCCGCCGCCCCCCCCCACCGTGCTGCCGTCGACCCGACCGAGCGGCTCCTACAGGTCCGTCGCACCGCCAGCGGAAGCGCCCAAGAAAGCCACGCCGCCGCCCGGTCGCTACTCGGCTTCTCGGCCTGCGAGCATCTTCGCGACCTCCAGGCCTTCCGAGAAAGGCACGGTCTTCGGGGAAGACCTGATCAGCAACAAGTCCTTGGACGAGGTCATCCTCGGCTTCCTATCCGAGGAATTCGGCACCAATCCAGGCAAGGACGGCGACGGCAAGTAGTCGTCGCGCGCGACCGGGGAGGACGGGAGCCCATGGGCGGCGAGCGGGAGCGAGCTTTCGACCGCACACTGCACGCGCTCGACGGTGCAGCACCGATCTACGAGGACGATGATGTGCTGGTGGCGAACAAGCCGGTGGGCATGTCGGTGGACGCCGCGGATCGCGAGCAGGCGACCGACCTGATGACGGCGCTGAGGACACGTGCTGGGCAACGGAACAGCGATGCGTGGCGGGCGCAGCAGCATCTCGATCGGGACGTGTCCGGCGTGGTGCTCGTCACCAAGAGCCCGCAAGCGGCGCGGAAGATGGCCGCCGGCGAGGCGATTCGCACGACGTTCGTGGCGGCGGTCAGCGGACGGTCGGCGCGGCAAAGCCCGGCCGTGCTGCGAGGCTGGCTGGCCAAGCGGGGTGGCAAGCTCGAGGTGCTACGACACCAGGCGGTGGGCGCGGCCCCGGTGCAAGTCGAGGTGCGTTCGACGGGACAGGCAGGCGACCGAAGCGTGTGGGAGCTTCGTTCGACCGCGAGCGCGCGTCATGTTCGCGAGCTGTTGGCGGCGCACGGTCTGGGCGTGGCTGGCGACAGCGTTCGCGGGGGACCGAGCTGGCACCGCGTGATGCTGCACGCAGCCGAGGTGCGCTTCGTTCACCCCGCGACCGGCCAGGTGCACCAGGTTCACTGCGACGAGCCCTGGGAATTCCAGGCCTGGGTCGCGCGTGCAGGCAGCGAGTTCGGCGCGCAGGTCACCTCGCGATTGTTCTCCCAAGCCGCGCTGTCACGCTCGGAGCTCGGGCGCATCGCGGATGCCTACCGGCTGTTCCACGGAGAGGGCGAGGGCCTCCCCGGGATCGACCTCGATCGGTTCGTCGAACACCTGGTGCTGTGGGTGGACGAGCAAACGCCGCCCACGCTGCGAGATCGGCTGGTGCAGGCGGCGTGGGACTTGGGTCCGAGGGGACTGTATCTGAAGGTGCGTCCGCGGGCGGCCTCGAGGCTGGACGAGGCGGCCAGAGCCGCGTTGGCGCCGCCCATGCCGGTGCGCGGGGAGCCGGCACCGGCCGAGCTGTGGGTGAGCGAGCACGGGCTATCGTATCTGGTGCGGCTCGACGACGGACTCGCGACGGGGTTGTTCCTGGATCAGCGCGGCAATCGGCAGTGGGTTCAGGAGCAAGCGCGGGGAGGCACGGTGCTGAATCTGTTCGCCTATACGTGCGCCTTCACGGTCGCCGCGGCGGCGGGGGGCGCTGACGCCACGGTCAGCGTCGATATCTCCGCCAGGGCCCTCGAGACCGGGCGCAGGAATCTGCAAGCCGGCGGTCTGGACGGCGCGCGGCACGAGATGGTGCGCGATGACGTGACGCGGTGGGTGCATGCGGCCCGGGCCAAGTCCCGTCGGTTCGACCTGATCGTGCTGGACCCGCCGTCGTTCGGCTCGACGAGGCACGGACGGTTTTCGGCCGAAGCCGACTACGGCAAGCTGGTCGCGGCGGTGGTTGGGCTCCTGTCGGATCGCGGCGGGGTGCTGCTGGCGTGCACGAACCACCGCGGTGTATCTTCCAAGCGTTTTCGCGGCTGGCTGCAAGCGGCGGCGAGCCAGGCGGGTCGCGAGGTGGTCGGGATGAAAGAAGTGCCTCCAGGGGTCGACTTCCCGACGGCGCCAGGCGGCGAGCCGCACATGAAGGCATTTCGGGTCTGGGTGGGACCGAAGTGACGGGGGAGGTCCGGGACACCCGGGCCGTACCATGGCTCGAACCCGTCGTCCTGCCATGCCGCGGAGAACCGTCGGCGACAAGGCGTCGCAAGCCAAACGAAACCGGCTAGCATCCGGAGATCGAGTCGAGCCTTCAGAGACATGGCGGCGCTTGGCCGCTTGCTCGGGAGCTCGGTGGCACGGCACAACGGGGCAGAGGAGAGTCGAATGAAACGGATGGCGATTGTGGCCCTCTTGGGCGGATTCGTGGGCGTGGGCTGCGTCGTGACGACAGGCGGCGAGCCAGCGACAATGCCGGCGCATCACTATCATCCGCACCACCATTCGGGCACCACGAGTGCACCGCCTCCTCCAGCGGCGGCACAGCCAGCGGCAGGAGGCGCGGTCGTGGTCGCACCACCGGTAGCGACGCCGATTCCGGGCAACACGAGCGCCGCCACGACGACGACGCCAGCGGCGTTGGGACCGGCCACCGCCGCGCCGCCGAACATCACACGAGTCCCCGCCACACCCACGCCCGCGAACCGGCCGCCCGCGCTGGGCAAGGCACCGGGAACCCTTCCTGTGATGACGCAGGTTCCGCCTGCACCGGCCGCGCCGGCTGGATCGTCGACGCCGCCTGGCGCTCGTCCGCGCCGCTACTAGACCGTCGCGGGCGAGCGTCGCCTCGCAAGGGTCCATCGCCAGCGCCCCGTCGGTTGGCCCCTCACCGTCAACACTCTGTTGCCCGCATGGGCCTGCCGCCCTTAACCTGCCCTGGGCACCCTTGGTGCGTCCTCCTGAGCAGGCCTCCATCATGACATTGACTTCTCGCCAGATCATTGCGGCCTTCGCGGTCATCGCGGTAGCCGTCGTCGTTGGCTTCGTTGCGCCCGACGCTTCGAAGTTTCTGATGATCGTGGGGGCAGCAGGCGCGGCCGCTGCGCTGCTGTCCTCCCACGGCGCGCCGACGCGGGGACTGGACGACGTTTCGGCCGGCCTTGCGCAGCTGGCGCGCGGGCAGAGGCCGTCGCTGCCCGAGCACGCGCCGCCTCAGGTCGCCCGGCTCTTCGACCAGATGGAGAGCGTGGCCGCACAGATCGAGAGCAGCGATCAGCTCGACGAAGCGATCGACGCGATCGAGTCTGCGCTGCGAGAAGTCTCCGAAGGCACGCGCCCGTCGATACCGTCGGGCGCGCCGGCCGAGGTCAAGCGTCTGCTCGACGGCCTGGAGCGTGTCGCGCAAGTCGTAGCCAAGAGCCGGGAGGCGTCGTCCGCGAGCGCAACCCTGATCGGCCGCTCGGGCCAGACGTTGGAGGCGTCGACCCGTCGCCTGCTGGATGGCCTGGCCGATCGCGCGAAGATGATCCGCGAGGCGGCCGAGGCGATTCGCGCTCTGACCACCGCATTGCAGGACCTCGCACGCCACGTCGATGCGTTGTCGACGGCGTCCGAGCTGTCGTCCACGAGCATCGGTCAGATGACGTCGACCAACGACGAGGTCGCGGCGAACATCGCGGAGCTGGCGGCGAGCGTGCGGGAGACGGCGTCCTCGATCGAGGAGATGGCGTATTCGATCAAGGAAGTGGCCAAGAACGTGGACGCGCTGGCGTTGACGGCGGAGGAGACGAGCTCGTCGATGAACGAGATGGACGTGTCGATCGACCAGGTCCAATCGAACGCGAACGAGACGGCGAGGTTGAGCGAAGAGGTTGCGCAGGACGCGGAGCGGGGGGCCGAGGCGATCCTCAAGACGATCGGAGAGATCTACCGCATCAAGGAGTCGACGCAGGAAGCGGTGGCGGTGATCTCGAACCTGGGTTCGAAGATCGACGCGATTGGGCAGATCCTGAACGTGATCGACGACGTTGCGGAACAGACGAACCTGCTGGCTCTGAACGCGGCGATCATCGCGGCGCAGGCGGGGGAGCACGGCAAGGGATTCGCGGTGGTGGCCGACGAGATCAAGGACTTGGCAGAGCGGGCGGGCGCCAGCACCAAGGAGATCGCGGAGCTCACCAAGACGATCCAGAACGAGTCGCGCAACGCCATCGCGGCGGTGGAGCGAGGCGCGAAGAACGTGGAGCGGGGCGTGGAGGTATCGAACGAGGCGGAGCACGCGCTCAAGAAGATCCTCGAGAGCTCGCAGAAGTCGACGAACATGGTGCGAGCGATCGCGCGGGCGACGGTGGAGCAAGCGAAGGGATCGCGGCAGGTGACGGACGCGATCGGGCGAATTGCGGAGACGGTGCAGCAGATCGCGGCGGCGACGGCGGAGCAGGCGCGGGGCTCGGAGCTGATCATGCGCAGCGCCGAGAAGATGAGGAGCATCACCCAGCAGGTGGAGCGATCGAGCCAGGAGCAGGCCCGCGGGGGTCGGCAGGTGACCGAGGCGATCGACAGCATCTCGAGCGTGGCCGAGCAGCTGCATCAGGCACATCGGCAGCTCAGCCGCACGGGCGAGTCGCTGCTAAGCTCGTCGGCGCGCTTCGAAGCGTCGTTGCGCGACGACGAGACTGCGGTCAAGGAGTTGGGCCAGACGACCGACAGGCTGAAGGCTTCGCGCGCGGACTGAGGCTGGCGGCGGACGGACTGCTACGCGCTAGCCGAGCCGACGCTCGATGGCGTCGAGGTGAGCGCGCAGCTCGGGGTCGGCATCACGCAGGGCTTCGACCTTGCGCACAGCGCTCATGACGGTGGTGTGATCGCGATTGGCGAAGGCGCGGCCGATCTCGGGGAACGAGCACTTGAGCCGCTGG
The DNA here is from genome assembly GCA_021847645.1 of Myxococcales bacterium. GTDB lineage: Bacteria > Myxococcota_A > Polyangia > Polyangiales > Polyangiaceae > JAJZQG01. Next base: position 41,585 of record JAJZQG010000026.1, read on the forward strand.
CGGCACAGGTACATGGCGATGTGCCGGGCGCGGGCGACGCTGCGATGGCGCGCGTGGGAGACGATATCGGCCGGGGTGATGTGGAAGTGGTTGCAGACCGCGTCGAGAATCCGGTCCATCGTGGCGACCGGAGCCCGATTGGGCAGGGCGAGGGTCAGCTCGTGCTGGGCGAAGTCGGCATCGAGCGCGACGTTCATCAGCGACGACTTGGCGACGAGGCGGATGAGCATGCCTTCGAGCTCGCGCACATTGGACTGGACCGCCTGGGCGAGCAGGACGGCGACATCGTCGGAGAGATGGACGTTCTCGAGCTGGGCCTTCTTGCGAAGGATGGCGACGCGGGTTTCGAGCTCAGGAGTCTGGATGTCGGCGACAAGGCCCCAGGTGAAGCGTGAGACGAGCCGTTGCTCCATGCGGTCGAGTTGCTGGGGGTACTTGTCGGTGACGAGAACGATCTGCTTGTCCTGGGCATGCAGGGCGTTGAAGACGCTGAAGAACTCTTCCTGGGTCTGGGTCTTGCCGGCCAGGGACTGCAGATCGTCGATGAGCAAGGCGTCGCAGCCGTGGTAGCGGGCCCGGAAGTCGTCCATTCGACGCTCGGTGAGGGCCGTGATGAACTCGTTGGTGAAGCTGTCGGCGGAGCCGTAGACGATACGCGCGTTGGGGCGTTCAGCGCGGATGCGGTGGGCGATGGCGTGGGCCAGATGGGTCTTGCCGAGCCCGGTGGCGCCGCACAGAAACAGTGGATTGTAGCGGCGTCCCGACCCGCCGGAGGCCGCGACGGCAGCGGCGAAGGCGAGCTGGTTGCTGGGGCCGACGACGAAGTTCTCGAAGGTGTTCTTGGGGCTGACGCCGCCGAGCGACAGAGAGCGTCGCACGGAGGTTGGGGGATCGAGCGGGAGCTGCACTTGGGGCGGCGGCTCCGGCTCGGAGGGCACGACGTGCAAGGCACGGAGCTGGACGGGCTGGGGGGTTTCGGCGCGCGAGACGGGGCAATCGAGCTTTGCGTCGATGCTCCACTCGACGGAAAGCGAGAGTCCGGACAGGGATTCGAGCTCCTCGAGCAGGGCTGGTTGGAAGTGATCGCGAACCCAGTCGCGGGTGAACTCGTCGCGCGCCCGCAGGGACAGGGTTCGGTCGCCGGTCACGCCGTCGAACTGCACTCCGGCGAACCAGCAATCGAAGGTAGCCGGTGACTTGTCGCGGACCTTGCGGACCGCGGCATCCCACTCCCGGCTGTGGACAACCTGTGTCACCATGCTTTCTCTATCTTTGTCCGCAGTATTCAGCAGCATGTCGACGGCAAGACCATTCCCGCAGCTTCTCTACGCACCGTTTGTTCACAGGCTGTGCGCACCGACTGTCCACAGCCTGTGGAAAACCCGTGGCAAGAATCCGAACCTCACCAACCCCGGTCAGCAAGGCGCAGGACGACGCCCCCGCGCCCGACCTTCCCTTTCGGTGAAGTTGGGTCTGCGCGGCGATCCGCTGGGCTTCCGGTCCTCAGCTACGCCCTCGAGGGGCGTGTGGACTGGACCGGACTATGTCGTTGGAACGATGAAGACGACTCATCCCGCCTGCGACCTGACTGACCGCCCGACAGAGCGGCAATCACCGCTTGCGGGCAGAAACCAGGGTTAACACCACCGGCGACGCGGCGTCCACGCCATTCTGCCAGCGTGGCGTCAACACGATGGAATCCCGTGTCATTTTCCCTCGCGGCTCGGAGATTCGGCGAGAGCGGGTCGGGGGCGGGTCGGAAGACGAACCCCCCGGGCGGGCGCGCATGGCCGCGAGAGGCATTTTTCCCAGGGTTCAAGCACCGACTGCCCCGTACGGATCGCGAAGTCCCGTGGGATCGGCGAAGTCAAGAGTCGCGACAGGACAAGTGGCATTCGCCGGGCGCAGATGAGCAGGTGCGCGAGACTGCGCGTTTGCGCCCAATCGCGCTCCGACTGGCACTCAACCACCCAAAACAAGGTGGGAATCTCCCGGCGTAGCCGGATGTTCCCACGGCACACCGGATCAGTGGTTCCGTGTCACTCAATCTGCGGCGTGGCTCACCCGGCTGCCTGGCCCGGGCGCAAGCACCGGCTCGCCTCGAGATCAAGCAAAAAGTGCTCCCCGCACCCGCGCGCCTCCAAATCGGCGTGGCGTTTCGCAGGACCGCCCACCGGTCGGCACCTCTGCCGCCGATTTCTTGCCGCTTGCCGCCGACCGGCGCTAGCAACGGGTCATGTCCCCAACGTCCCTTCGTCCCGCCAGGTCGCGCTCGGGGATGACAGCTGCGCGCCGCCCGAGCTGACCGCACCAACCCCAAGGAATCCGCCGTCCCATGCTCCCTCGACCATCCCAGAGCGTTGCTGCCGCGGCCTTGGCAGCCGTGGTCCTGAGCGCGGCCAGCGCGCAGGCGGACCGCAGCTCCCTGCCGCCCGAAATCGGCTACCACTACGGTGAGGCGGAAGATGCGCGAGTGGGTGCCCTGGCGGGTGCGGTGAGCGCGACGGGCAACGGCATCACCTCGGTGTTCCAGAACCCGGCAGGCCTGGCGGCCACGCCCGTGTACCATATTGGCGCTCTCGCGGCGATCTGGCCCGAGGCGCGTCGCCAGTCCTACGGTGCGGCGGCGATGGATTCGGTCACAAGCCGCCTGGCCCTGGGCGTGGGGTTCATGTGGAACGACCAGGATCCGGACGGCCTGAAGCGTCGGGGCCAGGATCTTCGTCTGGCCGCGGCGTATCCGTTTTCGGACAAGGTTTCGTTCGGCCTGACGGGTCGATACCTCAAGCTGCGCCAGAACGGCTTGGGGCCATTGGGCTACAGCTACGCATCGGGGGGCAGGAGCGGGCAGCCGGTGGTCGACAGCTTCTCGTTCGACGCCGGGTTGAGGATTGCCCCGACCGGCAACTTCTCGTTGGGCCTGGTGGGAACGAACCTGTCGAACCCCGGCAATGGCTTTCAGCCGACGACCTTCGGAGGCGGCATCGGGGTGGGCAACGAGAACCTGGTGTTCGAGGCCGATGCGCTGGCGGACTTCACGACATGGCGGAAGACCACCTCGCGGGCGATGGGCGGCTTCGAGTATCTGGCGGCCGATCGTTTTCCGCTGCGTCTGGGCTACGTGTTCGACTCCGGTGCGGACTCTCACGCGCTGTCGGGCGGGCTGGGCTACATCGACACCCAGTTCTCGTTCGAGTTCGGACTGCGTCGCATCGTCTCCGGCGAGCAGGCGACTACGGTGCTGTTCACACTCCAGTACTTCGTGGAGTCGTCGGGCGCCACGCGCTCGCCTGCACCGATGGGCGATTTCTGAGCTCGCAACTCGGCTCGACGAACGTGGCGGAATTCGTTCTCATCCCCCGCAAACCATGGTAGACCCCAACGCGGTCCGGGACGTCTTCCGGGCTTGAACCCGACCGATCGCCACCGAGGAGTCCGATCCGCGGGGCTTGGTCTCGTCGAGCGATCCTCGAGTTTATCGACAGGTCAGCGGCGGCTGGAGGTTCAGCGACCGCGGTTGCTTCGTGCACCGGGTCAGCCCCCGCTGCCCACCGGGTTGGCGTACGCGCATGGGCATCTTGGACCAGGCAAGCGGCATCGGGAGCGTGCTCCTCGTAGGCGACTACGGTAGCGGCAAGACCGAGATTGCCGTCAATCTGGCCTTCCATCTGGTAGCCGGGCGTTCGGCCCCGGGCACCTGCGCCGACTCCCGTCCCCTGGCCATCGCGGACCTGGACCTGGTCAATCCCTACTTCCGCTGCCGCGAGGCCCTCGAGCCCCTCGAGGCGGCGGGCGTCCGGGTCGTCGTGCCTCCGGGCGGACAGCGCTACGCCGACCTTCCCATCCTCCTGCCCCAAGTCCGCGGCCTGTTGCAGGGCACCGCCGTGATGTCGATCCTCGACGTCGGCGGCGACGAGGTCGGCTCGCGCGTGCTGTCCGCGTTGTCCACGTCCTTCGACAGCACGCGGCACGCGTTCTGGTTCGTGCTCAACACCCGCCGTCCGTTCAACGACACGGCGGCGGGCTGCCTGAAGACGATTCGTCGGATCGAGGCCGCCTCGAGCCTGCGCGTGACGGGGTTGGTACCCAACACGCACTTGATGGACGAGACCACGCCGGAGATGGTGCTGGACGGGGTGGCCGTGGCGCGGCAAGTCGCGCAAGAGCTGGGCGTGGGCATCGCTTTCGTGGCGATGATGCAACAGGTGGCGGGCCGGATGGCACCCGAGGCGATCCGCGAGCCCGTGTTGAAGATGAGAAGGATCATGGTTCCGCCGTGGCTCCGGCGGGACATCCCCAAGACGGGGCCGGACTTCTTCCGGTCGCGTCCGGTCTAGGAGGCGCCGAACATGCCGAGCATTCAGGTGGACCGCGATCGCTGCAAGGGCTGCGAGCTGTGCAATGCGGCGTGCCCGCAAGGCATCATCGCGATGTCCAGCGAGATCAATCTGAAGGGCTACTTCTTCGCGAAGGTCATCGAGCCGGCGCGCTGCATCGGCTGCATGCTGTGCGCGCTGTCGTGTCCCGATCTGGCCATCAAGGTCCACGGCACCTCGGTGCAATACCGGCTGTACGACTACGGGCCGATGTCGCAGGCGGCAGGGAGGTAGAGACGATGGCGAAGAAGCTGATGAAGGGCAATGAAGCCATCGGCGAGGCGGCGATCCAGGCCGGCTGTCGCAACTACTTCGCTTACCCCATCACGCCGCAGAGCGAGGTGGCCGAGTACCTGGCGCGTCGCATGCCGGAGGTCGGCGGCAACTTCGTGCAAGCCGAGAGCGAGCTGGCGGCGAGCAATATGGTGTTCGGCGCGGCGGCCACCGGCGAGCTGGTCTTCACCACCTCCTCGAGCCCGGGCATCAGCCTGATGGCCGAGGCCATCTCGTACATCGCCGGCGCGCAGCTGCCCGCCGTGTTCGTGAACATCGTGCGTGGCGGCCCCGGTCTCGGCGGCATCCTCCCGGCACAGTCCGACTACTTCCAGTCGACCAAGGGCGGCGGCCACGGCGACTACCGCTTGCTGGTGCTCGCGCCCGCCACCGTCCAGGAGGCCGTGGACCTGATGATGCTCGCGTTCCGCCTCGCGTGCAGATATCGCAATCCCGTGCTGGTGCTGGGCGACGGCATGATCGGCCAGATGATGGAGCCGGTGGAGTTCAATCCCCCTCCGCATGCCGACGACGTGGCTCCGATCGAGACCTGGGCGACCAGTGGGGCAAAGGGCCGCAAGAGCAACATCGTGCGCTCGCTGTACCTGGACCCGGAGGTGCTCGAGAAGAACAACCACGCGCTGGCCGCCAAGTACAAGCGCTGGGAGCGCGACGAGATCCGCTACAAGACCTACAACTGCGACGGCGCGCCGCAGCTCCTGCTGGTGGCCTACGGCACGACGGCTCGCATCTGCCAGAGCGCCATCGACGATCTCAAGCGCGAGGGCATCGAGGTGGGGCTGCTGCGCCCGATCACGCTCTATCCCTTCCCGAGCGCGGCCGTCGCCGAGCTGGCCGATCGAATTGGCAAGGTCATGTCGGTCGAGATGAGCATGGGCCAGATGGTGGAGGATGTGCAGGCCGCTGCTGGCCGTGGCATCAAGGTCGCCTTCTTCGGCCGCACGGGCGGCATGGTGCCGTCGCCCGACGAGGTGGCGAATCACGTGCGCCAGTACCTGAAGGGAGCGGTGTCATGACAGCGTTGTTCACGCGCCCGCTGGCGATGACCGAGACGATCACCCACTACTGCCCCGGGTGCACGCACGGCGTGATTCACAGACTGGTGGCCGAGGTGATCGACGAGCTGGGCATCGCCGAGCGCACGGTCGGAGTCGGTCCGGTGGGTTGCTCGGTGCTCATCTACAACTACTTCGCGGTGGACTTCCAGGAGGCGCCCCACGGCCGCGCTCCGGCGCTGGCGACGGGCGCCAAGCGCGCGCGTCCCGACCTGGTCGTCTTCACCTACCAGGGCGACGGCGACCTCGCGTCCATCGGCACCAACGAGATCATCCATGCGGCGAACCGGGGCGAGAAGTTCACGACGGTGTTCGTGAACAACGCGATCTACGGCATGACGGGCGGCCAGATGGCGCCGACCACGCTGCCGGGGCAGGTGACCACGACCTCGCCGCGAGGGCGCGACGTGAACACGGCGGGCTATCCGATGCGCATGAGCGAGCTGCTCTCGACGCTGCGCACGCCCGGCTACGTGGTGCGCACCAGCGTGCATTCCCCGCAGATGATCGTGCAGACCAAGAAGGCGATTCGTCGCGCCTTCGAGCTGCAAATGGCCAATCGCTGCTACACGTTCGTCGAGGTCCTCTCCACCTGCCCGACCAACTGGGGCATTCCCCCGGTCAAGTCCCTCAAGTGGCTCCAGGACAACATGATCCCCTACTACCCGCTGGGCGTGTTCAAGGACCCGGACATCGACGCAAGCCTCACGGGCCAGACACCGCGCCCATGGAGGGAGAGCCATGCAGACTGACGTCATGTTCGCCGGCTTCGGTGGCCAGGGCATCATGCTGATCGGCCAGATGCTCGCTTACGCCGGCATGGCCGAAGGCAAGAACGTGCTCTGGTTCCCGTCGTACGGCCCCGAGATGCGCGGCGGTACCGCCTACTGCACGGTCGTGGTCTCCGACCGCGCCATCGGCTCGCCGATCATCGACCGCCCGCAGACCATCGCGGTGCTCAACCGTCCGTCGCTCGACAAGTTCCACACGAGGGTCCACGCCGACGGCCTGCTGATCATCAACACGTCGCTCATCGACGCGACCACCGACCGCACGGACATCGCGGTGCTGGACGTGCCGGCCAACCAGATTGCGCTCGACTGCGGAACGGGCAAGGCGGCGAACATGGCGGTGCTGGGGGCCTATGCCGGGCGCACCAAGGCGGTGAAGCTCGATTCCCTCGAGGAGCTGGTGCGCTACCAGTTCAAGTCCAAGCCCCAGTTCATCGATGTGAACCTCAAGGTGCTGCACCGCGGCTGGGAACTGGGGGAGAGGGCGAACTGATCGAGCACGAGCACGAGCACGAGCACGAGCACGAGCACGAGCACGAGCACGAGCACGAGCACGAGCACGAGCACGAGCACGAGCACGAGCACGAGCACGAGCACGAGCACGAGCACGAGCACGAGCACGAGAAGACGATGACGGATTCGGATCGGCAGGTGGGATCGAAATGAACGCAGTGGATCTGGCGCCGACGAACGAGATTCTGAAGAAGTATTCTGCGGACCCGCGGCACCTGGTGTCGGTGTTGCAGGACGTGCAGCTGGCCTATCGGTACTTGCCGCGCGAGGCCCTGGAGAAGGTGGCCCAGGCGCTCGGCGTGCCGCTGGCGAAGGTCTTCGGGGTGGCGACCTTCTACAAGGCGTTCACGCTCACGCCGCGGGGCAAGCGGGTGCTTCGCGTGTGCACGGGCACGGCCTGCCACATCCGCGGGGCGCCGCTGCTGCTGACCGAGCTGCAGAAGCGGCTCAACATCAAGCCCGGCGAGACCACCGAGGACCTGGAGTTCAGCCTCGAGGCGGTCAACTGCGTGGGAGCCTGCGCGCTGGCGCCCGTGGTGGTGCTCAACGACACCGCCCACGGCAACCTGACCGTCAGCCGCGTGCGCCGCCTGCTCAACACCAAGGACAAGGCGGCATCCTCCAGCAAGGAGGAGGAGAACTGATGGACACGGTGCGATACGAGACCGCCGACGCGTTCACGCGTCACGTCGAGCAACTGCGCACCTCGGGCATCGCCTCGCAGCGTCGCGTGCTGGTGTGCTGCGGCACGGGCTGTCTGGCCGGCGGCGCGAAGGACGTGGCCAGCGCGATGGAGAAGCAGCTGGCGTCGCTTCCGGCCGACAAGCGCGCGGAGCTCAACCTGGTGATGAAGAAGACGGGCTGCCACGGCTTCTGCGAGAAGGGGCCGCTGGTGGTGCTCATGCCCCAGGGCACGTTCTACAAGGGCGTCAAGGTCAAGGACGTGGACGCCATCGTGCACAACTCGATCCTGGGCGGCGAGGTGATCGAGAGCCTGCTGTACGTGGAGCCCAAGACCGGCGAGCGCGTGGAGAAGTACGGCGACATCGAGTTCTACAGAAAGCAGATGCGGGTCGCGATGCGCAACATCGGGCACATCGACCCTGCGAATCTGGACGACTACCTGCTTCGCGGAGGGTATGCGGCGCTGGTCAAGGCGCTGACGACGATGACCGACGAGCAGGTGATGCAGCAGGTCGAGAAGGCCAAGCTGCGGGGGCGTGGCGGAGGCGGCTTCGACGCCGGGCGCAAGTGGCGCAGCGCCAAGAGGGCGCTGGGCGATCGCAAGTACGTCATCTGCAACGGCGACGAGGGCGACCCGGGTGCGTTCATGGACCGGTCGGTCATGGAGGGCGATCCGCACGGCGTGATCGAAGGGATGATCATCGGCGCCTACGCGATCGGCAGCCATGACGGGTTCATCTACGTACGGCAGGAGTACCCGCTGGCGGTGGAGAACCTGCAGCGCGCGATCAACGACGCGCGGAGCCGCGGGCTGCTGGGCAAGAACATCCTGGGCACGGGGTTCGACTTCGACATCGAGATCGCGCGAGGCGGCGGCGCGTTCGTATGCGGGGAGTCGTCGGCGCTGATGCGCTCGGTCGAGGGCAAGGTCGGCGAGCCGCGGGCCAAGTACGTGCACGCGACGGACAAGGGCCTGTTCGATCAGCCGACGGTGCTCAACAACGTGGAGACCTGGGTGAACGTCGCGCGCATCATCGAGAAGGGCGCGGACTGGTTCCTGTCGCTGGGCACGGCCAAGAGCAAGGGCACCAAGGCCTTCGCGCTCACGGGCAAGGTCAAGAACACCGGCCTGGTCGAGGTGGAGATGGGCACCTCGCTGCGCGACATCATCTTCGGTGCGGGCGGCGGGATGCTCGACGAAGGCCCGAAGGGCCGCTTCAAGGCCGTGCAGACCGGAGGGCCGTCGGGCGGTTGCCTGCCCGAGAGCCTGCTGGACCTGCCGTGCGACTTCGACTCGCTGACCGAAGCGGGCTCGATGATGGGCTCGGGCGGGATGATCGTGATGGACCACTCGACCTGCATGGTGGACGTGGCCCGCTACTTCCTGTCGTTCCTGACCGACGAGTCCTGCGGCAAGTGCGTGCCGTGCCGCGAGGGGCTGCTGCAGATGTACCAGATTGTCTCGCGAATCTGCGAAGGCCAGGGCAAGCCCGAGGACCTGGAGCAGATCGAGAGTCTGAGCGACGCGATCGTGCTCGGGTCGTTGTGCGCGCTGGGCAAGAGCGGGCCGAATCCGGTGCTCTCGACGCTGAAGTTCTTCCGCGACGAGTACCTGGCGCACATCCACGACAAGAGGTGTCCGGCGGGCGTGTGCAAGGCGCTGATCACGTACTCGGTGAACCACGATGCGTGCGACGGCTGCGGGGCGTGCCTGCACTCGTGCGTGTCGCAGGCCATCACGGGCACGATCAAGAAGGGCGACACCTTCCAGATCGACGAGCTCAAGTGTGACCGGTGCGGAGCGTGCGCGACGGTGTGCAAGCGCGGCGCGATCGCGGTGGCGTGACGAGCACGAGCACGAGCACGAGCACGAGCACGAGCACGAGCACGAGCACGAGCACGAGCACGAGCACGAGCACGAGAAGTTAGAAGGATGGTTGCAGAAGATCGAGGAGACGGCATGGCGTTCCACATGACGATCAACGGCAGGCGGGTGGAGGCCAACGAGGGCGAGATGGTGCTCGCGACGGCCCGTCGGCACGGCATTGCGATCCCGACGCTCTGCCATCACGAGGCGGTGGAGCCGTTCGGCTCGTGCCGTCTGTGCATGGTGGAGGTGACCAAGGAGTCGTGGAAGGGCTGGAAGGGCCTGATGACGGCGTGCCTGTACCCGTCGGCGCCGGACCTGGTGATCGAGACGGACAGCGCGCGGGTGCGCCAGGTGCGAAAGACCGTGCTGGACCTGCTGCTGGCGAGGTGTCCGGATGCGGACATCATCCGCGAGCTCGCGGCGCAGTACGGCGTGGAGCACACGAGCTTTACGCCGCGGGAGAACCCGGACAAGTGCATCCTGTGCGGGCTGTGCGTGCGCGTGTGCGAGACCGCGGCGACCGCGGCGATCTCGACGGTGCAGCGCGGGCATCATCGCGAGATCGGAACGCCCTGGGGCGGTCCGCCGCCGGACTGCATCGGGTGCCTGGCCTGCGCGCACGTGTGTCCCACCGGGCACATCCAGTACTCGGAGGCGGGCGGCGTGCGAAAGATCTGGGACAGGGAGTTCAAGCTGGTGCGCTGCAAGGAAACCAACAAGCCGCTGCCGATCACCGAGGAGCAGGCGGCGTTCCTGGCCAAGCGCCAGGGGATGGATCCGAGCTACTTCACGCGGTCCGAGGAGGCGCAGCGCAAGAGCACGGCGATGACGCTCGGGCGGCTTGCGAAGTGGGACAAGCTCGGGCTGGTGCAGGAGGAGGTGAAGTCATGAGCGCTGCCGCTACTCCAAGCACGAGCACGAGCACGAGCACGAGCACGAGCACGAGCACGAGCACGAGCACGAGCACGAGCACGAGCCTGAAGAGGCGCCTGGTGGTGCAGCCGCAGTACTGCATCGGTTGCCGGGCGTGCGAGATGGCGTGTGCCTTCACCCACGGGAGCAATGGGCAGCCGGGCGCGAGCCGGTGCGTCACGATCACCACGGGCAAGGACGAGTACGTGCCGATGTTCTGCCTGCAGTGCGATCACGCCGCGTGCATCCAGGTGTGCCCGGTGGGGGCCATCACGCGCGACGAGGCGACGCAGCAGGTGCACGTGGACATGGCGAAGTGCGTGCTGTGCATGGCGTGCACGGTGGCGTGCCCGTTCGGCAACATGCACTTCGACGCGGCCAAGCAGCTCATCCACAAGTGCGATCTGTGCAAGGGCTACGGCGACGACCCGCGGTGCGCGATGTTCTGCCCAACGAAGTGTCTGACGGTGGAGAGAGGGTAGAGGGCTGTCGACTCCAGGCGCCTGGAGTCCGGACTTCAGGCGCCTGAAGTTGGAGCGCACGACGGTGGCGGGCGCCACATCGGGGCTGGCGGCCGCCACTTCGCGCGCTCCAGCCTTGATCTGCCGTGTCGAACGTTGCCGCAGGTCGCCGCACGGGCGTTGCCAAGTGGCGGGCCGCCACCCGCTGAGCTGCGCCGAGCCCTTGATTTCAAGCGCTTGGGCGGCGGCACGGCGCTCGCTCCCATCGCGGGGCGATGGCGTCGTGCGCCGCACGCAGTGCAGCATCGGCCCCGGGCAAGGCAGGGGCACGGCCGACGTATGCGCGCAGAGAGCCCGAGAAGACGGCACTCTGGCAGGTGGTGAACGCGCATCTCGAGTCGTTCCTTCGCTACACGCGCGACAACTACAAGCGGCCGCTGCCCCGGTATGTCGAGCTGGAGCTGCGACGATTTCTTCGTTGCGGCCTTTTGCGATGTGGCCTGACAAGACTCCGGTGTCGACGGTGCGGCAAGGACATGCTGGTCGCGCACTCGTGCAAGGGGCGCGGAATCTGC
>JAJZQG010000258.1 GCA_021847645.1 Myxococcales bacterium
CAGCCAGCCTAATGCTTTGAACCCGCCCGCGTGCAGGTCCGCGACCAGACCCGAAATCCCCGACGGGAACTTGGCGTTCGGCTCCCACTCTCCCCACTTGTTCTGCCAGCCGTCGTCGACTACTACATAAAAGGGGTCGCTCGCCGAATAGGCGAAGGTCTCCTTGACCAGCGCAGCATTGCCCCGCACCGCCTGCTCGTCGACCTTGTCCCACAGCTGGTACCACGAGTTCCAGCCGCGCAGAGGCGCCAGGGGATGCGTGGCGCGACGAGACGGAATCGCCTTGCCCCAGCTCGTGAGCATCTGCGTCAGAGAGCTGCCGAGCCCCAGCTCCCAGCTCTCCCCGGCCACAGGCTGCCCAGCCACGGCCGCGACCTGCTCGCCCGCGTCGCCCGAGACCAGCCGCACGTGAACGAGCCCGGCGTCCGTGCGGCTCATCTGCACCCACGGCTTGAACCGATCGCCGCTCAAGGCGCCCGCAAACAGCGAGTAGTCGCCTCCTCCCACGTAGGAATACCACCACGACAGCTCGTTGCCGTCACGCTCCACCTCGCTGTCCCCCCGCGCCGACAGCGCCTTCGCCAGCTCATCGTCGCTGGGCGCCGGCCCCAACGCCAACACCCCCGTCTGGGACCACGACTGGAACCCGTTCGATAGCCACGCCCCCGCCCCCGGCAGCACCGCGTCGCCCTCCAGCGATATCGCCTCCACCGTCGCCCCCGCCGACGGCTCGAACCTCACTTGCACGTTAGCTCCGTCCACCTTCGCGATGACCTCCCCCGCCGCCCCCGCAGGACATCGCACTTCCGATCCCTGGACCTCGCACGCACCGTCCGCCCCTGCCCCGTGCCAGGCATCGTCGACCAGCACCCGCGGCAGAAGCCCCATCGACGTGCCCTCGCACGGCTGCGAGAACCCAATGCCGTGCTCGGTCGCGGAGAGCGCCGACGAGCTGCACGAGGGCGGCGCCGCAGGCGGCTCGTCACGTTCACTCCCGCACGCGGCGAGCAGAAAGCCGGAAAGGATCGAAAGGGCCAATCTCGGAGCAGACCATCTCATGGACAAGGCTCTTGGTTGCGAGGTGTGAGGTCGTTGGGCAAGAGGAGTGATTCTATACGAAGGAAAGGAACGCTGCACGGACCGCTTTCTCGAGTCCGTGGCGCGCCACCGGGTACCCAGGGCGCTTGCGTAACCGCCGCTGCCCGCCCGCCCGACAGGCCCCGTCGGATTCCGGACACCTTTCCGCCGACCCGGCGACAGGCCGGTCACCCCTCGGACCAGGCCACGGGCGCCCGTGGTGTGACGTGATGCGGACGCACTGCCGCGACGGGGCTTGACCTTGGCGCATCCTGTACGAAGAAGGACTCACGTTCATCGCGTGGGGCACCATCCACTCGGCATGAGCCTTGCCCCATGGCTCGGATGAATTCGGGTTGTCGTGATAGGGAAAGGTGCGCATGGTCAACGTCGACGATGATCCAGGGAGCTGGAAGGACAAGTGGTGGATGGCCCTTCCCGCCGGCATGGTCGCTTACTGCTTCCTACTCGCGCTGGTCGGCGGCCTCCGTATCGAGCATGTGGCCATCACCCTGGCCGTGATCGCGCTCGCGTGGATCGGCCCAAGGACCCGACAGTTCCTGATCGACATGAGCCCGTACCTGTTTCTGGCCGTCGGCTACGACCTGGTCCGCTACGGGCGCGAGGCCTTCGTGCGGCCCCAAAACGTTCTGGGCTGCGGCCTGCGCAAGGCCGACCTGGCGCTGTTCGCCGTTTCCCCTGGCGTGACCATCCAGGACTGGTTCGCCGTCCATCACTGGCCCGCCGTCGACCTGCTGGCTGCCGTCCCCTATCTCATCTTCATCTATCTGGCGTTCATCTATGCCGCCTATCTCTACTTCGTCGACCGCCCCCGCATGAGGTTCTATCTCTGGTCCTTGGCCCTCGCCAACTACATCGCCTACGCCATGTGGCTGATCGTACCCGCCGCGCCCCCCTGGTACATCCGCACCTATGGCTGCGCCATCGACATGGCCGCCCTGCCCAGCGCGGCCGGCCTCGTTCGCGTCGACCACCTGCTCGGCATCCGCTACTTCCACGACTTCTACTCCCGCGCCTCGTCGGTCTTCGGCGCCATGCCCTCGATGCACTGCGCCTATCCCATGATCGGCCTGCTCACCGCGTGGAAGTCCATCGGTTGGAAGACCCGCCCCTTGCACCTGATCTATGCCCTTTGGATGTTCTTCGCCGCCATCTACCTCGGCCACCATTGGGTCCTCGACGCACTGGCCGGCTGGCTCGTGTCCGTGGTCGCCGTGAGCGTCGTGAGCCTGGTACGACGGTACGCCACGAGCCAGCAGGCGGCTCGTGCGATTCGCTTGCTGGTGCCCTCCGAGCAGCACCAGCACGGCGGCACCGGCGTCGCTACATGATCGACGCCAAGAAGTGCACGAGGGCGAGCTTGTCGCGCCAGCCGGCCGGCCTGTCGACCTCCACATGCTGGATGAGAGGCGAGATCAACAGGACGTGAGGGCGATCGCCCAGCTCGGCGGCCGCCCACTCGGATTCCGTCGGAGGAATCACACTGTCGGTCGCGCCGTGGAGCAGGTAGATCGGCACCGGAATCCCGGACAGCCGACCCCGAGGCGACAACCGCGCAAGCTCGTCCTGGTGAGCGGCAATCAGCTCTCGGATGCGCGGCCCCAGCTCCTTGGTCCTTCCCTCGCGGACCAACTCGAACAGGTGCCTGCACGGCTCGGTCCCGCAGCGCGCGGCCTGCTTCTGCGCCAGCGGCCGGTCTTCCCTCAACCACGCTCGCAGCGTGTCCCGCGCCGCCTCCTGGTCCTCGGGCGGCACGAACGCATCGACGTTTCCGTAGGCCAGCACCACCAGCCCGTACTCGTGCGCCTGCAGCTTGACCACGCCCCGGGGCGACGGGATCTCGTCATCCGCGAAGAACCGCAGCACCCTGGCCAGGTCGTGGTGACCGCCGATGCTCATCACCCACGCCAGGTGCGACGCCAGGTCCGGCTCGGCGGCCGCCACGAGCGACAGACCTCCCGCGAAGCTGAACCCCAAGATGCCGACCCGCGGGCTGTCCACCAGATCGCCGCGGGAGCTCAGGTACAGCGCAGCCTGGTGGATATCCCGCTCGCTCTCCTCCGAGATGCGGTAGTCCGCCAGCTCCCGCAGCTCCGGTGTCAACACGACTAGCCCCTCGCGCGCCAGCGCTCTCGCAAAGGGCACCAGCCTCCGCTCGTCGATACCCTGGTAGTGCACACCGTGGGCCACGACCACACCGGGCCGCCGGGCGCCGCCTGCGATCCTGTAGATTCGCGCGCGAATCGACCGGCCCTCGCGAGGCACCTGCAGCTCCGTCTCTTCGAGCGCCGGCGCTTGTGACGGGACACCCGTCGCGCTGGCCGCAGGACGGGCGAGGCCGGCGAGCAGGTGCGCTGCGTGGTAGTGCCGTCGCACCGGCGACCACGCCAGGACCATGACGACGGCGGCGAGCACGACTGCGATAGCCAGGATTCGTCGGGGAGCCATGCCTTGGTGTTGACTCGACGGCATTGGTCGCGCTCGCGGTCTTGCAACTGATTTGCAACGTCTTACGGTAGCGCCCCGGGGGCGACAAGTCGCAACAAAGGATGACGAGCGCGCTCGAAGCGCGGACGGCTGGCAATGGGCGGGCGATGTGCTAAGGGCCGGGTGGCCCCGGGGGCTCGATATGTCGAGCCCCACTTGCGCGGCGTCGCCGCGCTTGGAGCCACGATGTCGGGGACCAATCCGTCGTTTGGAGGTCCCTCACCGGGAGACCGCAGATGAGCCAGTCCGATCCAACGACCGCCGCCGGACGCCACCACGCCCCTCGCACGGTCAGCGAGCCCCATGGCATTCAAGCGCACATCGTGGGCTGCGGGACCACGCCGGTCGGCAAGCTCGGAGCGCGCCCGAGCACGCTCATGCGCCGCGCCCTCGAGCGCGCGCTGGGCCAGGCCGGCCTGCCCCTGCGCCAGCTCGACGGCCTCGTGGCGATTCCCTCCCTGGCCGAGCCCCACTTCATGGAAGCGCACTTCCTGGCCACGCAAATGGGATTGCTGCCGCGCAAAGACGTCATCGTGCGCACGATCGACACGGGCGGCGCCGGACCCATCACCGGTCTGCTCGAGGCCACCCGGCTGGTCCACCAGGGCTGGTGCGATGTCGTCGCCGTGGTCGCAGGCGACGCGGTCAGCTCCCTGTCCCGCGAGGAGTTCCTGCGTCGCGCCGATCAGACCTGCCGCGATCCGGAAGGGGAGCTGCCCAGCCCGGTCATTCCCCATGGCTACGATCGCGTCGCCCAGTGGCAGATGCGCACCTATGGCACGACCCGCGAGCAGCTCGCGCTTTGCAGCGTGCTGATGAGTCGCATGGCCGCGCGCCACCCCGACGCCCTCACACGCAAACCCCATACGCTCGAGAGCGTCCTGGCCTCCGCGCAAGTCGCCCCCGTGACCTCCACCCTCGAGTGCGCCCGGCGTGCCGACGGCGGCGCGGCCATCGTGGTGGCCTCCGATCGGTTCCTCTCGCAGATCGGCCACACGCGACCGTCGGTAATCGTGGTGGGAGGCGGCGAGGCGTCGGGTCCGCTCTATCCGCCGCCGGTCATCGACGAGGACATGTTCTCCTGCGAGGAGGCCTGCGCTACGGCCTATGCCGAAGCGCGGCTCAATGTTGGGGATATCGACTTCTTCGGCCTGTACGACTGCTTCCCCATCTGCTTGGTCCGGGCCGTGGAGGCCGTGGGGCTGGCGGCCAAGGGCGAAGGCGGACGTTGGATCGAGCAGATGGCCGAGCGCACCCGAAGCGACGATTGGAACCCGGCAGACGTGCCGGTCAATACCCATGGCGGCTTGCTCGCCTACGGCGCCCCGTGGGAAGTGCCCGCCATGTACAACGTCATCGAGGCCTTCGCTCAGCTCACCGGCCAGGCCGGCTCAAGGCAGATTCCCGATGCGCGTCGAGCCTTGGTCTATGGCAATGGCGGCATCTTCTCCGCCAGCGCGGTGGCCATCCTGCAACGCGCATAGCCGCGCCAAGCCATCGGATCGTTCAACGCTCCTCGACGAACTCCGGCGCCGTGCGACGCCTCGGCGCCGGCGGCGTGCCGTCCGGCCAGCCCACGGGCACGATCGCGATCGGACGAAGGTGGGACGGCAGGCCCAGCACCTCGGAGACCGAGGTCTCCCGGAACGCTCCCACCCAACAAGCGCCCAGTCCCATGGCGTGCGCCATGAGCAGCAGATTCTCGATCGCGGCAGCCGTGTCTTGCAGGCAATACAACGCCTCGCCCCGGTTGCCGTAAGCCTTTCGCGCACGGTCGCGGTCCACGCAGACCACGATGACGACCGGCGCCTGCGCCACGAACGACTGGGACTGCGCTGCCTCCCCCAGCTTGGCGCGCACCGCCTCGGACCGCACGATGACCAGCCTCCAGGGCTGCGCGTTGCCCCCTGTGGGCGCCCAGCGAAACGCCTCGACCAGATGAGATATCGCCTCAGGCGGCAGCGCGCGCGGCAAGAACCGGCGCACGCTCCTGCGCGTGCGAATTACCTCCAGCAGTTGTTCGGGACTGACCGGCACGGTCATCGTGGATTCCTCCGGTCGGCCGGCTGGCTCGCCCTGCGCCGACACCGCGCGCAACGCAATTGCCCAGCAGCCGTGAATGCTCCTGTGTAGTATCGACAATCAAATGCAGCGCCGTACCCCGTGACAGGGCAAACGGCGATCCCCGAATCGAAAGCCCAGTGGCCCAGCGCGCTGCGCCTCTGCGTCTCCTTGCCTCTGCGTTGCATTCTCCCACCGACCGGACGCTACACGCCCTCCACCAACATGGGCTGCCGCTGGCTCAGATACGAAGCCACGAGCGCTCGCGACGCCGGGTCCATCGGCGCCAATCGCACCGCGAAGCCCACCGGCCGCGACGGGTCCGTCGCGAGCCCCGCTTCCCATGCCCACGCCACCACGCCTCGAAGATCGCATTGCCCACCCGAGGGAAACGTCGCCGACACCACCACCTGCGTCCCCGGCTTCGGCGCTCTCGCATAGGTCGCCACGAACAGCCCGCCGTGCGTCTCCACCGCTCCGCCGGACGACGGCTGGTAGAAGTTGCTCGGCCCCTCCGCCGTCAGCCGCACCTCGAACCGCGGCATCGTCGCGACAATCCCTTCCCGCAGCCGCTCGTTCAGCATCTGCGACGTAGCCGTCAGCTCGGCGATGCGCGCCTCCAGCGCCTGCATGCGATTGCCTACCGCCGCGGCTGCGCCCGCATCGCCGCCCGCCGCCGCGGACCTCGCAAGCGCCGCATTGACCAGCGGCACCAGCGTATTCTCGATCAGCGACACCTGCTGCACCAGCAGATCCCCCATCCCCGGCGGCGGCTCCTGCTTGATATCCACCTTGAGCTGCGTCTTCGCCAGGGCTTTGACACTTTGCTCGATCCCCTCGAGCATCGGCGCAAGCGACGCCATCGACGACGGCGCATCGAACACGCCCTGCTTCTTCTGGCCCTTCTGCAGCTCGCGCACCGCTGTTCCAATCACCTCCCGAATCCCCTGTAGCTGCGAGTCCAGCCCGCTCAGCGTGCCCGTCACCCGCGCCACCGGATCGTCCCCCTTGCCGCCCATGCGCTTGACCCGCACGAACTCCTGCTTGATCTCCTCCCAGCGCTTCTTCTGCGCCTCCGACATCCTGCCGCGCAGCTCCGCCAGCTTCAGCAGGTTCGCCTCCGCTCCGGTCGTGAGCGTCTGCGACTCCGCCTGGTAGTGATCGTCGAGCAGCCGCTGCAGCTCGTCCGCGTTCATCGCGGATACCACCTTCTCCGCGATCTTGTTCATGTTGCGGTAGCTGCCCTGCAGCTTGAACGGCGTCTCCGTGCGGAATGCCTCCTCCTGCGACGCCGATACGATGTATTGCCGATTCACACTCAGCAGTACCGACTGCACCGCGAACAGGTGCTTGAGCACCGCCGTGATCTCCGCGATTTCGGCACCCGAATACGCGTACGACAGATCCGTGGTGGGCACCTCCTCGCCCCGCGCCAGACGGATCAGCTTGTGCACGTCCTTCGGATCCCGCCCCGCCAGCGGCGCCAGCACCGAATTCGACGTCAGCGAGTTCTCCAAGTAGCTGAGCGCAAAGAGCTCGTCCTTGCCCTCGAGCACCTCGCCCAGGTTGTAGGTATCGGCCCGGTTCGCGAGCATGTCCGGGATCTGGAATTTCGCCCCCGACTCCGTATACGGATTGCCCGCCATCACCACGCAGAACCGCTTGCCCCGCAGATCGTACGTGCGCGTCTCCCCTTTCCACACGCCCTCGATCCGCCGCTGCGCGTCGCACAGCGAGATGAACTTCTGCAGCAGCTCGGGGTTGGTGTGCTGGATGTCGTCCAGGTACAACATCACGTTGTTCGCCATCTCGAGCGCGAAGTTGATCTTCTCCACCTCCTGGCGCGACGTCGCATTCGGCGCCTCCGCCGGGTCGATCGACGTCACCCCGTGGCCCAGCGCCGGACCATTGACCTTCACGAACACCAGCCCGAGCTTGCTCGCGATGTACTCCATCAGCGTGGTCTTGCCGTAGCCAGGCGGCGAGATCAGCAGCAGCAGGCCCATCAGGTCCGTGCGCTTGCCCTCGCCCATCGCCCCCAGCTGCTTGGCCAGGTTCGTGCCCACCAGCGGCAGATAGACCTCGTCGATGAGCCGGTTGCGCACGAACGACGTCAGCACCTTGGGCGCAAATTCGCCCAGCCGCAGCCGCTTGCTCTCCCGCTCGATGAGCGCGCCCCGCAGCTGCCGGTATGCCTTGTAGCGCGGCACGCGCTCCGCCACGAACGTGCCCATTCGGTCCAGGAACTCGTCGAGACGCAGGCGCAACACGCGGCCCTCGATGCGCGGATGCTGTCCCAGCATGTCCGGCACCTCCGCCGCCGTCAGCGCCGCCACCGGATCCCGATCGACCTTGCGCTCCGTCAGGAGCATCGCCGCCGTCTCCTCCAGCACATGCCCGAATCGCCCCCGCGCCGGATCCCCGCCGATGAACGCCAGCAGGTACGCCCTCGCCAGCGCGTGACGCGCCGCCGGGTGCGCCTCGAGCACGCGCAGATCCTCCTCGAACGCCCGCCGCGCCCCCTCCCCGTCCAAGTACGCGAGCAGGCTGTCGCGCAGCTCCGCCGCCTCCGCGCTCGTGTCGAATCGCACCGGGTCCAGCGCCAGCTCCTGCACCAGGTAGCTCGACGCCATCACCACATCCATCTCCCGCGGCTCTATCCCCAATGCGCGCAGCGACTCGCGAATCGCCCCTTGCATCTCCGCCGCGAGCTTCTCCTGCGCACGCACGTCGCCCAGCCGCTCCCGCAGCCGGCCCACGCTGCGCCCGCGACGATGCGCCAGCTGCCTCGCGTCGTTGGGCAGCGACGCCCAATGCAGGCACGCATACGCCCGCGGCGTCGGCGCGTAACGCAGCAGTCCCGCCGTCGCCCGCATCGCCAGAAGCCGCTCCAGGATCTTCGCGGCGTCCTCGTCGTGTACCCCTCGCTCGTAGCCTTCGTCGTAGCGCTCGGAAGCCGCCGCGCGCACCAACTGCGGCAACGTGCCGTCCACCAACGCCTGCTGCAGCTCGCTCATCGTCGGCTTGCCCTGGCCCTGCTCGGCCGCCAGCAGCAGCGAGCCCGCCAGGTACTCCGCCCGATACACCTCCGGTGTCTCCGAGATCAGCGCCTGCTCCCACAGATCCTTGGACTCGTCGAGCTGCTTGTCCTGGATCGGATCGTAGAAGCCCGTGCCCGTCAGATGCAGCACCAGCGAGCCGTCCCGAGGAAGCAGCGTCAGCTCGAGCGGCTGCGTGTTCACGCTGAAGCGGTGTCGCCCCAGCTTGATGACCGCCTCGCCCTCCTCGTACAGGTCCGTCTTGTCGCGCA
The DNA here is from genome assembly GCA_021847645.1 of Myxococcales bacterium. GTDB lineage: Bacteria > Myxococcota_A > Polyangia > Polyangiales > Polyangiaceae > JAJZQG01. The sequence goes on from JAJZQG010000258.1 coordinate 8,957, forward strand.
GCGCCCGGACCGCATCCTGCTTGGCGGCCTTGAGCCTGCTGCGGATCTCCTCGGACTTGACCGAATCCCCCAGCTTGTCGAGCTGCCCGGCCAGATCGCCGAGCTTCTGGATCATCGCGTCCGAGGCGAAATACGCGTTCAGCTCGTCGGGCGTCGTCAAGCCCTTGGCCCGGCGCGCCACACCGGCCAGGATTCGTTCGGCGGCGGAGAACAGGTTCTGCGCCCGGCGTTGACGCTCGTCCACCAGCGCCTGGCGCCGCGCCTCGAAGGCCTCGGTGACCTCCTCCCGGCGAGCCGTGAGCTGCGTGATGAACTCGTCGTATTCGCCGAAGCGCCCCTCGAGCTCCTCGAGCTGCACCAGCATCCGCGACATCTGCTCGTCGCACTTCTCCGGACTATCGCAGAGCGCCAGCGCCCCCGAGACGCTCTGGCCGTACAGGGCAAATTGCGCGGCGAACTCCGCCTTGGCCTCGGTCGACCCCAGATCGCGCTTGCGCGCCTGGAACGACGCCCGCGCGCGGTTGACCTGCCCGAATACCTCCGAGATGCCCGCCAGGATCGCCGTTCGCTGCGTCGCATCGTCGATCGCCAGCCCCGAGATCACCTCGCTCAGCAGGTTGAGCCCCTCGTGCGCCTGGTCCAGCTGCTCGGCCAGGGGCTGCAGCTCCACGGCCTTGGTCACCTCGTCGATGGCCTTCATCAGGCCCGCGATCTTCTCGATGACCGGCTGGAACGCCTGGCCCTGCAGCAGGTAGCCCACGCACGCCTTGCTCACCAGCTCGAAGTGCCCCGTCACCTCCGCTTCCAGCGCGTCGATCACCTTCACGTCGATCTCGCGCATCTCCTTGAGCGTGATCAGCTTGCCGCGCTGCTTGCGCAGCTGCGTCAGCCCCCCCATGAAGCCGTCCACCCCCTGCAGGTCCTCGGGCCGCACGGACGCGATGAGCCTCTTCTGCTGCTCGGCCGCTTGCGCCAGCGCCTCGGTGGCCCGCTTGCGGATCGCCGCGATCTTCTCGTACTCGTCGATGATCAGCTCGGAGGTCTTGCGCAGCGATTCGACCGTCGCCTGCAGGTTGCCCACCTCCTCGTGCCCGATCCAGAAGTACGCGTCGACGAACCGCCCCGTGGCCGCGATCAGATCCTCGTAGCTCTGGCGCGACGGCTCCTCGTTGCGGGCCAGTTGCACCAGCGAGTACGCATCGCTGATCCCCCGCACCAGGTCCGCATTGCCCACCTTTGCCATGTACGAGCCGTCCGTCGGCGCCTCCGCCGCGAACTCCGCGCTCGTGAACGGCGTCGACCAGACCTGCATCGGATGCACCCGCGTCGCCTCGTCCGACGCCCGAAACACCAGCATCGTGCCGTCGTCGAACAGGCTGTAGCCGTGGCACAGGATCGGACTGCCCACCTCCTTGCGAACCAGGTTGTACGAGAGCAGCGAGTACAAGCCGTCGTCCGGACGGTGGAACACGTACAGCACGTCTTCGCCGTTGGGCGATCGCAGCATGCGTTCGAAGCGCAGCCCCTCGGTGCTGCCCTCGAAGCGCTTCATGTCGCCCGTGCGAAGGTAGTAGCCTCCCGGGAAGATGATGCCGTGGTCCTCGGGCAGCTGCAGGCACGCCTGCTCGATGGCGTCCACGCGCGCCACCTTGCGCGTTCGCGTGTTGAAGACCAAATGGCGATACTGCTTCTCGCGGAAGGGCCGGATGCGCAGCAGGATGATCACGCCCAGCCGCGCGTAGGAGATGTCCGAGTCGTCCAGCGTCTGGTTCGGGTCGTCGACCGGCTCGCGGTAGATCCCCCAGCCGTCCTTCGTGTTGTTCTCGATCTTGACCGTGAGATCGCCGCCTACGGTCTCGACGAACACCTCGTTGAGGATGTTCATGTGGGGGAAGGCGCCGGCGACCTGGTCCTCGCGCCGCGTCTGCGTCCACTCGAAGTCGTGAGCGCGCGGCAGCACGGCGTCCTCTTCGCCTCGCGCGTCCATGTAGCTCACGCGCCCGGCCGCATCGATCGCGAAGCGGAAGATGCGCACGTCCTGCACCGTGTCGCCCGTCTGCACGATCACCAGAAGCCGCGTGTCGGCCTTGCGAAGCTGCAGCAGCCGCGCGTCCTTCGAATACTTGAACGTGTCGCGGAACGTCTTGACGAACTCCTCGTTGTTGAGGAATCCGCCCAGCGCATCCAGCCCCACCTGCGCGATCTCGATGCCCCCGTCGGGCTTGGCGAACTTGTACAGCGAGAAGATGTCCGAGACCTGTGTCTCGCTCTTGAGCCCCAGGAACACCTGGAAGCCGAACAGCAGGTGGCCGTCCACACTCACCATGTCGCGCGGCAGGCAGTTGTTGTCCGTGCGCACACGCTCGGTGGACACCAGCTTCAGCTCCGAGCTGCCGAAGACCTGCTGGCGACGCGCGTTGGCGGCGTCGGCCTTGCTGCGCAGCTCCGCCGCCTGCTCGAGCAGTCGCCTGCGGATGACGTCGTAGTTGCCGCCTTCGAGCGTGGCACCGTTGCCGGAGATCGGA
>JAJZQG010000027.1 GCA_021847645.1 Myxococcales bacterium
TTCCGATCTGGCGAGGGCGCCGGCATGGGTTCGTCGCGCGAGGCTCTGCGCTCGCGGTGCTCGGAGGGCTGCGGCGAGTCCTGTGCGGTCCAGCGGCGAAGCAGCACAATCGACAGCACGCACAGCGCAATGGCCCCGACGGCGTACAACGAGAAGGGCAAGCGGCGGGGGAGTTGGGGATCGGCCATGGTGTCGGTGCGTGGGGAGAGGGGATGCTATATCGGTGCCGGACGCGCCGCCATCGTCGTTGAGCCACGGGCGAGGCGCAGTCCGGCCGAGGCGCCCGGTTCCGGAGAGCTTGGCACGAGCGTCGCATCGTAGGCACTGCGAACAGGAGACGCGACGCCATGACGACCGCCCGACCTTCCCACGACGCCCGGTTCCTTGCTGTGGGCTTGGCTGCCCTTACCGTGTTGTTGTCGCTGCTCATCGGATGCAGCCCCGCTGCACCTGGCGACAGCAGGGAGGTGGTGGGCGCCGAGGACAACGTCGCGTACTCCGATGACGCGGTGAGCGGCGGGGTGCCTATCGGCACCGAAATGGTGGCCACCGCGGACCTGAACTTCCGCACGGGACCGTCGACCAACAACGCCGTCCTGCGCGTGCTGCCCAACGGCACGCACGTGGTCACTGTTGACCAGACCACGCCGCAAAACGGGTTCTACAAGATCAAGCAGAATGGCACGACGGGCTGGGCGTACGGGGCGTACCTGGAGATCGTCGGCAGCGGCGACGGCAGCGGCACGACGGGCTCGATGCCGCTGGGCACGCAGCTGGTGACCACCACCGCGCTGAACCTGCGCTCGCAGCCCAGCAAGACCTCGATGGTCATTACGGTGATGCCGACTGGAGCCGCGGTGACCGTCGTCGATCAGCAGGACGCCAACAACGGCTACTATCGGGTGCAATATCAAGGGACGAAGGGCTGGGCGGCGGGAGCGTATTTGGAGCCCGGCTCTGGCTCCTCGCAGACACAGCCGAGCCAGCCGAGCCAGCCGAGCACGACCGGCAGCCGGGCCGACGCTATTGCGCGCGCCAAGGCCGGCACTGGATTTTCCTACTGGTGGGGCCATGGTCGCTGGCTGCCCGGAGGTCCGACCTCCAGCAACAAGGGCTCGTGCTCGGGCAGCTGCCCCAGCTGCAGCCACTCCGGTCAGTACGGCGCGGATTGTTCGGGCTATGTCGCCAAGATCTGGCAGGTGCCCTCGAGCAACAGCGATATCACGCAGGACGGCCACCCCTACAGCACCGACTCGTTCGCGAACACGAGCGCATACTGGTCGAGCATCTCCCGGGGGTCGCTGGCCGCCGCCGACGCTTTGGTGTACCACTCGGGCAGTTCGGGCCACATCGTGCTGTACGGGGCGGGCGACGGGTGGGGCTCGATGTCGGTCTACGAGTGCAAGGGTTGCGCGGCAGGCTGCGTGTACGACGTGCGCACCCTGGGGACAGCGTACAAGGCAATTCGGCGCGCGGGGTATTGATTCGGGATCTCCTGGTTCCCACCTGGGATCGCGCCGATCCCCATGCGTCCCCGAAACACCCCCTGATCGGGAACCGTCGCATCGACGCTGCCAGCTCTTCCCACCCGTGTCCGGCTCGTCGGGACGGCGAAGCGGCGCTCGAGTTGCGCAAGCGCCTTGCGCAATCCGCGTATCGAGTTGTGCGGCGGCTTGCGCGATCTGACCGCCGGCTGCGGGGAACCGCCTGCCCGAGCCCCGGAGCCTGCCGCCTTCCGCGCCGACGAGTCCGCGGCTGCCTAGCGCGGCAGCGCCTTCTCCCAGACCCGCGCCTCCCGGAACACCCGGACCAACTCACCGTCGATGTGGTTGTCCGCCACCTCGGCGTCGAGGATCTTCAGCGCCCGGTCGATGGGAACCGCCTTCTTGTACGGCCGGTCGCTAGCGGTGAGAGCGTCGAAGATGTCCGCTACGCTCATGATCTTGGCCTGCAGGGGAATCTCCTCGGCGCGAAGGCGCTGCGGGTAGCCGGTGCCGTTGAGCCGTTCGTGGTGAGCCCCCGCGATGAGCGGGATACGGCGGAACGAGGTCCCCCAGGGAATGCGTTGCAGAAAACGGAACGTATGAGTGACATGGCTCCTGATCTCCTCGATCTCGGAGCTGTTGAGCGAGCCCCTGGGGATCTTGAGATTGGCGGCTTCTTCCGGCAGGAGCAACGGATGAAGCTTCCCGTCTTCGAGGTAGTAGGTGCGCGTGAGCTCCTCGAGGCGGGCGAAGTCGCCCTCTGCCAGGACGGTGGGCTCATCGGCGGCCATGATGACATTCCAGGCCTCATCGAGCTGTGCCCGGCGCGTCTCGATGGCCAGGTCGAGGCTGTCGATCATTTCCCGGCTCGCGCCACGCTCCAGGGCTTCGGCCTTGCGCTTGAGTGTCTCGACCTCGAAGCAGCGAAGGGCGTAGCTGAAGCGGCTCCGGATCCGCTCCAGGTCGGCGTCGTGGAGCTTCTTGGCCTTGACGAGCACCTGCTCGCGCACGCCGATCTTGCCGAAGTCGTGGAGCAGCGAGGCGTACTCGAGCTCGCGGATGTCCTGGGCGGCGAAGCGGACATTGCGATAGGGGCCGGTGTCCGTGGATTCGAGCGCGCCGGCAAGCCCAACGCACAAGTTCGCCACCCGGCGCGAATGACCGCTGGTCGTCGGGTCCCGCGATTCGATGGCCTCCACCGAAGCGTGCACGAAGCCCTCGAAGATCCGGCGGATCTCCTCGTAGAGCATCGTGTTCTCCAGGGAGATCCCCGCTTGCGCCGCGAGCGCCAGCAGCAGCTCCTGGCTCCGGTCGTCGAAGGCGATGACCTGCTCCTCGAAGTCGTCGGGCGTCGTGAGCTTGCGCTGGGGCTCCCGCTTCTTGTTGATGAGCTGCAGCACCCCGATGACCTCGCCGGCGCGGTCCACCAGCGGCGCGCACAGCATCGAGCGCGTGCGGTAGTTGATCTTCTGGTCGAACGACCGGTCGACCGCATAGGGCGCCCCGGGGGGCAGATCGTAGACGTCGGCGATGTTGATCGGCGCACGGCCCAGGGCCGTGGCCCCTGCGATCGACTGCTGGCTGATCGGGATGGTGAACTCGCGCCAATCGAATAGCACCGAGTCGTTCTGCGTGAGCTTGAAGCGCAGATGTCGTCGTCTCAGATCCGGATCCTCGCCCTCTACCACGTAGGCCGAGCCCGCGTCGGCTCCCGTGATGAATCGGGCCTTCTCCAGGATGAGGCCGAGCAGCTTGTCGATCTCGCGTTCCGTGCTCATCATGCGCGCGATCTCGACCAACTCGCCCAGCTCGTATCGATAGCGATTCAGCCACTTGCCCCGGCTCTCCGCACGCCCGTGCGCCTCCATGGTGTGGAACGCATTGCGCACTGCCACGTACAGCGCGTGCTGCGACGGCTGCGCGTCCATCAACGACGCCAACCCGTGGCTGATGAGGCGATCCAGATCCGGATCCTGCAAGGGGCCGATCAGCAGCAGCATGCCCTCGCCGGACTCGTGTCGGGCCAGGTACTTCGACAGGATGTCCCTGGCCCGATCCCAGACCGCTCCGGGCGCCAGGACCGCGGTCTGCCGTGCCTTGCGCACCAGCACGATCAGCGGATGCGGACGAAGCACCACGAAGCCGGCCAGACGCGGGTCCGAGGACAACGAGGCGGCTACCGTGTCGAGCCCCTCGACCAGAGTGCGAGTGACTGGGCTCAACTCATTCATGCGCTGGCTCCTGCGGATCGATGAGCGCGAAAGCTGCCCGGGGGCGGGGTGACAAGAGCCGCGTGACGGGTGCTTGGCCGCAGTTCGAAACGAGCGTGGGAGTCAACTCGAGCGGCCGGGTGCGATTCGGGGCTGCCGTGGCGAGGAGCCCAGGCCCGGGCCCGGCGCGCATCGTGCGGATCCATGGCGTCTCGGGGGCACATCGATCGGCAGATGAGCCCCGCATGTGCCTGCGGGCCCGCCCTGCGGCGAGGCGGTCCGGACGGCAGGAAAGGTGCCATGGCCGGAGCTTAGCTTCCGTTTCGGCAACAAGCGAGAGGCCGCGAACGCTACCCGACACTCGTGGAGAGTAGTTCGACGCACGAGTCAGAAGATGTCCGACGTCGCCATGCTTGACGGTAAGGCGCCTAGTCGGCCACGCTGCGCCCGACTTCAGGCGTCAGGCTCCAGCCAGGAAGGACCCTCCCATGCGTCTTGCCCCGATTGCGTTCGCAGTCTTCACAACCACCTCGTTCGTGTCTGCGCTCGCGATGGCCGATGATCCGCCCAAACCGGACGCTGCCCCGCCCCCTGCCACGGCTGCGCCCGCATCGCCGTCTGCGGCAACCCCACCGCCTGCTTCGGCCACACCACCGGCTCCGACGACGGCACCGGCGACGCCGCCCACGGCAACCGCACCGGCGGTCCCGCCTGCGGTGCCCGCGCCCAGTGCGCCTGCGGTGCCGCCGCCCCATCGCCACCGATTCCACCTGACGATGGTGCCGCCTGCGCCGCCTCCACCTGCGCCGGCCCAGGCTGCACCTGCGGCACCCGCACCACCGCCACCCGAGGCTGCGGCCGCGGAGCCCTACGCGCGTGAGTTTGGCGACCCCGACGCAGGCGTCGACGGCAATCCGGTGGCCGGCTACCACGGTGACAGGTTCTACCTGCGCGATCGTTATGACTACTTCCGCGTCTACGTCGGAGGCAGGTTGCACCTCGACGAGTACAACTACTTCGGCAACGGCGTCTCCAGCACGGCGCTCAAGTCGACATTCCTGTTGAGGAGGGCTCGCGTCGAGCTCGGTGGCGAGGTGTGGGGACACTGGCAGTGGCTGGTGCAAGCCGAGTTCGCGCCGACCGCATTCGACAACGCCGATGGCAAGAACGAGCAATACGCGGCGCCGGTGGGCAAGGATCCCACGGCCGACACGGCCCGCTACGCATCGGTGCAGACCGTCCGATATCGCGCCCAGCCCGTGCAGGTCTATGCCAACTACGAAGCCTCGCCGCTGCTCAACATCCAGGTGGGGCAGTTCAACGTGCCGTTCACCATGGAGAACCGCACGTCGACCAACACCATCACCTTCCTCGATCGATCGCTGCCCGTGCGCGACTGGGCCATGCCCGAGATTCGCGACCTGGGCGTCTCGCTGTGGGGCAACCTCGACAAGCGCGTGCTCTCGTATGCGATCGGCTTCTTCAACGGCGACGGCAGCAACCGTCCGAATGCGGACAATCGGTTCATGGGCGCCGGGCGCGTGTACACGCGGCCCCTCGCCAAGTCCAAGGGCCCGCTGGACAAGCTGCAGATCGGCGGCAGCTTGCTGTACGCCATGCACGACAAGAGCCGCGTGGCCTACGACGTCGACTCGATGAGCACGCAGTCGGGCTACACGTTCTGGTCGCCGACCTACACCGACAGCCTGGGGCGACGCGAGCACATCATCCCGTCGGGGGCCTCGATGGGCTTCGCCGGAGAGCTTCGCGTGCCGTTCCGGCAGCTCGATCTGCGCAGCGAGTTCGTCTACATGAAGAACAACACGCGCGAGGGCGTCGACGGCTACCAGCTCGACTACACGGAGCGGTTCGGCACGATGAAGGGCTACGGCTACTACGTGCAGCTGTCGTACTGGCTGCTCGGCTCGCCGAAGGTCATCGGAGATCCGGGCGATCAAGGGCCGCCCAAGGTCGACCTGAACAAGCCCGACGCCGGCATTCCGCTGCAAGGGCTCGAGCTGGCGGTCAAGTGGGAGCAGCTCAAGGTCAGCTACGAGAGCGCCGCACGCGACGGGAGCGTCGACAAGAAGAACGTCGACGGCGACATCCGCGTGAACACGGTGTCGGCCGGGGTCAACTACTGGGCTTCGAAACACCTTCGCCTGTCGGTGGACTACGGCCTGGCGATGTTTCCCGACTCGGCCATCAAGACCACGTCCACGCAGCGAGCCCAGGCGCCGGGCAACACCGTTGGCAAGGACGACGCCCACTCCTTGCACGAGCTGTCGGCGCGCGTCGGAATCTCGTTTTGATCAACCCCCGCTCGACGCGAGCCATCGCGCAAACCACCCGCCCGTGAGCACGTCGAGCGTTGCTTCGGCCTCGCTTGCGCCAAGCCACGCCTCCAGCCGCTCGTCGTCCCTCAGCGAAGCGTCCTCGGCCGCGAGGCGTGCGCGCTGCCACGCGAACAGCGCTTGGAGAACCTTGCCGGCGAGCTGAGCGCGCTGCTGGATGCGCTGCACACGCAGCTTCTCGACGGCCACTTCGTCGTCGGCGAACAGGAGGCGGTCGAGCCGCCAGGTGAGCTTGCCCTCGAGCAACTGGCTGGCGGAAGTGGAGTCCTGAAGCCGATAGGGATCGGTATTGGTGGGTGTGAGCTTCTGTCCCCGATCCCAGCTTCGCGTCACCCCCAATCTGGCCTCGGGCAGAAGGCCCGACGATCGCGCCCGGCCGCTCATGCTCTCCAGGTCGGCCATGGATCCTAGCCCGTTGGCGCGCCACGCCGCGGCCACGCACGCTCTCGCGAGCACGGGCGAGATCTGAAGCGACGACGCGCGCCTGGACGGCGCGGACTTCTTGGACGGCTCGGGCGACGGCTTGCCCGAGTCCGGCGCGGGCCCTTCGGCCAGCGCACTCGTCATCCGGACCGGCGGCTTGGGCGTCCACAGGCGGTCGAGCGGCAACGCCACCGCGACCCACGCGCCGAATCCCCGCGCGCCGTCGTCGGACGTGCTGATGAACGCGCCTGTCTCGAGCAGCAGGCGCCCGCGCTCACCCGCACCCATGGAATCGGGCGACGAAGCCTCCCTGCGCACGATCGGAGAAGCGTCGTCGAATTCGCCGAGGACGCTGTCAGGATCTGCGGGCGCAGAGTTCCACGAAAGGCCAGCCAGCAACGGTGTAGAGAGCAGTGCCATCGAGCGTCGGAGCGGGTCCATGCTCGTTCTTCGGCCCTGCGCAGCAGCCGTTGTGTGGAATCGACATGGCGAGCCCTGGTATCGCTCGCCCGGCTTCAGGCCGCGGACGCGATCACCTGGAACCGGTCCGGCGTTCGAACCCCGACCGCGGCGCACACCGTGTCGGGCGCCCCGTCCCAGGGCATGTCCCACGCACCGCGGAACGAGTCGATTTCGGTATCGATGGTTGTCACCAGAGGCTCGGGCACGGCAGGCGATATCTGCACGACACGCAGCACCAGGCGGCCATGCTCCGAGGCGGACCTGTAGTGCGCGAACGACGACGGCTTCACGCGCCACGAGATGCGTATGCGACCAGCGCCCGCTTCGAGGCGAAGCTCGTCGCGTTCGGGCGGTCCAGCGGGGGGGGCTGCGTGGGACACCTCATCATCGACAGGCGCGAGGGGCGCTGGCGGTGTCGGTGGGATTGATGCGGGCGGGGCGGCCGCAGGCTCGACGGCGCCGGTCGCGAGCTCGCGACGGAGGCGCAAGGCCTCGGGGTGAGCCGGATCGCGGGCGAGCACGCGCTCGAGCGTGGCGAGGGCCTGATCGCGGTGGCCTTGCGCGGCGTAGACACGGGCCAGGGCCGTGGTGGCAAGGGGCTCGGGCTGATGCGGTTCGGGGGCAAGGGCAGGTGCGGGCCGAAGGCGTTGGGCCGCGTCGGGCAGGTGCAGGCCGAGGTCCATCACGCGCGCCACCAGCTCGCGGGCCTTGCCCAACAAGCTGCGCGCCATGCGCCGCTCGTTGTCCTCGGGTGAGCCCGCGCGAACAAGCTCGTCGACGAGCTCCCGACGCGTCATGAACTCAGGGCGAGCGATCCCGAGGCGTCGCGCGTGCGACAACAGGTCATCGCGGTCCAGTGCTTCGAGCTCGATGCGACCCCAGCTCATCAGACTCCAACGTAGTCGAAGTCGGCCCTCAGAACCAAGCGTCGTCGGCGTCGCGGGCCGGCGACAGGCCGACCAGCGACTGGCGGGCTTGCGCGACGTCATCGGCGATCTGCGCTTGCAGGGCCTCGATGTCCGGGAACTTGCGCTCCGATCGGATGCGGTGAATCAGGTGGGCGCGCAGCCGGCTGCCGTACAGATCCTCGTCGACGTCGAACAGGTGTACTTCGACGGCGAATCCGGCATCGACCGTGGGGCGCACGCCGATGTTGCACACACCGGTGGACAGGCGAGCTGCGCGGCCTTGGGAATCGAGGCGATCCACGGCGACAGCGTACACGCCGTGGGGAGGCAGGGCTTCGTGTACCCAGCTCAGGTTGGCCGTGGGAAAGCCGAGCGTGCGGGCGCGGCGTTGTCCTTCGACGACTTGTCCGGAGACCGCGTGGGGGCGCCCCAGGACGCGGCGGACCGCGCCGAGGTCCCCGCGTGCGATGCACTCCCGGGCGCGTGTGCTGGAGTAGCGACCGTGATCATCGCCGAGCAACGGTTCGATCTGGGCTTCGAAGCCGAATCGCCGCCCCATGTCGAACAGCGTGCTCAGGTCGCCGGAGCGACGGGAGCCGAAGCGGAAGTTCTCACCGACACGGACACCGCGCGCGTGCAGCTGGTCGACCAGCATGGTTCGAACGAACTGCTCGGGAGACAGTGAGGCGAACTGCGCATCGAAGTGCTGCACCACCACGCGCATGTCGGGATGTACGCGTCGGATGAGCTCTATCTTGCGTTCGACCGGTGTCAGGCACGCAGGCGGGGGACGGCCGACCGCGACGGTGGGGTGAGGCTCGAAGGTCAGTGCGACCGGTGCGAGGCCTTGGGCTAGAGCGTCGTGTACGGCTTGGGAGAGCACGGCCCGGTGACCGAGGTGAACGCCGTCGAAGTTGCCGATGGCAACCAGCGTCGGGCGTCCTGCGAGGTCTTCTACGCTGATTCCAAACGGTGACATCGACTCCATAGCAGGGGGCTGGTGCTTCCGTGGGGCCGGGCTGAGCGCAACCGGGCCGCGTTTCAGGTGCAGGAAATGTCTGGTCCGTCCAACGGACGGTTGTCAAGCCATCCGCCACGTGAGCGTTCGGGCGCGGCTGTCGGCACGCCGTTCAACCCGGAACGCCTGCCGCGCGGGTCAGTACGGAATGTCCTTGAACCCAGCGGGCGGCGTCGTTGTCGCGCCCGCGGGCGGAGCCTGCGGAGGACGCACGACCACCCCGCCTCCATGGCCGCGCGGCGAGAGCTTCACGGTATGTTCCTTGTCCGACGCCTTGACCGTGATCGTCGCCTTCTGGAAGCCGTCCTTGTTGATGACCAGCTTGTGCTCCTTGTCGTCTGCAGCGTCGTCGCCCTCGAACTTCACGTCGCAGGGAGTCGGGAAGCACAGCTGCTTGCCCGCTTCGGTCTCAACGCTGGCGCCGTCGGGCTCGGTCACGAAGTGCATCGTCGCGACCTTGACCGACGCGGTCGGCGGAGCGACCGGTGGCGCGGTGACGGTCTGGGAGGGGGTTGCGATCGACGGCGCGGTCGTGGCGGAGGTCGCGGCGGTGTCGCCCGTGGCCGGTCCGGTGTCGCGGGTGGCGTACAGCGCGACGCCGCCGATGCCCAGCACGACGAACGCTCCGATGGCGATGGCGAGCACGCCCATCGACCCCTTCTTCTTGGGGTAGAGCTGCTCGTCGACCGTGGCTGTGGCCTGCTGGCCGAGCACTGGGCCGGACTGGCTCGAAGAGCCGGTAGGCGACAGGAACATGGGCTGGTTGGGGCCGGAGCCGGTGCCCGGGGCCACCGCGCCCGAACCCGAGGAGCTGGAGACCGCGAGGAAGTCGCCGGAGCTGAGCACACCGGACAGGGTCGCGGTCATGGCGCCGCCGCCCACGGCCTTGAGCGCGTTGAGCAACTGCTCCATGGAGCTGAAGCGCTTGTCGGGCTCCTTCTCCAGGCACTTGAAGATGACCTCTTCGGTGACCTGGTTGGCCTGCACCTCGGGGTTCATCACCCGAAGCGGGGGCGGCGCCTCGTTGACGTGCGCCATCATGATGTGCACCGAGTTGGGCCGGTCGAACGGGACCTTGCCCGTGAGCATCTCGTACATGATGATGCCCAGGGCGTAGATGTCGGTTCGCCCGTCGACCTTGTCGCCCTTGATTTGCTCGGGCGCCATGTACTTGGGCGAGCCCATGAACAGGCCCGCCTGCGTCAGGTCTTCTCCGCGCTCGTCGCCCACGTTCTTGACCAGACCGAAGTCCAGCACCTTGACGAAGTCGCGCTCGTCGGAGTGCTCCACCAGGAAGATGTTCGCAGGCTTCAGATCGCGGTGGATTACGCCGAGCGAATGGGCTTCCCGCAGGCTTCGGCACACCTGCCTGGCAATGTGCGCGCAGCGTTCCTCGTTGAAAGCGCCCTCCTCCCGGAGCGTGCGATGCAGCGTCCGCCCCTCGAGGTACTCCATTGCCATGTAGTAGACTTCGTCGTCGGTCCGGCCGTAGTCGAAGATGGTGACCGTGTTGGGGTGCGTGAGCTTCGACGCGATCGAGGCCTCGAGGAAGAAACGCTTGTGGAACTCGGGGTCGTGGTCGCCGGCGTACTTCGGGTTCAGAACCTTCAGCGCGCAGGTACGCCCCAGCGGTGCCTGTTCGGCACGGTAGACTTTCCCCATGCCGCCGCGTGCGATGAGCGAGACGACCTTGAAACGCTCATTGATGAGGCGTCCGATGAGGGGATCCGGTGCGTTTACCGAGGATCGACCGGTGGTCGAGGCCTGTGCCGAGCCATCTGACATCTGTGAATGCTCCGACGCTGGAGGCCGGAAAAATACCTGTGCCTTGCAACGAAGTCTGCCTGGGTGCATCGCACCTGTCAATTCTCCATCCCCCTTGGCCCGCGGTTCGTGGTCGTTGCCGCTGAAATCAGGTCGAATCGGCCGACGCTCGGGGTCGGGGGCGTGAGGCCAGCCAGACGCGCCCGACCACGCATCGGAGCTTGATCGTGCCGCCAGTCCCAGATAGGGGTGCAGCGTGACCCCCGACGACGCCATCCGAGAAGCCCAGGGCTCCGCACTGCGTCCCGTCTACCTGGTCGTCGGCGAGGAACGCGTTCTCGCCGAACGTGTCATCGCCGCCATTCGCAAGGCCGCGCTCGAGGGTGGGCTGCCGGACTTCAACGAGGATTCCATCTCTGCCAACGACGCGACCATCGACCGGGTGATGAACGCGGTGCGTACCGCGCCCATGATGGCCAGGAAGCGTTTCGTGCTCGTCAAGGCGTTGGAGCGCTGGGACGAGGCCGCGGGGGAAAAAGGCAAGGCGTCTTCGCAGGGGGGCCTGGAGGCGCTCGAGACGCTCGCGGCGTACGCGGCTCAGCCCATCGACTCCACGTGTCTGCTGCTGGTGGCGAGCAAGCTCGACGGCCGCCGCAAGCTCGCCTCCCTCGCGCGCACCAAGGGCTTTGCGGTCGCGTGCGAACCGGTGCCTCGCGCGGCGTTGCCTCGCTTCATCGAGCGCGAGGCGCGCGAACGCGGACACCAGGTCCCTGCCGACGTGGCCGATCTGCTTGCGGAGGTCGCAGGTCCGGAGCTCGGCGGCGTGCTCGACGCACTCGAGCGCCTGTCGCTGTACGTAGGCAAGGACGCCCCGATTACCGAGGCCGACGTCGCGGCGTGTGTCACGCGCATCCGGCCCTCGTCGGTCTGGGAGCTGGTGGGCGCGGTGGGACGGCGCGACGCGGCGACCGCGCTGCGCGTGTTCGCCGACGTGTACGAGCCGCAAGATCGAGGTTTGCCGTTGGTGGGGCTGCTGGCTTGGTCGACCCGGCAGCTGATCCGGTTTGCGGCGGCGAGCCGGCAGGGAGCGAGCGCGGAAGCGGCTGCGAAGGCTGCCGGGGCTCCGCCGTTTCGCGCGCGCGATCTGGCTGCCCAGGTCCGCAAGACTTCCGAGCGGGATCTGGAGCGATGGCTATCGGTTCTCGCCGAAGCCGATCTGGCCCTCAAGGGCTCGCGGCGCCCTGCTCGCGCCATCCTCGAATCCGCCATCTTGACGATGACTCAAACGGCTCCCAAGTGATTTGAGCGAGTTCGTCATGAATCAGAAAGCGACGGGAGCGGATCCCCCAGCATCGAATTGGCTAGAGAGACAATCATTGCCGGAAACAACAGGAGTGACGGAATCATGAGCGATAGACTCATGTCGACAGGTGACGTGGCTGAAGTCCTCGGGGTGAGCGAGGCCACGGTCAAGCGATGGGCAGACGCAGGTACCTTGACGTGTATCCGTACCCCCGGCGGACACCGCAAGTTTCGCCTCCGCGACATTGCCATGCACCTCGCGTCGCGGCGCGGGCCGGGGGAAACGGGCGCGACGCCCACCGACGAAGATCGTCAGATCGAGGAGCTGGTGAGCGGGCTTCTGGTGGGCGATACCGAGAAGGCGATGGGAGCCGTCGCCACGGCGCGCTTGCAGCGCAGCTCGTTCGCCGCGATCGCGGATACGTTGCTGTACCCCGCCGTGCTCCGGGTAGGTCAAGCTTGCACGGCCGGGCGATGCGAGACCTTCCACCAGCACATCGCCTTCAACACCCTCATCGACGTGTGCTCGCGACAGCGGCAAGGGCTGCGAGCGCCCGGGAGCGTTCGCGGCCGCATGATCGCGGCCCCCATGCCGGGCGAGCCCAATGACTTGCTCGCACGGCTCTCCACGCTGGTCGGCGTCGAGAGCGGCCTCGAACCGTACCTCCTCGGAACCGGCCTCTCGCCCAACAGCGTCAGCCGCGCGGCCGAAGACCTGGGCGCGTCGTGGGTCGTGCTGTCCGGCGGACCTACCGAAGTCGCACCGGGGCTCGTGCAGTACGTCGAGGCCGTACTCGCCGGGACCGAGCGTTCCCGCGCTCGCGTCGTGTGCGTTTGCGCCGACCCCAGCCGTCTCGAAGGATTGCCCGAGGACGTGCTGAGCGTGCGCGATCTGCGCGAAACCGAGAGCCTCCTGGCTCCCGTCGCACTCCGGATGGTCCGCTAGCCAGCCCGCCCGCTCATCCGGACAGGATCTCAGCTCCCTGAATCCTTTGCACGCTCCTTGTCCGCCTTTGCCGCAGCGAACCGCTGACGGAGCTTGGCCGCGTACCCCTCCTTGTTCTCCTGCCGAACGCGCGCGATGGCCAACGCGTCCGCCGGCACGTCGCGCGTCACCGTCGTGCCCGTCGCAACGTAAGCGTTCTCGCCGATCGTGACCGGCGCGACTACCTGCGAGTCGCTGCCGATGAACGCGCCCTTGCCAATCACGGTCTTGTGCTTCTGGAAGCCGTCATAGTTGCAGAAGATCGTGCCTGCCCCCACGTTCGCTCCCTCGCCGATCTCGCCGTCGCCCAGGTACGCCAGGTGATTGGCCTTGGCCCCCTTGTGCATCACTGTCTTCTTGGTCTCGACGAAGTTGCCCACGTGGGCGCCCTCTCCGATCGTGCTGTGCGGACGCAGATGGGCGAACGGTCCGATCTGGGCCGACGCTGCCACGATCGAGTCGGTGATCACGCTGTAGGGTTTGACCCAAGCGTCCGGCCCGATGGTAGCGTTGTCGATCACGGTGCCCACGTCGATGCGGGCGCCGGCCGCGATGCGCGTGTTGCCCCGCAGCAC
This sequence comes from Myxococcales bacterium, assembly GCA_021847645.1. Taxonomy (GTDB): domain Bacteria; phylum Myxococcota_A; class Polyangia; order Polyangiales; family Polyangiaceae; genus JAJZQG01. Next base: position 13,486 of record JAJZQG010000027.1, read on the forward strand.
CACGTTCGCTTCGATGGTGGCGTCGGGCTCGATCTGCACGGCGTCGTCGATCCGGGCGCCGTCACGTACGGTCGCCCCGGCGCGCTGCAGCCGATAGATGATTCTGGCTTGCATCAGGCGGTCCGCCTCGGCCAGCTGAGCCCGGTCGTTGACGCCCACCAGGCTCGACGGGTCGCCCGGGACATCGACGACGGCGTTGCGGGCCGCGGCGATCGCCACGATGTCCGTCAGGTACAGCTCGCCCTGCGCGTTGTCGGGCTGCAGCAGCGTCAGCGCTTCGCGCAGGAAGCTCGCACGAGCGCAGTACACGCCCGGGTTGACCTCGTCGATCGCCCGCTGTGCGTGGGTCAAATCCCGGTCCTCGCGAATAGCCAGCACGCGCCCGTGGTCGTCGCGCAAGATGCGCCCATAGCCCCGTGGATCGGCCACCCTGCACGTGAGCAGCGCCAGCTGCGCGGACGGGGTCCGGTCCAACGCTTCGGCCAACGCGACCAGGTCCGCGGCCACGAGAAGCGGTGTATCGCCATACACGATCAGGACGCGCTGGGCGTCCTCGGGCAGAGCGGGCAGCCCTTGCAGGGCGGCATGGCCTGTTCCGCGCTGCTCGGCCTGGACGGCCAGGGTGACGCTGCTGCCGAATGCGTCGCGCAGGTAGGGAGCGACCTTCTCGCGCTCATGACCCACCACCACCACGATCCGGGTGGCGCCCGCGTCGAGCACGCACTGAATGGGGTAGTGAACGAGAGGACGGCCCGAGACCAGGTGCATGACCTTGGGCACGGCACTCTTCATGCGTTTGCCATGGCCGGCGGCGAGAACCAGTGCGCAGAGCTCCGACATGGCCGCGGAGGTATCCCATTCGGAGCGATGGGGAAAGGGGCGATCGGTGGCGCGTTGCGTTATGCGTCAATGCGCGTGCGAGCAACCGCAGAAGACTTCCGCTTCTGCAAACGGCCGCCCGGTTGCTAATCTAGAGCGTTGCACAACCGGATGAAGGAAAGGGGTGGTCGCGTGAGAAGGCTGCCACAGTCACTTGGGCTCGCTGCGATATTCGCGCTTTCCGTCGTAGCGTGCTCGGACAACTTCGACACGACGCGTGCCGCGCGTCCGTACGCGGCAAAGTCCACCCTGGGCCAGGAGATTTACGGGGTTCTTTGCGATCGCGTGGGGGCGGGCGCGTTGAACGAGGACCCGATGGGGCTTTCGTTCCACGCCGTGTGCCACCCCGACGGCGATGGCAATTACGCCGACAAGGTCGATACGTCGAAGCTTCCGCCGGTCGAAGGCACCGCGGCGGTCACGCGCAATCTGGCCGTGGCGAAGGTCGAGGCGCTTGCGCGAGACCGGACCGAGTTGGTCAAGGCGTTGGACGTCATCCTGCCGGACATCGAGATCGACGATCCGTACGCGACGACGCCCAGCAAGGTGCGTCTGCACCAGGCGTTGAAGATCCTGATCCAGCGGCTCAACCCGCTGTACGACTCCAACCCGCTCGCCTCCGAAGGGGCGTCGCCCGACCCGCTGCTGCCGTCGGCCACGCAATCGCTGGCGCGGCTGTTCCAGGCGATGATCGACTCGCCCACGGCGCAGCAGGCGCTCTCGCAGATTGGAGGGCGCAAGGGGTATCGTCCTCTTTCGGTGGGGCTGGGGGCGATCGCGCCGGTCCTGCAGTATCCGAATCTGCGGGCCATCTCGCAGCAATCGGTGCGGATCCTGAGTCCTGGCGGGCCGGCGCGCGACCAGTTCGTGCAAGTGCTCAACGTGGCCCACGAAGAGCTGCGCACCTCCGAGACCGAGCTGCCGATGGCGCCCCTGGTCGTCGACGACGCGATCGACCAGCCGAATCGTCCGCGGGACAACCTCGAGATCCTATCGAACGTGCTGTTGGCGACCGATCCCTCGTTCGAAGGCGAAGCGACGCACACGGGGCTGATCGTGCAGCGCGACTACCGGGGCTTTGCGTGGGTGGCGGGAAGCGTTCCGGGCGTGGCCGGCACGGTACCGGCGCCGTTCGCGGACAAGGACGGTGACGGGCTGGCGGACGTGGACCTGTTCGGACGATTCGTCGGATTGGACGGCAAGCCGGTGGCGGTGGACCTTCCGTTCACGGTGCCGGGAGAAACGAGAGTGCGGGCGCCCGATGCCATGGGGCGCGCGGTGCTCGATGACAACGGCACTCCCGCCTACGAGTACATCGACACGAACACCACGCTGACGGCGTCGCTGCTTCGCGACGTGATCGATCTAGTGGATCCGAATCCGGCCGACGATCGGGAGACGCTGATGGACGCGCTGGCCGGCGCGTACGTGCTGTTTGGGGATCGGCTGTCGAACCAGCAAGCGGTCTACGGAGACGGCACCAAGTTCGCGAAGAAGACCATCAACTACACGGGCTTCGACCCGGACACCTCGCCGCTGGTGGACCTGGTCTACGCGGTGGGGCAGATCCTGGGCGATCCGCAGAGCGACGACTTCCTGCAGCAGATGATCGACCTGTTCCAGAACCACCCGAACGACATGGCGCGGGTGGTCGGCGCCGCGTTGAAGATGAAGGACATCGCGGACAAGTATCCGGACGTCTCGCTGCCGGCCAAGTCCGACGTGTGGGACGAGATGATGGACGTGGTGACGAACATCAGCGCGGTCGGTCCGGGCATCCAGCCGGGGGCGAGCTGGGACTCGTCGCTGCTCGAGGATCTGCTGCTGGCGCTGGGCGACGACCGGGTGATCGGGCACGCGAACATGCACGACGGGTTGGGCGACGTGTACGCGAAGTTCGCGACGTACCGCGACGTGATGAGCTACGACCCAAGCAAGATTAACGGGCCGGCGATCAACAAGACGGCGGGCGGCAACACGCCGGTGACGCCGGTGGATCGGACCAAGCCGTACACGGGCGAGAACCGCAGCGCGCTGCAGCGCTCGCTGCAGATGATCTTCGACTCGACGCGGACCAAGTCGTGCAACAAGGCGGGGGCGCAGCTGCACCTCATCACCAACGTGCCGATCCTCGGCAAGATGTCGATGACCTACCCGAACGACGCGCTCTTCAGCATCGCTTGCCCGTTCAGCAAGCAGGATCCGATCCCGGAGTGCGGCGTCTACTCGATCGACAACATGACGGTGTTCTACCTGCAGAGCCTGATCGAGGACGATCCGAACCTGCCGGCGGACTGGAACCGTCACCAGGCCAACCTGGTGGTCAAGGACGACTGCCTCAACGGCCTCGCGAGCACGCTCGGGCTGGACATGAACGCGACGTTCCGGAACTCGAGCGGCATCGAGGGTCTCACCACGCATCCGACGCACACGGCGCTCGACCGTCTGGTGTTCTTCGGAGCGGACTCGACGAACTACCCGAACATGTCCGACAAGGACCAGTTTTTGGGCAGCACCAACAAGACGACGGGCGACTTCATCATGGGGCTGCAGGATCCGATCGGCTCGCGCGTGTGCGATCCCGCGAACGACCCCAATGGCCAAGGCGTCAATGTCTGCACGTCGATGAACGACCTGCTGCGCTTGCGCAACCCGGGCGTTCTGTTCCTGTGGGAGCAATTCGGCTTTGCGGACGCGAACCGTCCGGTGCTCACCGCGTTCTACACGCACGAGTCCGAGCAGCTGTTCGCCGACGCGATCGACGTGCTGCACTGGAACTGGGCGGACAACACGCACGGCGCCGAGTGCGACAAGACGGGCACTACGAAGACCAACCGCAGGTACTGCTCGGAGGACGGGTTGGTTCGCTACGAGCCGATCCTGGCCGAGGACCTGCAGAACACCGAGATCGTTCCGGCGCTGCACGACCTGATCAAGAACGTGCTGGCCAAGGAGACGATCGAGAGCAAGCGCTACCGCGTGGCGATCGGCGCTCCGAGCCAGGAGCGTCGAGGGACCGAGGTGCTGGCGGCGATGACCCAGGCGCTGGCGGACTCGAACTACGCCGACAAGCTCGACATCCAGACGCGCGACGGCCACAAGCAGACGGTGTGGAGCGACGGGACGACGGTCAAGAAGCAGGTGACGACGTTCGACCTGATCGCCAACGCGCTCAAGAGGATCGACGATCGGTTTGCGAACGCGAGCGGCTTCGATGCCAGCGATCGGGCGGAGCGTCAGAAGCGCTGGAAGAAGGCGCGATCGCGGCTGGTGGACACGTTCCTGGCGGTGGACGGAACGGGGGCCAATGCGCGTTTCCGCAACCCGGCGGTGCCGCAGGCCGTTGTGCGGCTGCTCAAGACGCTGCGCGAGCAGGTCAACGCGAACTGTCCGGATCGCGAGACGACGGGCAAGTGCGACTGGGCGCGTGTGGAGCTCGCCAAGAAGATGGCCGACACGATGCGCGGGCCGCTGTTCGCGGCGATTGTCGACCTGGCCGACAAGCTGCAGGCCGATCCGAGCCGCGTGGAGCTCGAGAAGCTGGCGCAGTACCTGCTGACCGTGGTCACGAGCGACGAGAGCCTGCGCGCTGTGCTGGCCTCGGCGGTGGACGTGATCCAGGTGCTGCGCGACGGCCAGACGCTGCCGCCGATCTTGAACGTGATGTCGTCGCTGTCGGTGCCGGACAACACGATGGCGCCCGACGGCGTGACGCCGACGTCGGGGGCAGCGGACATCGTGCTGCAGGTGCTCAACGTGCTGTCGCGCGATCCGCAGAACGGCGAGAGCCCGGATGCGCCGCTGGTGTTCGACCGGTACCACGTGCTCGATCAGATACTGCCGAACCTGGTCAAGCCGATCGACGACAGCGGCAGCTCGAAGACGGCGCTCGAGGTGATTCTGGACGTGGCAGCGGATGTGAATCGGTATGACAGCTCGCAGGATGGGCCGCTGACGCCGGACGACTACAAGCAGGTGGCGACGGCGGCGCATGATTTCCTGGTGAGCCCGACGCGCGGCATGGAGCAGCTGTACACGGTGGTACGAGGCAGGGAAGGCAACTGAGCATGCACAACCTGGGAACTGGGCGGGCGTGGTGGGCACGTGCCGCCGGGGGCGCAGTCGTACTTGCAGCGCTGGCACAGGCTTCTTCGGCAAACGCGGCCGGGCTGTTCTTCTCGGATCGCGGCGTGCGGCCCATGGGCAGGGGCGGGGCGTTCGTGGCCGGCGCCGATGATCTGGGCGCGATCTGGTACAACCCGGCGGGCATCGTGGAGGCGCCGCACCAGGTGCTGGCGGACATGTCGTTCCTGCTGTTCCACTCGCGCTACACGCGCGAGGCGAGGGTGCGCCAGCTCGATCCGAACACGGGCGAGCCCACGGGACAGGCGTGGAACCAGACGTATCCGACGGCCGAAGGCACCGCGCCGATCATCCCGATCCCGACGTTGGCGGTGAGCCACAACCTCGGGCTGAAGGATGCGTCGTTCGCGCTCGGGGTGTTCGCGCCCTACGCGGCCGGGGCGCGCTACGCGACGACGGTGGCGGGCCAGCCGAACCCGGGGCGGTACATGCTCTTGAACCTGGACGGCTCGCTGCTGGCCACGCCCGGTGCGTGGGTCGGCTACCGGCTTGGCAAGGCGGTGGCGATCGGCGGCGGCTTCGAGATGCTCATGGGCACGTACCGCTCGCAGCTGATGATGAGCACGTGCCTGCCCGACCGCTTCGTGTGTGCGGAAGAGCAGCCGGACTTCGACTCGGTCTCGCAGCTGAGCGTGGGGCCGATCTACGCGCCGGGCGGCAACCTCGGTATCACCATCAATGCGGGCGAGCACGTGCGCATCGGGGCGTCCTACCAGCTGCCGTTCTACGTGAACGCGCCTGCCACGGTGCAGGTGCGGGTGCCGCCCAATGCGTTTTTCGATCAGGCCTACCAGGACGGCGACAAGGCGAAGGTGAAGATGACGCTACCGTGGATCGCGCGGCTGGGCATGGAGGGGCGAGCCGAGCACTTTCGTGGCGAGGTCGCCTTTGTCTACGAAGCCTGGCACATGCACGACAAGATCGAGATCACGCCCGAGAACATCGTGCTTCGCGAGGTGGCGATGTTCCCGGCGGAGTACCGGATCACGCCGCAGGTGGTGCCACGCAACTTCAAGGACACCTACAGTATCCGGCTGGGCGGCGAGGGCTGGTTCGACGTCGAGGGGTATCGCCTCGACGTGCGCGGCGGGGTGATGTGGGAGCCGTCGGCCATTCCCAACCCGTACCTGAGCACGCTGACCATCGACCTCGACAAGGTGATCCTGGGCGTGGGCGGGAGCCTTCACATCTCGGACACGTGGCGGTTCGACGCGCTGGTCGAGCGGGTCATCGGAATGTCCAGGACCGTGTCGGTCGATCCGAACGATCCCAATCACGCGGCCTATCCGCTGCTCAACCCGGTGCGGGCGACGCCGGCGCCCTACCCGGACTATGTGAACGGCGGCAAGTACGAGGCGAGCGCGACGATCCTGGGGGTGGGGCTGGCGGCGAATTACGAGTAGACCTCCGCGTCGCGGCCGTACATGAGCAGCACGTGGTCCCGGAAGCGGAAGTCCCAGGTCTGGGAGCTTGCGGGGGAGAAGCTGCGCAGGAACGGGCCGGCGTCGGTCAACGCCTGCCGGGCCTGCTGGCGGCTCATGCCGGTCGCGCAATCGAAGTCGTAGAGCAGGGCTGTCGTCTTGGGCCGGATGCGGCTGATGGAGAACTTCTCGGGGTTCTTGAAGATCGGGGCCTGGGCCTCGAGCTCGAACATGCCCCGGTATACGCCGGAGATGTGGGCCCGATGCCGCTCGAGCAGGTCGAGCGTGGACTGGAACTCCTGCCGGGTCTCGGTGGGGAAGCCGCACATGATGAACACATGGTTGCGGATGCCCACCTCGTGCGCGGTCGCGAGCACGCGCTCGATGTCGTCGACGTTGGTGCCCTTGTCCATGAGATCGAGGATGCGCTGGGAGCCGCTCTCCAGACCCCAGGCGATGAATCTGCACCCCGATTGGTACATGCGTTGAAGCAGTTCGCGGTCAAACTGCTTGACGGGCTTCGCCATAGCGCTGTAGCGGATGTCGAGGCCGGCGTCGAGGATCGCCTCGGACAGGCGGGCGTACCTGCCGGGCGCGATGATGTCGTCGACCAGCGAGAAGTGCCGGATGCCGCGGGCGACGTGCTCCCGGAGCTGGGTGACGAGCGCCTCGATGCTGCGCTGCTGGTACGAGTGGCCTACGGACTGGAAGTGGGAGCAGAACGAGCAGCGATGCCAGTAGCACCCCCGCGACGTGATGAGCGGCAGCACCGGCTCGGGGGAGTAGTATCGCTTCAAGTCGAGATCGGAGAAGTCCGGGTCGCCGGCGAAGTCTAGGTCGTCGTCGAAGACCGGGGGAGTCTGGACGACCTTGTCCTGCTGAAGAGTAGCGACGCCCGGCACGGGGTTCGAGCGCGCGCGGCCGGACAGGATCTCCACCAGGGGCCGCTCCCCGCTGCCGACTACGACGTAGTCCACGAAGTGCCGGTGGCCTGCCCAGTGCTCCTCGACGCCGCCGTTGAAGAAGGTGCCTCCGAGAACGATGGGCACGTCGGAGCGCTGCTTGAGCACCTTTGCCAGGCACATCGCGGCCCACAGCTGCTGGGTATAACAGATGGAGATTCCGACGACGGAAGGCTTCTCGTGCAGGACGAGCTCGGCCTGCCTCTCGATGAGCGCAGGCATGGGGCCACCGCGGAAGCCCTCTTGCAGACGCTCGAGCCGGACGATGGCCGATCGCACGTAGCGCTGCCACAGCTCGGTGTAGACGAGGTAGCGATCCATGCGGTCGTAGAACTCGTGCGGGTGCGCGCCGCGGAAGGTCTCTGCCGCCCGCGACAGGGCAATCTCCCCCAACGTGCCGGGGGGGAATTCCGAGATCGGCAAGGTCGCTTTCTGGCGAATGCGCTCGAACAGATCCTCGTGCGCCTCGAGGTTGAGATCGAGCACCTTGACGGTCCAGTCCGGGAGCGCGCGCTGTACGTAACCCTTGAGCTGGCAGACGCCGAGGGGAGGGGACGTCGCGAGGGAATGGACCGGGTACGCCAGCACGAGCCTGCGCGCGTCCGGATCGACCGAAATGCGTTTCCGCGCGTCTTGGCCGGGCGATGCAACGGGCGGCGCGGTGGAGGCCATCTGCGCTGTTCGCGAGGGCGCCGTGCAGGACGACATTCGCAAGGCCGGCTTGTTCGTTGCGGGAGGGCGTGACGGCATGTGTCGAAGAGCAATCCTAGCGCCCAGCCTGCACGCCGGCGAATGCAGAAGATCGGACCCACGGTTCCATGGCCGAGCGTGCCAGCGCACGTCGCGAGCGTCACAAGCTGGGCGGTGTGCCCCCTCACCGCCATCAGACGGGGCAGGCACCGCGGGTCCGAGTCGAGAAATCAAGGTCAGCCATCGTTGCGCGCACCCTCTTCCCGTGACGGGAAACCCCGCCGGCCCGGCTGCTTGGGCGGTGGTGAAGCAGCGCGGAGTCAGGCACGCCGTGCGCGAGCAAGCGGAAGAGTTGCTGGCCGCGCTCAAGCGCCCGCGTGAAGTCCAGGGCCAGGAGCTCGATCCTGTCGCGAAGCAAGAGCAGCAAGCAGCGCTCGAGGCCGCATGGGGCTGGTACAAGGAGTGGAGGGCAATGGCGCGCACGCCGTTCACCAGGGGCGCCGTGTTCGTGAGCCTCGGGCTGCGGCAATGGGAGAAGAGCGGTGTGGCAGTCGAAAACGCGAGCCGTGGTCCGGCACCGTCCGGCACGACGAGCGGCTGAGGCGGGCAGGCATGTAGGGCGTCCAAGAGGCCGTCGAGCCGGTCGGGATCTCAGGGCACACGTCCGCCCGCCGGGTATGGCCGCTTCTCCAGCCTGCCGGGTGTCTTTTTCGATTTCGCACCCGGGAGCCGATCGCAGCACCCGCCCGCCGGAGCCGGTCCTCATCGTGTGGACCCAGCCTCTCCGGCAACTCCGTGTGGCACCTCCGTTAGGTCAAAACCCGCCACTTACCCACGGCGACCACGGCAAGCCGCAGCCGCCCGGACAATCCCTACCGTCCCATGTCCATCCGCTCGTCTGTCAAACAGCCGAGCCCACGTTCATGCGCACTCACGTGGGCTTGCCGACGATAGAGCGAGTTCCGTGCCACCCAACCGCCCGCGTTTTCTCAACAGATTTTGCGCGCGATAGGTGGCGGCCGCCACTTTTGCGGCGGATCCGCCACCTGCGCAGGCCCCGATCCAACAGCCTCCGAGCGCGGCTTCCGCCTTCCCCGGCGCGTTGCCGATGCGTTCGGTCCGCTTCATGCCGCGCGTGCATTTGGGCGCCTCGAATGAGGCCCATCGACCTTGGGCACGGCGCCGAGTCATCCCATTCATTCGCACGCCACCCCAGACCGGAGACCGAGCACGAGTCGAGCACGAGCACGCGGTCCAAGCCGTCGCTGGGAGGCTCCTCAGAACCTGCCCAACATTCCGACGCCGCCCGCATGCCCGGTCGTCCACGGAGAGACCATGACCGCCGTACCGCGGGGTTCCGAGGGCGCGGACAACAAAAGATAGGTGCCCACGCCGGCGGCGATGAGCCCGGCACCCATGCCGATGTCACCGATGAGCGCAAACCGCTTGGCCTTGTCGGCCTGGTCGCCATCGCGCGTGGGGCTGTTCTTGGCCTCGGACCAGCCGATCGCGCCAAGGACGCCGCCGACCACGAAGACCGTGCCTCCGGCCGCAACAACGATCTTGCCGGTCGTGCTGCTTCGCCGGCCGGACGAGTCGCTCGGTGGCGCCGAGCTGGTTGTTGGCGCCGCGGTGACGTCACGCGACAGGGTGACGAGGACCGTTTTGGACGCGCCGTTGGTGAGATCGAGCTGCTCGAAGAACGGCGCGTGGCCGGGGACGGTGGCCTCGACCCGGTGCTTGCCGGGGTTGATCAAGCGTTCGACACCCACCGCGGCGAGCGGCAGCTCCTGGCCGTCGATGAGCACGCGGGCGCCGCGCGGGTCGCCGGGGATGCGGATGGTCAGGCGCGCGATGCGAGGCTCGATGGACCGAAGGAGGTCTTCGGCGGGCTGGACGTAGGGCTGCAGATCGGGCGTGGCTTCGTGGAAGAAGGTCCTGATGTTCTCGCTGGCCTCGAGCAGCCTTCCGGTGTGCGACTGGGCGACCGCGATGCTGTAGCGCGTGAGCGGCGAGGGACGCAGCGCCATGGATCGCTGGTACCGATCGAGAGCCTCTTCCCACTTGCCTTCCTGGGCGAGCGCGGCCGCGTCCTTGAACAGCTCGCGCGCGGTGGCGACGTCGGCAGCGGACGGCTCGGTGGCAGCTTCATCGGCAGGCGGCGTTTGGGCAAGGAGCTGCCCTGGCGCGAGCAGCGCGAAGAGGACGACGGGGCCGACGAGCGCGAGACGAGTCAAGGCATCCAACGACTACCATCGAGCGAGGGCGTTGATCCATCGTAACCGCCCCAGACGACGAATTCCGAGCCGGTCCACACGCCGACTCCGTACAGATGAGACGATGAACCCCAGGAAGGGATGGCCGACCAGGTGTCCGTGCCGATGTCGTAGGTTGCGCCGTCGGTGGCCGCGGTCGGTGTCGCGGTGGACACGATGCCGCCAAGCACGTGCATCTTGGCGCCCTGCATCGCGGCCCAGCCCGACTCGAAGGGGACCGCGGCACGCTTGGTCGGAGCGTTGGTGGAGCTCAAGCTCTCCCACGCCGTCGGTGCCGCGAGCTTCACGCGGGCGCCGTTGCCCAGGGACGCGACGCTGTTGTCGAAGCCGCCCCAGACCGCCATGCGCGCGCTGGTGCAGCCGACGAACGCGCTCGACCGCGCGGTTGGGGCGGTGCCCGTTGGCGCGAGAAGGGTCCACGCATTGGTGCTTGGCGCCGCGTACTGGTAGAGCGTGTTGTAGACGTTGCCGCCGCCGTCGTCGCGTCCGCCGAAGATCAACGCGTCGGATCCGGTCCATACGCCGGCCAACTCCTTGTTCTTGGGCGGGGCGTTGGTCGTGGAGATCGCCTGCCAAGCCGAAGACGCCGCGGTCCAGACCCCGCCGGTCTTGACGCCGTGGTTGGTGGAGGGATCGGTGCCGCCCCAGATGATCGCCGCGGTGCCGGTCCACAGCGCGACGGGACGAGCGCGGCCGCTTGGCCCGCCGCTTGCGAGTGCTTCCCACGCGCCGGTGGTCGGATCCCACAACGCGCCGTCCGCGAAGACCGTCTTGGCGATCGGATCCACGCCGCCCCACACGAACACCTTGCTGCCGGTCCACAGACACACCGGCTCGGCTCGGGGCGAAGGCGCGGTCGTGTCCGCGGGCACGTTCGTCCACTGATCGTGGATGGGATCGTAGGTGATGCCGTCGCCGCGCAGCTCGTTGCCCGGCAGCTTCATGCCGCCCCAGATGAAGACGCGATCGCCGGCCAACACGGCGCAGGCGCGTGCGCGCTCGTTATCCGACGACGCAGGTGTCATCGTGATCCAGCCTGACGAGCACAGGCCGCTCGCGCAGGTTCTGCCCGCGCCGCACGCGTGTCCGCACGCGCCGCAGTTGGCTTTGTCCGATTGCGTCTCGACGCAGACGCCGCCGCAGCATTGGTCGGCCGTGCACGACGAGCATGTGTCCGAATCCGCGTCGGATGCGTCCTCGAGCGCGTCTTCGGGCGCGTCCTGGCCTTGAGCATCGTCCGACGCTTCCGGCGTGGGCTCGCTGCCCGCGTCGGACGTCTCTTCGGACGGCGCGTCCTGCGCGTTTCCGCCCGTGCCTCCCAGGGCATCGCTCGGGCCTGCGTCCGCGGAAGCCCCGCCCGCAGCAGCGGGCTTGCCGTCGAGCTCGCTTTGGACCGCCAACGAGCAGGCTACCGGCACGATCGAAGTGCACGCTGCGAGCAGGAGAAAAGGACGAATGCGCATGAGACCTCAGAAGTTCGGCTCGGTGGGGATCGGCGGTGGCTTTGCCCCTGCGGTCTTCACCGGGTGAGGCCTTCCCTCGGCCGGTCTGGGGGACGACGTCCGGGCTGCTGTCGCGACGGAAGGAGCCGTGCTGCCCGTGCTGCTCAGCTCTTGTGCCGTGCTATCGGCGGGCGCGGGAGGTTCGGAAGCCGCTGGCGGAAGGATCGCCGAGGCAGCCTGTGCGGGGGGAGCGTCCTGCCCTGGCGAGACAGCGGACGCCGATGTTGCCGCATCTGCCAGGGCGTTCTGCCGACGTGCGGCGGCGCTCATGAGCGAGAGGCCCACGACGACCACGCCGCCGATGACGAGCACGCCCGCGATGAGCACGACGAGTGCGGTGCGCGAGGAGGCAGCCCTGCGAACACGGTCCGGTGCGGTGAGGGCCATGCGGTCGTCGTGCCTGCGCGACGAGGTGTTCCTCGCGGCATCTGCGACGACAGAAGCCCCGTCCGGCGCGGTGATCGCGTCGCGACGGGCCGATGCCATCGCAGGCGGTGTGACGACGACTGCCGCGGTGCTTTCGCGCGGATCGGGGTGGGAGAAGCGGACACTGGGGGACAGCACCGAGCCTTGTGCATCCAACCATTGCACCAGAGCTTCGCCCATCTCCGCGGCCGATTGCCAACGCTCGCCCCTGGGCTTGGCCATGCTTCGCGCCACGATGTCGGACAGCTCGGGGTCGGCCATCCCGCGCATCGCCAGGCTGGCTGGCTCGTCTTCGATGATCCTGCGCAACAGCCGGTTGTAGTTCTCGTCGGCGAAGGCCAGCTCGCCGCAGATCATTTCGTACAACGTGACGCCCAGCGCCCAGATGTCCGCCCGGGCGTCGATGTCTTCCTGGCCGCGCGCCTGCTCGGGAGACAAGTACTCCGGGCTGCCCACCACGCGGCCTTCGATGGTCAGCTTGGGCGTGTGCTGCAGGACGTGCACTTTCGCGACGCCGAAGTCGACCACCTTGGGGATCTCGACCCCGCTGGCGTCCTGGGCGAGGAAGATGTTCTGGGGCTTGAGGTCGCGGTGGACGATGCCCTTGGCATGAGCGGCCGCGACGGCGCTGACCACGGGAATCATGAGCTTCACGGCTTCGATGTCGGGCATTCTTCCGATGCGATCGAGCCGGTCGCCGAGGTCTTCGCCCTGCAGCAGCTCCATGACGATGAATGGGCAACCGTCGTCGGTCTTTCCGAAGTCGAAGACCTGCACGATGTTCTGGTGGCCGATCTGGGCAGCGGCGCGGGCCTCGCGCAGCAGGCGGGCTTCGGCGGTCTCGCTGTTGACGTGCTCGCGGTGCAAGACCTTGATGGCGACCCGGCTCTCGAGCACCACGTTGGTCGCGACCCAGACCGTGCCCATGCCGCCTTCCGCCAGCTTGGACTCGACACGGTACTTGCCGCCCAGAATCGAGCCTGGAGGGAGGTCGTCTCGCGCGGGCTGTGAAAACTCGTGGCCGTCCACGTTCCCACAATACCACGGCCGACGGCCGTCCGAAGCAGCTGGCTGCGCCCGGGGGCTGCTCAGGGGCCCGGGAGCATCCCGGCTCGGAATGCATTGCGACGTGGCATGGGCTGGACAGCGATTCCTCGCGCATGACACAACTGGGGCGAGCATGCTCAGCTTCCTGTCAGCACTTGGCCGGTTTCCAGTCGATGCTCCGTCGGCCCTCTACTTGGCGACACTTGCCATTCCCCGCGGCGCACTGACGCGCGCGGTGGCCGGCCGGCATGCAAGGCCCGTGGTGCAGAGCGATCCGGCACTGCGCGATCCCGCGTTTCTCGGGGACATGCTGGCTCTGGTGCAGGAGTTTGCGGATTCCTACTTCCGCTGGGAGGTCCGAGGCATCGAGAAAGTGCCGGCAAGTGGCCCCGCGCTGGTGGTGGGCAACCACAACGGCGGTGTCGTCAACACGGACAGCTACCTGACCTTGCTGGCCGTCTGGAACCACTTCGGTCCCGATCGCGCGCTGTGCCCGCTGTCGCATGACCTGGTGTTCTTCGACCCGATCCTGGGCCGCATCGCCTCGCGCATGGGCGTGCTGCGCGCCGGCCACGATTCCGCCGCCCAGGCCTTCGAGCATGGGCACATGGCGCTCGTGTACCCGGGCTCCGACCTGGATACCTGGCGGCCGTTCACGCAGCGCGGGCGCATCGAGCTCGGCCAGCGCAAGGGCTTCCTCAAGCTCGTGCTGCGCCAACGCGTTCCCATCGTGCCCGTCGTGTCGGCCGGTACCCACGAGCAGTTCGTGGTGATCGCGCGGGGCGACGAGCTGGCGCGTCGCTCGGGCATCAAGCGCCACTTTCGCGCCGAGGCCGTGCCGCTGGTGTTCGCGCTGCCGTGGGGGTTGACCATCGGCTACCTGCCGTACCTTCCGCTGCCGGCCCAGACCACGCTGCAGTTCGGCGATCCGATCCGGTTCGACGACATCGATCCCGCGCAGGCCAACGACCCGCGCACGCTGGATCGGTGCTACGAGCGGGTGCGCGAGGAGATGCAAGCACTGCTCGACTCGCTGACGCAGGGGCGAAGGTGGCTGCGAGGCCAGCCGGGGAACGGGAGGGGAGCATGACCAGGAGTGTCACCATCGCTTGCGTCGTTGCCGCGTGTCTGTTGCCAGGGGTCGCCAGCGCGCAGGCGCCGTTGCCAGCAGCGCCGCCTCCTCCACCCGGATGGATGCCTCCCGCGGCGTACGCGCCGTACAGCTACGGGACCATTCCGATCGAGCTCGACGTGACGGAGCCCAACGTGGCCGTGCAGGTCTTTCGCCCCGGAGCCGACGTCGGTCGGGAAGCGCCCATCGCTCAGTGCTCCGGCGCGTGCGTGGTGAACCTGGTGCCGGGCCGCTACAAGATCTGGGTGACCGAGAGCGGAGACACCTTGCCGGGCGGGCGGGAGCTGGAGCTGAAGCGTCCGACGCGCGTGACGATGGATCCGGACATGCAGGAGCATCGCACCGCGGGGCTGGTGCTGGGGATTACGGGCCCGATCATGCTCATCGCGGGCATGGTGGCGCTCGTGTCGCAGACCTGCATCGACTGCGAACACCCGAAGAACAACGACACCGCGGAAGCACTGGGCGTGTTCGGGATCGTGGGCGGGCTGGTGGCCACGCCGGTCGGCTGGGTGATGTACGGGACCAGCTTCAAGCCCGAGTACGAGTTGCAGCCGCTCACGGTGTCCGGATACGGTGGCGTTCCCGCGAGCGTAGCCGGCAGGAGCCGCAGCGCGCCCGGGCTCCACTGGACGATGCGGTTCTAGGACACGGACGCGAGCGCGTCGACGAATCGATCGAGGTCCTCGCGCGTGTGCTTTTCGGTGACCGCAACGAGCATCTCGGCGGGCCGCTCGGGGTAGTAGCGAGACAGAGGGACACCGGCGAGGATGCCGTCGCGCGCGAGCCGATCGCAGAGGGCCTGGGCGTTGCCGCCGCGCACGCGCACGAGCGACTCGTTGAACGTGGGCGTGTTCGGGTACGCCAGGGCGTAGCCCGGCAGCTTGGCGATGCGGCCGCGCAGGTACTCGGACTTGGACAGACACAGCCGAGCCGCGTCGATGAAGCCGCTCTTGCCCAGCAGGCTGGTGCGGATGGTCAGCGACAAGGCGATCAGCGCCTGGTTCGAGCAGATGTTGCTGGTGGCGCGCTCGCGGCGGATGTGCTGCTCGCGCGTGGAGAGCGTGAGCACGTAGCCGCGCTGGCCGTTGGCATCCACCGTCTCGCCGCACAGACGTCCCGGGATCTCCTGCAGGTACTTGCGATCTTCGCGGCAGGCGAACAGGCCGACGCCCGGTCCGCCGAACGACGGTGGCGTTGCGAGGGCCTGGCCCTCGGCCACGCTGATGTCGGCGCCGAGCTGGCCGGGAGGCTCGAGCAGGGCCAGGGCGTAGGGGTCCTGCGTGGCGGTCACCAGCAGCGCACCGGCTGCATGCACGCGATCCGCGAGGGCGGCGATGTCGCCGGCGCAGCCGAAGAAGTTGGGGTACCCCACGACGACTGCGGCCGTGTTCTGATCGAGCAGCGCGTCGACCGACGCCGGGCTCGTGGTGCCGTCCGGGCCCACCTTGGCGCGCACGACCGCACCGCGCCCGTCCTCGAGGCCGGACAGGTACGTCTCGATCGTGGCGATGTACTCGGGGTGGACGCCTTCGCACACGATGATGCGGTTGCGCCGCGTGAGCCGTCGCGCCATCAGCGCCGCTTCGGCCGTTGCGCTTGCGCCGTCGTACATCGAGGCGTTGGCGACCGGCTGGCCGAGGATCTCCGAGACGATCGTCTGGAACTCGAAGATGGCCTGCAGGGTTCCTTGGGCGACCTCGGCCTGGTAGGGCGTGTAGGCCGTGTACAGCTCGCCGCGCAGCAAGAGCTGATCGACGGCGGGCGGGATGTGATGGTCGTAGATGCCGGCACCGAGGAACGAGAGCATCCCGGACGCGCGATTGGACGCGGCCAGATCGCCCAGGTGGCGCATCAGGCCCACCTCGTCGAGCGCGGGCTCCAAGGCCAGGGGACGGCCCAGGCGCAGCTCGATCGGGATCGGCTCGAACAACGCGTCGATGCTCGGCGCGTCGATCTTGCGGAGCATCTCCTCGATGTCTTGTTGCGTGTGCGGCAGGTATCGCATCCGGAACCTCCGTCGGGCTGCGGGGGCCGTCAGTGGGCCTCGGAGGCGACGTGCTTGGTGTAGGCCGCGGTGTCCATCAGGGCCTCGAACTCCGCGGGCTTCGACGGCTTGATGGCGATGATCCAGCCCTTGCCGTAGCAGTCGTCGTTGATGATCTCGGGCTTGTTCTCCAGCTCGGTGTTGATCTTGGCGACCGTGCCGCTGATCGGGGCGAACAGATCGCTGAGGGTCTTGACCGACTCGATCGTGCCGAACGCCTTGCCTGCTTCCACCGTGTCGCCAACCTGCTTGTCCACGTTGACGAGCGTGATGTCGCCGAGCTGCTCGACGGCGAACGCGCTGACGCCGACGAGGGTTTCGTTGGCGTCGTGGCGAGCCCACTCGTGGTCCTTGGTATAACGACGGTCACCGGGGAATGTGTGATCGCTCATGAGATCTCCTTGGTACAGGGGGAATCAGGCGCCGGGGCGCTTGTAGAACGGGGTCTTGACGACGACGGCGGAGACGGGCTTGCCGCGGCAGTCGACCTGGAACGGGGTACCGATCTTGGACAGGGCGGCGGGCAGGTAGCCCAGGCCGATGTTCTTGCCCAGGGTGGGCGAGGGCGAGCCGCTGGTGCACACGCCGACGGGCTGTCCGTTCGTATCCAGAAGCGGATAGCCGTGGCGTGCGATGCCGCGGCCGGTCATCTCGAAGCCGACGAGCTTGCGCGGCAGGCCCTTGTCCTTGATCGCGAGCAGGGCGGCCTTGCCGATGAAGTCGTCCTTGTCGAGCTTGACGATCCAGCCCAGGCCCGCCTCGAGCGGGTTGGTGGTCTCGTCGATGTCGTTGCCGTACAGCGAAAGGCGCGCCTCGAGCCGCAGCGTGTCGCGGCAGCCGAGCCCCGCGGGCTGCAGACCCATCGGCGTGCCGTGCTCCATCAAGGCCGACCACAGCTTCACGGCGTCCTCGTTGCGGCAGAACACCTCCACGCCGTCCTCGCCCGTGTAGCCGGTTCGGGCCACGGTGCACTCGACCCCCGCCAGCTCGAAGAGCCCCAGGTGGAAGCTGCCCAGCCGCGCGCATCGGACACCGTCGGGCCCGAGCTTCGCCAGCACATCGAAGGCCTTGGGGCCCTGCACCGCGATCAACGCGGTCTCCAACGTCTCGTCGGCGAACTCGCAGTGGTCCTTCGCGGCCTTGGCGAAGTGCGCCGCCATCTTGTCGTGGTTCGACGCGTTGCACACGATGAGCCACTTGTCCGCCCGGTGCCTGTACACGATGAGATCGTCGAGGATGGTGCCGGTCTCGTTGCACGCGCACGTGTACGTGGCCTGGCCATCGACAAGCTTCGTGGCGTCGGAGGTGATCACGTAGTTGACGACATGGCCGGCCCACTGGCCGGTGAGCACCAGCTCGCCCATGTGGCTGACGTCGAAGATGCCGACCGCCGTTCGCACGGCGGTGTGCTCGTCGGAGATGCCCTTGTACTGCACGGGCATCTCGTAGCCCGCGAAGGGCACGATGCGTCCTCCGAGCTTCTTGTGCTCGGCGAACAGGGGAGTGCGGCGGAGGGACTCGGAAGTGTTGGTGGCGTTCACGGCGGGGGATCTACCGCTGCGGCGGGCGCGTGTCATCACGTACGGACGGACCTGGCGCAGGTTCCATCCGTGCAGCGGCGAGGCGCGGCTGTTGGAAGCCGCGTCAAGCGCTCGATCGCGCGCTATTCCATGTGCTGGGGGTCGATCAAGCGGCCGTTGGGGTCTAGCCCGAACTTCTTCCAGCGCTGCTCGGGCGTGAGGGACGGGTCGTACTTCTCGGGCGTCAGGTCACGGATGATCAGGCGGGTTCTGGTGCCGCTGGCGATGACTTCCACTTGACACGCGGGCGCCTGGGGATCGCCGCGCACCCTGGCGTTGCCGAAGATCGTGCGCGCCGCGCCCACCTCCACGCCATCGGAGTGCATGTGCTTGCGGATGTAGTTGGCCACCCGATCGGCCTCGATGTTTCCCTCGGCCCGGACTTCGAACGGCCCGCGGAAGGTCACCTGCATGCCCCGGGGCAGCTTGAGCTTGAAGGCGATCTCGGTGCCTTCGGCCAGCTCGTTGGGCTCGAGCCGGTCGGGAGCGACGGACGCAGCGGACGAGGCTGCGGGCAGGGCGGCCGGAGTGGGCTCCTGGCGGTGGCATGCCGCCACGAACAACATCGCGAGCCCCGCGGCGCGCGGCAGCAGGTGGAGTGCGGACGCGGACATTGGAAGAGAGTTACTCGAGGATCGCGGCCCAGGAGTCAACGGTCACGCCGCCGGCCGGTGGAGAGATCGTTTCCGTGATCGTCTTGATGTTCGAGGCTCCGCTGGTGCTGCCCGCGCCGCCGGACTGCACCACGAGCTGGAAGTTGCCCGGCGTCGCGGTGGTGATCGAGCTGTGCGACCCGAACCCGAGGAAGGGGTCGCTCGTCTCGGCCGTCTCGTAGCAGCTGGGACGCTGCCGGATGCCGACACCGTAGGCCACCGAGTCCGCTCCGAGGCTCAGGTAGCGCACGAGATCCGGGGACAACGGGTTCGGCACCACGTTGGGATCGGTCACGAAGTCTGGCGGGTGCTCGGGCATGGGGCCCTTGTCCGGGCCGTCGGCAGAGTTGGGAATGCCCGGCTTGAGCCCAGCATTGAGGTAGTGAACGGCCCACAGGAAGGCTTCGCCGTTGGAGCACATGGTCAGCCCGGTGGCTGGCGGACGTTGGCTCGAGAAGTACAGCACGCCGCTGAACAACGACATCGGGCCCATCACGCGCTCGCCTCCGCCGAAGTGCAAGTCGCTCGCGCCCTCCTTCTGAACCGAGTTCTGCTCGTTGAGGAACCAGTTGACGTGCGTGACCGGCGTGCCGCTGGTCAGCCACTCGGTGTAGGACCACACCGGGTACTTGCCGGCCGTCGTGAGCGTTTGCTGATCGCCCGTGGACACGGCCACGGTAACCCGGCCGAGCGGATCGGTGGAGATGACCGGCGGAGTCTCGATAGGAGTGGCCTCGGTCTCGGCGTACTTGGCAGTCGCGTACGTGCCTCCGGTCGGGTAGGCGTCCAGAACCATCGAAGCGTTCCACATCGTGGGATCGGTCGAGGCGAGGTTGAGCCGCCACAGACGCCCTTCGGCGTCACCGAGGTAAGCGCGATCGGCCACGACGCCCGGGAGCGCCGGATAGGTCACGACCTCGCCGACCATGGGCGCGTCGAACCCGGCGTTGGCGATGCGCAAGGGGTTGGTGGTGTACAGCGCATCCGGGGCCTGCTTGTCGGTAGCCTTGGCCGGGACGGTCGGGTCGCCGTAGCGGAAGGTGCGGACGATCTCGCCGGTATCGAGGCGCACGATGGTCACGGAGCGGGCGCCCGGGAGCTTGAGGGGGCTGTCGGGCGCGGCATCCGGGGTGTATTCGCGGGTGGTGGTGCGCGGCGTGAAGCGCGAGTCGAGCACGGCGCTGGAACCGCTCTTGGAGTAGAGCGCGGGGACGAACGTGTTGGGCGAAGCCTGTCCGCCCCAGCCTCCGGGCAGGATGGCCACGGCGTGCTCGGCCGCGGCCTGGTCGCCGGGCATCTGGAAGAACAACGTGGCAATGGACGGCCTGGAGCCGCGATCGCCGAACAGCGGATTGCCGTCGGCGTCGGTGGTGAGCTGCCACAGGAACCGCGGTCCCTGGGCGTATCCGGCGATGGGAGGCGCTTTGGTCGGGTCGGGCCAAGTGACATCCAGGGCGAAGAAGCCGGGCTTGGTGCCGTAGGAGCCGAGCAGGATCGTGTACCAATGCGTCGGGTTGTTCGGGTCGCCCTTGGCTTGAGCGGCTGTGCGGGACAGGAATCGGCCGTTCTGGGGCACGGTCGCGGAGCCGGCCACGTCGCGAGAAACGAGCACGCCGTCCATCAAGTGCAGCGCTGAAGCGGTCAGACGGTTCTGGAACTGCCGCGTGATCGCGGGCAGCATGGCCGGCGGAATGAATGACCACATCTCGTTCAGATTCGTCGAGCCCGTCGTGGTGATGCTGAATGCGTGGAGCTGGCCGTCGGCCGTGGTCGCGTAGAGCACGGGCGGCCGCCCGTTGGTGGCCGACGCGAAGACCCGCTGGAATGTCGTGTAGGAGTCGTCGCGCATGTAGGCCGAGGGCGGCGGAACGAGCAACGGTGTCCGCTCGACCGCGCCAAACGCCGAGGAACGGCGGAAGGTGACCTGGGTGGGAAGGCCGGAGGTCAGCGCGAGCTCCAGGGTCAGATAGTACTTCGCGCAGTCCGCCTGCGTCGATGTCAGGGCGAAGCAGCACTTGCCATTGGAGCAGTCGTTCGCATCCACGACGGCACGCGGGTCGACGTCTCCGAAGCCCGGGAAGTTGGCCGACGTGGCCTTGACCAGATTCGTTGTGGTATCGCCCTTGGAGATGCCGTAGGAGCCGAGCTGATCGCCGACGGATTCGTGGTACAAGGGGCGGATGGTCCGATCGGACCAGATATGGGTGACCGAGCCGACCTGCACGGTCTGGCCGATGACGGTGAAGATCGTGCGTTGATTTCTGTTGTCGTCGAGGTTGACCTGGAACTTGTCGCCCTCGGCCTGGGAGACGGGCTGATCGATCGCCTCCAGCGGGCCATTCTGGGTCTTGCGGCCGCAGACGATTCGCTGCCGGTCGAGGTCGCCGATACCCAGGTCACCCAGGATGGTGTTGGTGCCCGAGGTGGCCTGGTGCGAGGCGGACAGGAATTCCGCGCCCTGGAACGGCTGGGTATTGTTGGAGTTGTTGTACTGGCTCGAGGCCGCGGAGAACACCGGCTGGGCCGGAGCGATCGGCGGCTGGACCACGTCCTTGAGGATCTGCGCGAACGAGGTGAACAGGCCGCTGGCGTCCTCGGCGAAGTAGGCCTTTCCGCCGCCGGCATCGGCGATGCCCTCGATGCTGCAGCAGGTCGCCAATAGCTCGTCGTCGGGGCTGTTGATGCAATAGCCGTACGCGCATGTGCCGGTGCCGCACGTGGACGTGGTGCATGAGGCTAGGGTGGTGCAGGAGCGGTAGTACGGGCCGCCCACGGTCTGCAGCTCCGTGCATGTCCTGGTGCTGCCGCTGCCGCTGTTGGAGACGGCGAAGCCAATGACGTAGACGGGAATGTTGTGGTTCTTGAGCGTGGTAGCGGTGTCGGTGGGAAGCGGATAGGGGCACTTGCCAGCCGTGTTGGTTCCGCTGGTGTTCTGAATCGACAAGCTGCATTCCGGCCGCAGGTCGAGGTTGGGGCCGCCGTCGGTGAGCAGGATGATATAGCGCTTCCTGCACGCATCGCTGTTCGGATCCGTGGATACCGAAGTATCCGTGGCGCCGCCCCAGAAGTAGGGGTTGGGGTCCGTGCTGCTGGGCAGGACCGAGCTGTCCTGCAGTAGGAAGTAGCGGGCGTCCTCGAGCATGCCGGCCACGGGCGTTCCTCCAAAGGGCCGGATGGCCGAGATGGCGGCCTGCACGCGGGCATTGTTGGCGGCGATAGTGTTGGTGTCGGCCAGCATGTTGCCGAAGCCCAGCATGCGGCCTTCCCACGGTGGCGCGGCCGGGTTGCGCACGCCGACCTCGAGCAGGCCCGAGCCCAGGCCCGCGGCCGAGTCGCACCCACCCGGCCAGCCGGTGGCCGCGCTGGTGGAAGAGCCAGTGTTCCATCCCGGGAAGTAGCTCCAGGTGTCGCCAATGCCGCTCGGGTAGTAGGCCTGGACGCCGTCGGTCTCCAAGCCCGTACCAACGGTCACCACACCGTTGTGGGTCCAATTGGGACTCGAATCGAACGTCATGAACCCGAAGCGGACCAGCTCGCGATAGGCGTCGATGATGCCGTCCGGCTCCTGGGCGTCGAAGGGGCAAATCTTGGAGGTGGCGAAGGGGCCGGTGGTGCGCCAGACGATCGGATCGGTGGTGGCAGGCCATGCGCCTGCGGAAGCGTTGGTGGGCCAATCCAAGGCGTGGGTGAGCAAGGCCTGGCGAATGGTCGGGTCCCAGGAGGGCGCGGGCGTGCAGGTCACGGTGGCGCCCGTGCTCGGGTCGACACCGGTGGCGATGATGCGGTTGTACGGCAGATAGTAGCCCGAGTCGGCGGGGGGAGCGGCAGCGCCGTTGGCGTAGCTGGTGCCACCGAGGCCGAACTCCTGGTTGAAGTCGGTGGTGTTGCGCGCCTCGGCCGAGCAGGCCGCGCCGTTGATCGCGCCGGTCAAGGTCTTCACCAGCATCGTCCAACGATCCGGCGGTGTGGACGTGCCGCCGATCGAGGTCGCCGTGAAGTCGAGGGGAGTCGAGGCGGGCCAACTCGCGCAGGTGGGCAGGGCGTAGGCCACCGGGTTGGACGGATTGCGGACCGAGGTGTAGGCCATCGAGCCCGAGGTGTCGACCAGGAGCAGGACGTCAGGTGGGAGCCGCGCATCAGCGGTCTGGGCCACGTCGAACGCGGCGCCGAACGCCAGGAGGGCGAGGATCCGGGCCTTGGTGTGCTGCATGACGAATCTCCTCGAGGCTAGCCTAGTACCCATGGCCTATTGCGAGACATAAGGGACAGTGACATACACACGCATGGAGCGCGTGCCCGAGACCTGCGCCGACTCCTGTTCCGTGGTCGAATTGCAGACTCCCGCGTCGGAATCGGTCACGCTGGTGGGACGGACCTGGCCGGTAGCCGTGAGCGTGTATTGCATGTTCTGGAAGCCGCGCGCGCGGTCGTCTTGCTGCGTGCCGGGAACCTTGCCGCCCGCCGGGCCCGGGTCGGTCATCTCCACGACGAAGTCGCCGGCCACCGGTGTATTGGAGACTCCGAAGCTTCCGCCGTCCGGGTCGAAGTACGTGTCGCTCAGGCCGTCTTGCTGCAGGCGCTGCTGGAATTCGGCGGCGGTGACCTTGTAGCAAGGAGGGTTGACGCCGCCGTCGGCCAGGTTGGGCAGGGAGGCGCACTGCTCGCTAGCAGACTTGAGCTGGTCCACATAGGCCTGCTTGCGAGGGCCGGACAGCTCGCCGGCCAACGCCATGGCGGCGTAGTCGGCCACGTAGCCGTTCTGGGTGGACTGGCGCGAGTAGCCCGAGACGCGCTGGTTGAGGCCGGCCTCGTGGGCGGCGAACACGCCAATGGCGGTGAGCACGGCCAGCACCAGAATCACGACGAAGATGACGGCGCCTCGCTCGGAGGCTCTGGGCCGACGTCGCAGCGGCGTCGTGCCGGCCGGGCACGGCGGCGCACCATCGCCACGAGCGGCGCGGGTCATGGGGGCTGAGCAGTGCCTCACTGCCACGTATCACCTCGCTGGTTGTCCAACGATACGGTCGCCACGAGGGTACGAGCCCGCGCGACGCCAGCGTCGTTCGGAAGCGGAAAACGGTACATGAAGCCGCCGTCGGCCGAGGTCCCGGTCAGCGTCGGGTCGATCATCGCGTTGCGGTCGACCTCGCGGGAGCGCACGGCGAGGCGCACTTCCACCGCCCGAATCGACTCGGGGCCGGTGGGCAGGGTTCCCTCGACATAGTTGTTCGCGAGGGTCGTGCGCTGGTAGACGGCGGCCGTGGAGGGGGCCAGATAGGTCAGACCGGCGGGAGTGCTGGTGGCGTCGCCGACCCACAGGCCAAAGCGCAGGTCGACCGCGTATTCGGCGACGATCTCGACGTTGTTGTCGGCGCTGAGAGGAGGCGGGTCGGCCGCGCCCAGAAAGACTTCCCGGCGCACCAGTTCGGTGCGCGTGTCATCGCCATAGGCCGATCCGGCTTCGGAGAACAGCGTGGCTTGGTAGACGCTGGCGTTGCCGCCGGTCATGCCCCTGACGTTCACGATGCCGTATTCGATAATCGACAGCACGCTGGCCTGGGATTGGGTGCCGTATCCGCCGACGCCGCAGGTGGGGCTCTCGCCGCTACCCTTGACGGGGATGGCATTTGCGGTGGTGATCTGCGGGTTGCCGGTGGGGCTGAAGGTCGCGCCGGTGATGAGGCCGAACTCCAGGTTGCCGTCCATGTCCTGGATGCGCAGGACGCGGCCCGTGGCGAAGACGGCCTGCAAGGTCGCGTTGTCACCGAGCACGACACCGCTGCGGGCCAAGGGGCCGTTGTTCACGCCCAGGGTCACGATCGAGCCCTGCGCTCCCGCCTCCACGTTGGCGACCGGGAACATGTCGTTGGCGGCGAAGCTGCCGACGATGCGGATCGAGTCGGGGTAGTTGGAGTCCGGCAGCTGAGCCCCGCCCGAGGTGGCGTTGCCGGCGGTGATCCGGAGGCCGGCCATGGTCTGCATGCCCGCGGGCCAGGTGGCGAAGACGTCATTCGGAACGCAGACGCGGTGGAAGTCGCGATCGCGCGGCATGTTCGGGGTGCCCAGGTAGGCAGCCCGGGCGATGTCGGCCTGAAGCCGTTCGAAGCCGGAGAGCACCGACAGCTGCGCGCTGGCGATCCTGGCCTCCTGAGAGAACAGGCGTGTCGCCGACTTGGAGAACGCGAAAGCCGCGGCCGCCACCAGCAGCCCCGCGATCATCGCCACCAGCAACTCGACGAGCGTGAAGCCCGCCTGGCCCCCGCGCCGGGACCCGAGAATCCTCGTTGTGCGTCGTCGGTTGCTCATGTCATCTCGGCATGTTCTTGAAGATTCCCGTGACCGCGTGCACCACGTGGAACACGTCCGTGCTCGCGTCGACGTCGGGCGGCGCGGCGGCGTTGGCGCCGCACAGCGGGTTGGGCGGTGTGATCGACAGCTGCGAGCCGAAGTTCTGGATGCCCTGCCGAAGCCAATACACGCGCACTTCGGCCCGGATGAGGTTGTGGTCGCTGCCCACCCACGCCAGGCGCAGGTTCACGCAGTATGGCCCGGTCAGCGAACCCGACGGGTCGTCGTTGCCGAACGGGTCGTGCACGCCGTAGATCGTCGTGCCGTCCGTGGGCCGATACCAGGCGTTGGCCTGCTGGTCGATCTGGCGCAGCCACTGCGTGTCCGTATCCAGGTCCTGCAGCGCGTTGCCGGGCGAGGGGTAGTTCCACTTCATCCCGTCGGAGCGCAGGCGGTCCAGCCAACTGCTCGCGATGTGATTGGCGACCTCCAGGTTCTTGGCGTCGCGGTTCGCCACGACCGTGGCCTTTTGCAGCGCGAAGATGCCGGACGCGCCGATGGCAAGCACGGAGATGGCCATCAGCACCTCGATGATGGTCGAGCCCCGAGAGCCACGGCGCGATGGGCGGCGCGGTGCCCACGAGAAGCCGCTGGAGGCAGGTTGCGCGCTCGGTTTCATATGGCCAGCCTCGCCATGCCGTTGGGCAGCAGGTAGATGTGGCGCTCCACGCCCACGACCTCGCCTCCCTCTTCGCGGCGCACTCGGATGTCCACGGGCGATGTCATGGGTCCGAACGTTCCCGCGTTGCCCGCGCGAATCCAGGTCAGGCCACTCGACGAAAAGCAGACGTCGGCCGAGGTCAAGACCGTGGCGGTCGTGCCTACGAATTGCGTGAACTGGTAGGCCACTGCGTCATAGGACGAGCCGGTGGGGTTGAAGTCGTCGATCACCTGGTAGGTGGTCGGGGTAGCGAACGCCTGGGCGGTGCAGGCGCCCACGGGCTTGAGCGCGCAGCCGTTGACGTTGCCGGCCGCGCCGGCGATGGCTTCGAGCACGGTCACGTGCCCGGCGTTGAAGCGCACCAGCACCGCCGAGCTTCGGCCCAGCGATCGGGCCCGGGCCATGCGGTACTGCTCGGCGATGTGCCCGGCCGCGGTGGCCGAGCGACGTTCCCGGATCATCGCCGAGGCGCCGGGAACGGCGATCGCGGCCAGCAGGGCGATGATCGTGACCACGGCCATCAGCTCGAGGAGCGTGAAGCCCCGGGAGCTGGAGCGGGTGCGCGCTGTGTGGGGGGATCGGAGGGAAGTCATCGCAGGAAAACCCGGGGTCAGAAAAGCAATCCCTGTGCCGGGACGGGGTCTTGGTTCCCAGGCTCTTTCCAGGCCGATCCGTGGGCCAGGGGTCAGGGCTGGCGGCAACGATTGCGGGGGTCTGCAGAAAGTGCGAGCCAGGCTCACGCCGCCTTTCGGCTTGCACACCGGAACAAGCCCCGGTAGGTCGGCGTTGCTACCCCTCTCGGATGCGCCCATGATCACCCAGCCCCTCATGCCCCGTGCCAGCACCGCGGCGTTGCCCACGAAGCCCCTGGCTTCACACCTGCTCGCCGCCTGCGCCCTTCCCTTGCTCCTCGCCCTGACCGGCTGCCCCAAAGACAAGCCCGAGGGAACGCCGCCGCCAGCCTCGCACCCCGCGGCGGCCGCTTCCGCTGCGCCGGCCGTGTGCGCGGGCGGCGGAGGCTCGATCCCGGACGCGACCCTGGCCGCCGCGTTTCCCCGCACCCTCGCCGGGTATTGCGTGGACCCCCATGGCGAGACGCGCGTGTTCGGTGACAACGCTCCCAAGCCCATCGACGCGATCTGCACCGAGGCGTTCGACGGCGAGTGCGAGATCTACAAGTCGTTCGGGCTTCGCCGGGTAGCCATCTTCCGCTACGTGGACGGCGCCGGTTCGCCGGGCACGGTGGATGTCGTGGTGTCGCAGTACGGCGGCGCGGACGGCGCCTACGGCATGTTCACCAAGCGCGTGGTGTCGGACGGCGACCCGGCGCGCAGCGATTCGCCCAAGCCGCTGGCGGTCGAGGGCGTGGGCGCGGCGGGCATCGGCACGGCGTGGCTGTGGAAAGGCTCGCTGTTCGTCGAGTTCACGTACACCAACGAGAAGCAGACACCCGAGCAGGTGGCGATGACCAGCGCGACGCTGCTGAAGGTCATGGCGACCGCGATCGCCGGGCGTCTGCCGGGCGCAGCGACGATGCCGCCCGCGGTCGCGCGGCTGCCCGAGGCGAACCGCATTCCGCTGGGCGTGCTGTTCCAGCCGACCGATGCGTTCGACGTACAGGGTGGCGGCGCGGGAGCGATCGGGTTCTATGCGGAAGGCGACAAGCGCTACCGCGTGCTGTCCATTGCGCGCAACGACGCCGACCAGGCCAAGGACGTGCTCAAGAGCCTGCTGCGTCGCACGGGAGCGACGAGCGAGAAGGACATCGGCGAGGGCGCGGTGCGCCTGATGGTCGGCGAGGGCGATGCGGTGTCGCGCGCCGAGTGGATCGTGGCGCGCAAGGGCTCGCAGCTGTTCGGCGTGGGCGATGAGCCCCTGGCGCTTTCGTCGGGTATGACCACCGCGGAGCGCGACAAGGTCGCGCTATCGCGCGACGAGAAGATCAAGCGCGTGCGAGCCCTGCTCGACACGGTCAAGTGAGCAAGAGCCGGAGAGCATCGTGACATCGCCACTGGACAGCCGCCGGTTCCTGTACGTGACCGGCAAGGGCGGCGTAGGCAAGACGACCGTGACCGCGGCCGTGGCGCTGGTGCTCGCGTCGCGCGGCAAGCGGGTCTTGTGCGCGATGTGCCAGGCCAAGGAGCGTCTGTCGGCGCTGCTCGAGGGTCCGCCGGTGGGCGACGAGATCGTAGAGCTGCAGCACAACATCTGGGCGGTCAACATCCAGCCGGAAGTGGCGCTGGCCGAGTACGGCCAGATGACGCTCAAGGTGCGGGCGGTCTACCGCGCGGTGTTCGAGAACCGGCTCGTCAAGGCGTTCTTGCGCGCCACGCCCGGGCTCTACCAGTGGGCCATGCTCGGCAAGGCCTGGTACCACACCACCGAGACCCTGCCCGACGGCTCGCCGCGCTTCGATGTCGTCATCGTCGACGCGCCCTCGACCGGCCACGGGCTCGACATGCTGCGGGGCCCCAAGGTCATCGTCGACGTAGCGCCGCCCGGGTTGCTTCGCCGCGAGGCGGAGAAGGCGTGGTCGATGTTCAGCGACCCGAAGCGATCGGGCGTGGTGTTGGTGACGCTGCCCGAGGAGATGCCGGTCACCGAGACGTTGGATCTGCTCGAGACGATGCGCAGCGATCTGAAGTTGCCGGTGCTCGAGGTGGTGGTCAACGGGGTGCTGCCGCCATTGTTCTCGAGCGAGGAGCGCGGTGCCTTGCTCGCGCCGCGCGACCTCGATCCAAGCCAACTCGGCGATGCGGCATTGGCCGCGGGAGCACGTCGCGCGCGTCGCGAGATCGTGCAGCACGACGCGCTCGTTCGGCTGCGCGAATCGGTCGACGTGCCGCTGGTCTACCTGCCCCACGTGTTCGCCGACGTCGACTCGCTCAAGGCGATCTCGGACCTGGCATCGCGCATTCACTGAGTCGCGCGGGAGACGATGGCAAGGAGGAAAGCTGAAGAACACTCCGCGACCTCGGTGCCTTCGTGCGAATCCAAGGCGAAGACGAACCGCACAAGAGTCAATGCGTCCGACAAGAAGCCGGGAGCCTAGTGGGCCGGGGGCATATCGGCCAGCGCGTCTGGACTTCTGGGTGGCCGGCGCTAGGCTCCGGGCAAGGGTCCGAACGGAACGCACGGGGCGTCCGGGACACCGAGTCCCAATGAGGCTCTGTCATGAGCAAGTCATTCGCGATGATCGGTCTGACGGCGGGCGCGCTGGTGTTGTGCGCCTGCGGGTCGCACGAGGCGAAGCCGCCGGCCACGCCGACGAGCAGCGCTGCCACGCAAGAGCTGACGCCTCCGCAGAAGCAGGCGATGGACGACGCCAAGCGAGAAACGGGAGGGGGGAAGGTGGTCATCGACGAGGCCATCCTGAAGCTGTGTCCCAACGTCAAGCCACCGCATTTCGCGTTCGATTCCTCGCAGGTCGAGGCGCAGTTCGAGCAGACGATGACGGCTCTGGCCGATTGCATGAAGAGCGGGGGATTGCAGGGCAAGAAGGTCCTGCTCGTGGGCCGGGCAGACCCGCGCGGCACGGAGGACTACAACATGGCGTTGGGCGGACGGCGCGCCGGCGCGGTCCAGGCCGCACTGCAATCCCTGGGTGTATCGAGGTCTCAGCTGGACACGACGTCCCGGGGTGCCATCGACGCCACGGGAACGAGCGAGACGGGCTGGGCCAAGGACCGCCGCGTCGACATCAAGCTGGAACAACCCTCCGAATGAGGCGACGGCTTCACCGGGGCTGCTGGCGCAAGGCCCGCCCGATCTTGCGCGCGAGGTCGCTGGCGCGCACGGGGTAGCGCTGGACGTCCGTCGCGCCCGCTTCGATGAGGCCGTTCATCCGATCGGTGGTCAGGCCGTCGAGGCACACGACCGCCGGCATGTCCGGATACCGGGCGCGCAGCGCCTGCAGCATGTCACACGCGCGGTCGAAGTCGTCGCCCGCGTCGAGCACGATGAGCGCCGTGCCCTCGGGCGCATCGCCGGAGGGCTCGTCCCAGGGCGCCATTGCGATTTGCTGTGCAGCCAGCCCGAGGACGCAATCGTCGTCGATGCCTCCGCCGGACAAGGAATGAGTTCGGAGCAGTGCGACGCGGAGGGCGTCGGCGGCGGCGGTTGGCAGAGTGCGGTCCTGCGGCGGGTGTTCCCATGACACGGCGCGGGCCGTTCGGTCTCCGGAGGGCATGTCGGCCTTGCGTCCGGGCAGCAGGGCTTCGGTCGCGGCCGGATCGAGGGCGGCGACGAATCGGGCTCGGACCGCCGAGGCGGACAGGGGGCGTCGCTCCGGGTCCTTGGCGAGCATGTCCAGGCGAAGCTGTTCGAGCAGGACCGGCACGGGCTCGGCGCCGGGCGGCCGCTGCAAGGGTGGCACGGGCAGGTACATGTGCTGCGCCATGATCTCGGCCGACGCGCCGTTGTGAAACGGGGGACGGAGCTGCAGCAGGGTCGTGAGCACGCAGCCTAGCGCGTAGATGTCCGAGAGCGGCCCGACGACCAAGGATCGGCACTGCTCCGGCGACATGTACCAAGGTGTGCCGGCCACTTGGTCGGACTGGGTGAGAGGTGTCAGGCCTTCGGCTTCCGCGTCGACATGGGCGAGGCCGAAGTCGACGACCTTGACGACGCGGCGGCCAGCCGAGTCGGTCGCGAGCATGACGTTCTCGGGCTTGAGATCCCTGTGGACGACGCCCAGGGCGTGCGCAGCTTCGAAGGCGGAGAGGATCTCGAGGAAGACGGAGGAGACTTCGTCGATGGGCGGAGGCGCGCCTTGCGCAAAGAGCCAGTCACCGAGGCTGACGCCCTGGATGTATTCCATCGCGATGTAGGCGAGGCCGTGCTCCTCGCCGAAGTCGAGCACGCGGACGATGTTGGCGTGCTGGATGCGAGAGGTGACCTGGGCCTCCCGGCGGAACCGTCGCATGGCCACCTTGTGCGCGGCGATGTGGCGATGCAGTAGTTTGACAGCAACAGGAATGCCGAGCGTCAGATGGTATGCCTTGTAGACCGTCCCCATGCCGCCGCTGCCGATCGACTCGTCCAGCCGGAAGCGGTTGGCAATCACGGTGCCGGGGCCGGGAAGGGGTGGCTCCGGGACGCCCGCGCGTCTGGACGACGGCACGGGCCGCTGGGCAGAGGGCAGGGGTGGCGGCGGGTCGGGGGCTCGGCGCGCCGAGTGCGGCGGGGACTGGCGCGTGGACGAGACGTCAATGGTGTCGGAGGTCCAGTCCGCTTGGGGCTCAGGCTTGTTCGGGGGCTCGGGTGTCGACATCGTGGCTCACCATGCCCGGGCGCCGGCCGCGAGCTGCATCGAGATCCACCCGCCGGCGTCGTCCTGGGGCGAGGCGCGCAACCCGGCGGAGCCGAACCAGGCGCGGCCGATCTCGACTCCGCCCGCCAGGCCTGCACGAAGGAGCGGGTCGGCGTCGCCATTCAACAGATAGGAGTCGAGGCAGGACCAGAGCCGCAGGGATGGTTGGATATCATAGGTCACGCCGCCGACCAGCGACAGCTGCGAGGAGGGAGCCGTCGCACGCGCGGGATTCGATTCCAGCCGGGCGCGCGCTCCCATGTTGACGAGCCAGCCGATTCGGTGGTGAAGCGCCCCGATCGCGAGGCCCAGCTCCGCGCGGGCGGGCGGGCTACCGCGGGACATGGGCAGCCCCACGCCCAGAGCCGGGCCCCAGGTCAGATGTCCGCCGTCCGGCGTGCCGAGATCGAGACGCGCGCCCAGCCATCCGGCCGAGTCGGGGTGGACGTCCTCGCCCATCGCTTCGCTGGCGAGCCGGACATCGGCGGCCACGCGGCCGAAGGACGCCACGCCGGACGCGTGGACCTGCGCGCCGGTGCCGACCGAGGTGACCGCGGCGCCGCCTGCGAGCACGCCGCCGCTTCGCGGAGAGGGTGTCCACCAGGGCGCTGCCCCGGTGAACAAGGGAACGAACGGCGCGGTGACGCCCACCAGCACCGGCTCGTTCCGCTGCGGAGGTGGGACCGGCGCAGCGGAGGCCGGAATCGTCAGGCTGCCCAGCGCAATCCCTCGTCGGTCGAGCACGTGGGCGGACAGCTCGCCGTGCGGCTCGGGAATCGCAATCAACGCCGTGGCCGTGGTTCCCTCAAAGGCCAGCGGCCATTCCCGCGCAAGCACCTCGCCCGTGAGCTTGAGCCGTGGCGCCACGCGCGAGGCAACGTCGATTCCTTCTGTGCCCATGAGGCGGACCGTGATCTTCAGCCGACCTCCCTGCGGGGAGTCGTGCGCGCTGAGGTCGGCCTGCACTGGCTCGTATTGCAGGTCATAGACCCGCTCGCGGCCGGACGCCTTGTCGCGGAAGGACAGGTGGGCGGGCCTGGCTGCGGCCAGATCCAGGGTGCCGGGCACCGGGCCCCAGGGCGCGCGGTCGACCGACAGCTCCACATCGCGGCGCGGATCGAAGGTCAACGTGGCATACGGGTTGACGTGCCAGACCGCACCGTCCGGAGGCACGGCGGCAGCACCGTCGGGGCGTGCGCCGAGCAACACGAAAGACAACGGCGCGGTGGTCAGGCCGATGAAGTCCTCGCGGTCGATGGCGCGGACTCGCACGTAGTAGACGCCGGCGGGCAGGTTCTCGCCGCGGAAGTCGTGCACCGTTGCGGGCACCTCTTCGCGGTCGATGAGCTCGTGGAATTCCGGGTCGCCTGCCAACTCCACGCGGTACGCGGCAGCGTCGTCGACGGCTTGCCAAGCAGCGTGAAGGCTCGCTTTGCCCTGTAGGGCAATCACGACGCCGCCGGTGGTGTCGGGTGTCCAGGCCGGCGCAGGGGGCAGCGGCCTCGGCGGTGTGGGTGGCTTGGCCTCTTCGAAGCTCGAGCCGTACCGCGCCGGGACCTCGACCGTGGCCCCAGTCGACTTGACCGCAGCCTTGCCGTCGTAGACCGAGACGGTCGCGCGCTTCGCTTTCTTGCGGACCACGGTATCGGTGGACTGGGCATCGACCTGGCCGCCTCCGCGCACGCCTACGCTGACTGGCCGGCCGCCGAGCGCCGCCAGGCCGGCCTCGACTTCTCCCTCGTCGAGCTGGACGGCCGAGGGCGCTGTTCGCGACACTCGAGTTTCCGCCGCGGTGCCGTAGATGACTACGAGCGTGTGCTCGGCGAGAACGACCCGTGTTCGATCGATGAACCGGATATCGGCGCGCGCGTGGGCCAGGGTGTTGACGTTGTCATTGCGGTGCAGCGGCATGCCCGCCGTGGCGGGTTCCCACGTGCCGCCCGCGGGCCTCGCGCGGACGGCGGGTGCGACCGAGCGAAGGCTTGCAGGTGCCAGCGCCGTGACCTTCTCCGGCAGCACGAGGGTCGCGCCCTTCGGTAGAGGCTTGCCCGCGGCGCACCGAAATGCGTTGTACCGCTCGACCAAGTCTACATGCGTGGGAGAGCCATACAACGCCGTCGAGATGTCTTCACACGTCTCGGCTTCCTGCACGGTCCACTGCAGCACCCGCTCGGGGTAGCCGGGTGTGGCCGGCTCCGCGTGCGACACCGGTGCCCTCAGCATCAGCAGCACGATCGGGGCAAGCAGGGATCCGCGCTTCACGCTGCGCAAGCTTACGCTGTATCATGACGCCCGTGTGCAAACAAACGCGGACCTGCGCCGCCGTCGCGCTGACGCTCATGGCGTCGAGCGGGCTTGCGCGCGCGCAGGACGCCACAGCCATCGCGCTGGATCGGTTCGAGCCGACGCCGGCCGGGGATGACTTCCTCGCGCTTCCGGATCCGTCGGTCTTGCCCGGGGTGCGGACGTCGGCGCGGCTGGCCGCTTCTTACGCGCGATCGCCCTTGAGGCTCGTGCACCGTAGCCCAGCGTCGGTGCAATCCGACTACGTGGTAAGCCATCAACTCACGCTCCATGTGCAGGCCGCGGTAGACCTCTGGAGCACGCTTAAGCTCGACCTCGACGTGCCTTTCACCGGCAGCCAGTCCGGGACCACACCGCTCGACAGCGTGCCGTCTCCCAACGGGGCGGCGATGAACGATGTGCGCGTGGGGGCGCGCGTGCCCGTGCTCGAGCGAGATGGCCTGCTTTCCGGGGTAGCGGTCGCCGTGGACACGTGGTGGCCCAGCGGTAACGACAAGGCGTACGCGGGCGCGGGACGCGTGCGATACGGCGGCTTCGTGCTCGCCGGCGGCGAGCAGGGCCACATCCTTTGGCGGGCCATGATCGGCCGTCGCCGCAACGATGCGTGGGACGGGCAATTCGGCCTTGGGAGCGACTTCGTGTTCGGCGCGGGCGCGGCCTGGCGCCAGGGGGCGTTGCAGATCGGGCCCGAGCTGTTCGGCGGGACGGCCGTGGGCTCGCAGTCCTCTGCCTTCGCCCAGCGGTCGAGCGGGTTCGAGGTTCTCGCCGCCGCGCGCTACCGCATCGGTCCGTTCGTCGGAGGACTCGCGGGTGGCCCGGGGTTCCTCAAAGCGGCCGGCACGCCGGCGTGGCGCGTGGTGACCGCGATCGATTTCGCGCCCGAAGTGGAACGAGAACGCGGCTCAGGTGCTCTCGAACCCGCCGTGCCCGCCCCAGGCGCCGCGGGATCTCCGGGTCCAGCGTTGTCGGCGCAAGCTCCACCGTCGCAAGCCGACCGCGACGGCGACGGCGTGGCCGACGCGAACGACGCTTGCCCGGACGTGGCTGGGGATGCGAGCGCCGGGGCAAAGCATCCAGGATGCCCGTCGGATCGCGACGACGACGGCGTATGGGATATCGACGACCGGTGTCCGGACCAGCCCGGCGTGCGCAGTGTGGATGCGAGCCGCAACGGCTGTCCCCCAGACGCGGACGGCGACGGCATCGTCGACGCGCAGGATGCGTGTCCGGAAGAAGCAGGCGTCAAGAGCGACGATCCGTCGAAGAACGGCTGCCCCACGGCCGTTCGGGTGACGGGCTCGCAGATCGTGGTGACGCAGAACGTGAACTTCGAGACTGGCAGCGCCGTGATCGATCCGGGCAGCGAGCCTGTGCTGGCGCAGGTCGCGCAGGTGCTCAGCGAGCACCCGGAGGTCGTGCGGGTTGCCGTCGACGGTCACACCGACAACCAGGGCCAGGATCGGACGAACCTCGTTCTGTCGCGCGAGCGCGCCGTTGCCGTGGTGCGCTGGCTCGTGACGCACGGAGTCGACGAGCGCAGGCTCGAGGCCCGAGGCTATGGCCAGCGGCGTCCGATTGCGGACAACAAGACGCCGGAGGGGCGGGCGAAGAACCGTCGGGTGGAGTTTCTGATCCTCAAGCGCGACGCGCGCGGGGATGCAGCGTGGAAGGACGGCGCGGTTCATGAGTGAGGGGTCGGGGGGCGGTGCGCCGGCCGGGCGTGGCGAGGGCGCCGGCATCTCGCTGCGATGGAAGGCAGTCGCGCTTTTCGCCCTGGTGGCCCTGATTCCGGCCGGGCTCACGCTCGCCCTCCTTGCGTTCGTGAACCGTGACGCGGTGGAAACGAGCGAAAAACAGGTGCAATCAGCGGTTCTCGCCGATCTCGCGGGCACCGCCACACGCGAGGTGCAGGCCGCCGAGGATGATGCCCTGGCCGTGTCGGCCGCGCTGTCGTACGCGGCTGCCCACCCGGCGCCGGGCGGCGACGCCAACGCGCCCGTGCGTGCCATTCTCGCGACCCGTCGCACGGTCGATGCCGTGCGTTTCGAGGTGCCGTCAGCAGGCGTCAACACCGTCATCGCGCGGGACGATGCCAGCGCAACCGCGGTGCCCCAGGCTGACCCCGCGCTGCTGGCGGCGGCGGATCAGCGCGGCATCGCATTCTCAGCGCTGCCTGGCGGCGACGGTGTGGTGGTCGTGCCGGTTCGCGGCACGACCGAGGTCAAGGGCTATGTGACCGCCCGGGTGCGGCTGGACAGGGTTCGGCAGGCGGTCGCGGACGCCGCTGCCTCGCGTTTCGACTCGGCGGATGTCCGCATCGTGGTGGCCGACGAGGCGCACCGCGCGGTGGCAGTGTTCGGTGTCCCCGGCGTGTCGCCCGGCGACGACGTCGGCAACCTGGCCGTGTGGACGGTGCTGCCCGAGGGCACCACCTGGACGACGCGAGTGGGCGTCGTGAGCCCCCACAGCGACAAGGGCGTGGCGATGGTGGGCGGGGTGGAGACCGTGCCGCAGCTCGGCTGGGCCGTAGCGTTGTGGCGCACCGAGCAGTCGGCCTATCGAAATCTCTCGCGCCTGAGGCAGGCCGCGCTGTACGTGGGCGGTGGAGCGCTCCTGTTGGCCGTGCTGATCGGCTTGCTGGCAGGGCGTGCCGTGACCCGTCCGATCATCCGGATGGCCGGCCAGACGCGGCTGGTCGGACAGCGCCGTTGGAGAGAAGTGCGCATCGACGCCTCGAGCTCGGACGAGCTGGGGCAGCTCGCGCGATCGATTGGCCGGATGGCAGCGGACCTGGAGTCGGGTGAGCAGGAGATCGAGCGTCAGGCGCGCTTGCGGGGCGATCTGAGCCGGTTCCTGAGCAGGGAGCTGGTCGACGCGATCGTGCGCGGCGAGCACCCGCTGGAGCTGGGCGGACGGCGCATGCCGATCACGGTGCTGTTCGCGGACGTGGTGGCGTTCACGCCGATGGCTGAGTCGGGTCCTCCGGAGCGCGTGGTCGCACTGCTCAACGATCTGTTCTCGGTGCTGAGCGAGGTGGTATTCCGCCACGAGGGCATGGTCGACAAGTTCATCGGCGACTGCATCATGGCCGTGTGGGGCGCGGCCAGGCCCATGGACGACCATGCGCGCAGGGCCTTGGCCGCCGCGCAAGACATGATGCGTTTCCTCGAGACGGCCAACGAGGAGTGGAAAGACAAGTACGGGATCGAGATTCGGCTGGGGATCGGCGTCAACTCGGGCGACGCGATCGTGGGCAACATCGGCTCGAACAAGCGCATGGAGTTCACCGTGATTGGCGACGTGGTGAACGTGGCCGCGCGCCTCGAGCAGATCGCGCAGCCCAACCAGGTGCTCGCCGGCGAAAAGACCTACGAGCTGGGCAGAGAGCACTTCGCTCTCGCGTTGCTGGGCGAGCACAACCTGACGGGACGCAAGACGGCGTCGAAGGTGTACCTGCTCGAGACCTGACGAGCGGATCGGGATCGCGCTCGGAAGCACGGGTCAATTCGAACCAAGCAATGCAAAGGGCAGAGAGGGCTCGAAGCGGCCCCGGCTCTCCCTTCTTGATCCATGCTTCGCCGGACCGGAGCCGGGGCGCTACGCGGCTTTGACGGCTTCCCCGACGGTCGAGGTGCAATGCGGGCAGCGCGTCGCCTTCACGGGGATGGGCATGGCGCAGTGCGGGCAGTCCTTGGTTTCCGCGGGCGGGGGAGGCGGCGCAGGGGGAAGCAGGCGCGAGATGGCCTTGACCAGGACGTAGATGGCCGTGCCCACGATCAGGAAGTTGACGACGGTGTTGATGAACAACCCGTAGCGCAGCGTGGTCGCCCCGGCTTCCTTCGCCAGCGCCAGCGTCGCGTACGGCCCAGCCGTCTTGGCTCCGTCCTTGATTGTCACGAACAGGTTCGAAAAGTCCATGCCGCCCATCAGAATCCCGATGGGTGGCATGATGACGTCATCGACCAGGGACTTGACGATTCCTCCGAACGCACCGCCGACCACGACGCCTACTGCGAGGTCGATGACGTTGCCCCGAAGCATGAACTTCTTGAAGTCGCCGAGCATGACAGCACCAGCCTTTCGTTCGTCCTCACACCAAGCCGTAGACCAGCGACACCGCGGTCGTGGTGTCAAGGGTCTTTTCTTGCCCGGCAGGGGTTTGCTCTCGCAACGCTCGCCGAACATGAATGATGCGATCCCGAAGCTACCCCATAGATGGGGCCCCGGAACGTCCGGGGCGTCAAGCGACTAATGTGCCAGACAGCCGGCGCGAGCATCGGGACCGGACGTCTGGCCGACGCTCGCGCAGGGACGCCGCCGCGGGCGTGGCGTCGCGCCGGGGATCGAGGACAGCCGACCGCGTGGCTGAGGCCCGCAGTCCGCAGCACAGTCCGTGTGCAGAGCAGTGACGGGGGAGGAGAGCGAATCAGCTCTTGCTGGGAGGGACCGACTTGCTGTCGCCGGGGTCCGCGTCGGCCGGCCGCTCGATGCCGTGGCGCTGCATGAGGCGGTGGACGTACATGCGATCGAGGCCGGCCTTTCGGGCTGCCTTGCTCACATTGCCATGGGCCCACTCGAGAACGTCTTGCAGATACCGCTTCTCGAACGCCCCGACGAGCGCTTCCTTGGCCGTCTTGAAGGGCACGTCGATCCCCCCTTGCCAGGCGGCATCCGGAGCGACCGCGGGCGAAGCTTCGTGCTCGAACGAGCTGTCGTCGACCAGGACCAGGCGCTCCACGAAGTTGCGAAGCTCGCGCACATTTCCGGGCCAGGGCTGGGCTGCCATGGCCGCGAGCAGCTCGGGCGTGAACAGGTGCCGACGGTCGGTGGCCCCGAGCGCATCCAGGAAGTGGCTCACGAGCAGAGGAATGTCCTCGACGCGTTCGCGCAAGGGCGGCACCCGCAGCGTCACCACGGCCAGCCGGAAGTACAAGTCCTCGCGGAACAGCCCCGAATTGACCTCGCGGTCGAGCTGCCGGTTGGTGGCCGCGATGATGCGCACGTCGACCTTGCGCAGCTGGTTCTCCCCCATCCTGTGGATCTCGCGCTCGGCGAGCACGCGCAACAGCTTCGGCTGCATCTCTCGCGGCAGCTCGCCGATCTCGTCCAGGAACACCGTGCCGCCGTCCGCGGCTTCGAACGCGCCGACACGAGCCTGATGCGCGCCGGTGAACGCGCCCCGCGCATGGCCGAACAGCTCGCTTTCCACGAGGTTGGCTGGGATCGCGCCGCAATCCACCACCACCAGCGGCTTGTCCTTGCGGCTGCTGCGCGTCACGAGCTCCGAGGCGACGAGCTCCTTGCCGGTGCCCGTCTCGCCTTCGATCAGCACCGACACGTCGGAGCGCGCCACCGTGCGGATCTGGTGGAAAAGCCGCCGCATCGTCGTGCTCTGGCCGTAGATGGCGCCGCAGTTCAGCGCATCCGAGATCTCCTCGGTCGTCCCGGAGCCCAGCTCCTGGACCCGCAGCGACGAGTCACCCAGCTCGATACGGGATTCGGGGAAGACCAGGTCGGCGTCGCGGACCGGAACTCCGCATATCCGCGTACCGTTGGTGGAGCCCGAGTCCACCAGGCGCCATGTCCGTTCCCCTCGCGCGAGGCGGCAGTGGAATTTGGAGACCTGCGGATCCTCCAGCACCAGGTCATTGCTCGGGTGCGAGCCGATGCGCACGAGCGCGGAATCCACCACCACGCTGCGCATGACGGGTTGTCCGGCCAGCCTGGTGATCGTCAACTCGATGCGGGGGACCTCCCGGACGAGCTGGCCGGACGGCACGGTGTGGTGTTGATCGGGATTGGATTCGGGAGACACGCTGGAAGGGTATACCGGAAGGGCATGGCGAAGGGAACGTCGAGCGTGAGTCTGATGTTCGGCTCGCGCCGACGGGAGTCGCCCGGGCCCGGGGGGCCGGGCCATAGCTGTTAGCAGTTCTGGCGACGGTCACGGTCACGGTCACGGTCACGGTCACGGTCACGGTCACGGTCACGGCCCACGGTCACGGTCACGGCCCACGGTCCACGCTTTCGATGA
>JAJZQG010000028.1 GCA_021847645.1 Myxococcales bacterium
GCGGGCACAGGCGGCAGCGCGGGCACAGGCGGCAGCGCGGGCACAGGCGGCAGCGCGGGCACAGGCGGCAGCGCGGGCACAGGCGGCAGCGCGGGCACAGGCGGCAGCGCGGGCACAGGCGGCAGCGCGGGCACAGGCGGCAGCGGCGGCCAGCAGGCGGGAATCGATCTTTCAACTGGGTTGCAGCAATACGGGAAGACTCCGCTGCCCTACAGCAAGCTGCCCAAGCCGGCCAAAGGAGAGACCGTTTCGGACCCGGACACCGGGCTCAAGATCACGCGCATCACCGACGCCGCCAATGATTTCAAGAATCTCTGCGCCGCGCCTGCCTACCCGACGGCCATGGCCTGGAACGCCGACGAGTCTCGTTTCATCCTGTACTTGCCGGGGTCGAGCATGCAGTCCGGCGGACAGCAGGGCTGGGCGATGTTCAACGGAACGACCTACGCATTCATCAAGATGCTCGACATCAACCCCGGCGATGTCGAGCAGTTCTACTGGGATCATCAAGACCCGGCCATCCTGCGTTACATCGATAACCACTCCGTGGGCAACACCGTCCTGGCCGACCTGACGGAGCTCAACGTCGAGACCGGAGTCAAGACGATTACCTACAGCTTTCTGCCCAACGGCCTGCCGTCCGGATTCCCCACTGCCGGTCCGGTGCGTTGCGGCTATCCCTTCGCGCTGGGCGTCAACGCCAATGGGGAGCGTATCTGGGGGCTGGGTGCCGGCGGCGTTCCCAATGTCTCCGGAGAGCTCGGCCTGCAGGTCTTCGGGTTCAACGAGGCCACGAAGCAGTTCATTCAATATGACCCATCCGTGGTGGCGCAACCGCAGGCCAGAGGCTCGACGCCGTTCCCCAGCGTATCGGGCAAGTATTTCATCTGGAACGCCGCGGTCAATCTGTCATCTAGTCCCACGACCCGGTCGGCTGTGCTTGACGCCACCACCGGGCAGCTGGTCCGCTGGGTGGACTTCGACACCAATGAGCACTGCGACACCGCATTGGACTCCAACGGCGACGATCTGCTCGTAGGCTCCCAGTTCGATCGCCCGACGGGCGGCAACGGCAACGTCATCGTGGGCAATCTCAAGAGCGGCGTCATCTCCAACTTCGTGGGTGAGAGCAGCGGCTGGGGCTATCCAGCCACAGGCGGCCTGACTGGTTCCACCGCCTGGAAGAATCCCAACTGGGCGGTCACGGGCATGACCGGCAACATCTACGGCACCAACAACAATGGCCCGACCTCCAACCCTACGACCGTGCTCGACCAGGAGATCATGATCACCAACCTGACCACGGGCGTCACCTGGCGTCTGGCACACCATCGCAGCACGGGTAATTGGAGCAATGCGCCCCAAAGCAACTACTGGGCGCAGACCAACGTAACCCTCAGCACCAGCGGCACGCGTATCCTGTTCCAGAGCGACTGGGGCGATGAAGATCCGAGCCACCCGGTCGTCAGCGCCGATGCGGCCGTGGACACTTACGTTCTCACCCTGCCAGCCTACAATCATTGATGGGCTGCAGCTCCCCGCGGAAGCACTCATCCCCCCGCCGCGTCAACCGCCTTGGCGCAGCGGGCAGGGGTGCGACCGACCAGCTTCTTGAGCTCTGGACTTGATGGTCGGTCGATTCGAAGCGAGACTGATCGGCACTCGTACAGCGTCTTCCCTCTTGCCCTATGGCCCGCAGCAGCGCAGCCCGATGTAGTCGACAGTGCTGTTGCGGGCATTGTAGTCAGCGTCGAGGCAGTTCATGTCGTTGGGGCTGGTGAAGAACCCTCCACCTCGCGCACGGCAATTATCGGCCGGGCCGGTCGCTTGCTCGCACGAATCCTCCCACTCGTAAACGTTCCCACTCAGATCGTACACTCCCGTGTAACCGTTCTCCGTCGACGTGCATTCGGGACAAGTTGCCACGACCATCGTCCCGCCCACACCCTTGTCGTAACCGTTGCACTTCTGCCCGTCATACCCGTCCGTGGGGCTTGTCTGCGGGTTTCCCCCATAGGGGTACGTGTGCGCCCCTCCTGAGCTGCATGCGTTGAACCACTGATCCGATACCTTCCAGAAGTCAGCGTACGGATTGGCACCTCCGCCAATCTTGCCACACAGCCGCTTGCCCACGCCGTTGCAGTACGCGTACGCATCGCACCAGTCCACATTGGTCACCGGGTATTTCCCTAAGCCATCTCCGGCGTTGTAGCTCGACTTCCACGCGCACACGTCGTTCGGAACCGACGGTGGCGCCACCGGAGATGTCGATATCCATGCCGCGTACTGGGAGGCCGTCACCTCCGTCGCGTCGATCTGGAAGCTCACACCCGTGGAAGACACGGTCACCGACTTCGCGACACAAAATTGGTTGTTGAAGCACTGCTCCAAGATCGGATCGCAGTCCGTGCAACCACCGCCCGAACCCGCGCTGCCGCCCGAACCCGCACTGCCGCCCGAACCCGCGCTGCCGCCCGAACCCGCGCTGCCGCCCGACCCCGCGCTTCCAGCTGTACCCGCGCTGCCGCCCGACCCCGCGCTTCCAGCTGTACCCGCGCTGCCGCCCGACCCCGCGCTTCCAGCTGTACCCGCGCTGCCGCCCGACCCCGCGCTCCCAGCTGTACCTGCGCTGCCGCCTATCGCCGCTTCGTCTTGCTGTGCATCGTAGCTCACCGATGCGTCGAGCCCAGCATCGCCGGCAATCCTGTAGTCACCCTCGTACCCGAGGATTGCATTGCAGCCCAGCATCCCGGTTGCTACCAGCCCGACCGCGTTACCCCAACGTAGCCCGACGCGCCTGCTCCGCGCTACCATGATCCCTCCACGCCGACGAGAGTCTCGGAGCCAACTCCCCCCGAGAGCATCGGAACCCATCGATGCCTTGCTGATTCGGTGGTCGACACCTGCGGTGCGGTCAGCCACAATAGCACGCTCGTCGCGAGGCCAGCCAAACCAACGCCGTAGCTGACCGTGCTGGTCGTCCCGAGCATCTTACCCGTGTCCGCCGCGGACTTGCCCTCGGCGTTACACACGCTTCCCGTACAGTTGTCGTCCACCGTCTTCTTCTTGCTCATCGACATCAAGCCCGTGACCGTTCCTACAGAGACGCCCGCGACCCCTATCCCACCCGCAACCCAAGCCCACGTGCGGTCATGTGACCCAGAGCGAGCGCGCGGCTGGGGATAAGCGGAAGCCGTCGACCTTGTCCTGTTGGACGCGGCAGACGGAACGACCC
This sequence comes from Myxococcales bacterium, assembly GCA_021847645.1. Lineage (GTDB taxonomy): Bacteria > Myxococcota_A > Polyangia > Polyangiales > Polyangiaceae > JAJZQG01. The sequence continues at coordinate 3,236 of JAJZQG010000028.1, forward strand.
GGTTCGCTCTAGGCGGCGCCATCTCCAGCTCCAGGCGCTTTCTCTCACCTGGGCCGAGCGTGACGTGCTGCGTGTGCTCGGGTCCGCCGGGCACCTGCGTGACAATGAGATGGTCGCCGGGGTCGACCGGCAGCTCGATTCCCAGGGACACGCTGGTAAGTGTAGTACCGTCACGCTTGACCGCGACATCAGCCGGGGCACCGGCAGGCAGCACCAAGGTCAGATGCGGCAGCTGTGGACGAAGCTTCTCGATCTGCTCCCGGGAGATCTTTTCTCGGTCGGCTTGTGCTGCATGCTCAGACGCACTCATGCGCGAGACCAGACCTAGGTAGTCAGTGTAGTCCGTGATAGCAGACGCGATCTTTCCCCACTTAGCCTCACACTCAGCGAGAGTAAACAGCGTGCCAGGACGAGGGTCGAGGCGAAGGCTTTCCGCGATGGCCGGACAGGCATTGTCGAAACGGCCAGCTTCCATGTCGGCCACGCCCCTGTTGAACAGCGCTTCACTAACCACACTATCCTGAGCCTGCGCCACAGCCGCAACGCTGACCGACGCGAGCCCCGCACAGACCATCGCTAGAACCGCAGCCTTCATCATGGTACCAGAGCTTAGCGTACTCAATCGCGGGTGTAGAGTCGTTTGTTCGGGTTGTCGGCCGTTGCACCTGCCGCAGGGGCTGGCCAACGTGCAGGGGATCCGGTCGGGACCTTCCTCGCGCTTGCGCGTGGAGGCGCCAATGGCGCGCTGCTGGATTCGGCCGCTGGGAGCGACGAGGACGGCGCCGGAGCCTCTGGTGAGAAAGAGACAGCAGGCTGAGGCTCGGTACTTGCTTGGGCCGAGAGCAGCACCGGTACATCATTGTCTATACGGGTTGCCTCAACCCGCTTGGGCGCGAGCATTCTCATTGCCAGGAGCAGAATGCCCACAGCCCCCAGCGCGAGCCCAACGACGATAGTAGCCTGCTTCCCGCTCAGGCGCCGAACCGGCAACACATCGCTGCCCGTGTTGATGGTTGAGCTGGTCTCGGTGGACAGCTCGACCTCGACATTCGCTGGCCCCTGATGCGGCGCCGAAGAGGCGACGTCGCCCGCGCCGGTCTTCGTCGTCGAGGTGGGCTTTCCAGATCCCGCGCCCGCGACTTCGAGCCCCGCCACCGCGGAAGGGCCAGAGCCGCCAGGTGCCGATCCCGTGCCGTCCGCGGCAAGCAGCGCCGTTGGCGGGACCGTCACATGCGACATGCTCTCGACCTCGGCGACCACCTTCGCGCGCTCCGTGAGCGTCTTGCCCGCAAGCCGTTCCATCCACCGCGCAACCTCTCGCGCCGACGCGGGCGCGAGCGCGCCCTCCAACGCATCCGCCATCTCGAGCGCCGTCGCATACCTCTTCGCTGGGTTCTTCTGCAGGCCGGTGAGCACGATGGCGTCGAGTTCCGCGCTCAGCTCGGGATTGACCGTGCTCGGAGGAGGAGCTGGCGCCGTGAGCGCCGCGTAGATCAGATTCGCTTCGTCGCCCGTGAACAAGCTGCGCCCGACCAGCGTCTGCCACAGCACCGATGCGGCCGCGTACACGTCCGCCCTGCGGTCGATCTGGTCGTTCTTGATCTGCTCTGGCGCCATGTACGCGAGCTTGCCCTTGACCACGCCTCCGCGCGTGTGCTGGAACCGCCCCGCCGCCTTGGCAACGCCGAAGTCGATCAGCCGCGCCACACCGTCCATACCCACCATGATGTTCTGAGGCGACACGTCCCGGTGCACGAGACCAAGAGACTGCCCCCGCTCGTTGCGTGCCTCATGCGCAGCATGCAGCCCGCTGAGCAGGTCGATCATGATCTTGACCGCAATCTTCGGCGCCACACGCTCGTTTTGGTCGCGCGACGCACGCAGCAAGCGGGACAGGGACTCGCCTTGAACGTACTCCATGACGAGCATCAGCTCGCCCTGCTCGGCCACAACGTCAATGATCGACACCACGTTGGGGTGCTGAACCCGGGCCGCCAACCGCGCCTCATCCATGAACATCGCCACGAACTCGGGGTCCTTCGCGAACCCGGCGTGCAAACGCTTGATAGCCACCGTCCGTGAGAAGCCGACCGGGCCCATCAGCCGACCCAGATGGACAGTGGCCATGCCACCGTGGGCGATCTCGGCGTGGATACAGTACCGCCCGACCGTGAGAAGCTTGTTGGAACCTGTTTCTTCCAGCATCCAGCAAGCTTAGCATGTCCGGACGCTCCCTGGCCCGGATTCAGAGCCGGCAGGCGACCAAGGCACCGGAGGTCGAGAAGCCGACCTGGCCGACCACGTTCTCCTTCGGCGGGGTGGGCGTGACGGAGGGCAGCCGCCGACAACGCAGAAGGACGCAGAAACGGGGATCGGGCCCGTTGCGTCAGCTACGCGCAGTCTTTCGAGCTCGTCGCGGTGCAGCAGTCCGATCGTCCAGGCAAGGGCAACAAGGCGCGAGATCTGTGATGCTTTGCGCAATCTGCCATCAAGGAGACGGAAGGACGAGAGACACAGTGGCTGGTGCGACGCCCTCGGCAATGGCAGAGGCGCTGTCGGGCTTCGTCTTGTCTTCCGGTGCCGTGAACCACACCAGGGTGAAGTCCCGGAAGAACACCACGCTCGGCCCTTTCGGTGCATACAGATTGCCCAATACCGGATCATAGGCCCGCTCGAGAACGCCGTCGGCGCCGTAGCGCGCGACCATACCCAGCGACCACAGGCCGATACGGTTCTGCCCAGCGTAGTAGACTCGCAGGATGCGCCGCCCCAACGACGAAGTCGTCACTACCGCCCAAGGACCGCCAACACGCACGTCATCGATGGGCTCATAGACATTGTCGGCGTCCGGCGTGGGGAAGTCAGGCGCGGCAACCGGCGCGACGGCCGGCCCGTTGGGGAGCCTCTCCCAGCGCTCGCCGTCGGACGATCGGGCTTCCCCTATGCTGTTTCCCGCAACGTAGAACATGCGGAAGGAGCCGTCGTCGACCTGCACGACCGACGGCTCGGAGGGCACGGCGCCGGACTCCCATGCAACGGAAGCGTCCGCGGTCAAGACGGGTGACGCGACCTTGGTGAACTGAAGGCCGTCTTGGGAGCGAGCCAGGCCGACGCCTCCGGCTGCAGCGTAGTACATCCAGAGCTCGCCCGACACCCGCAGAACGGAGGGCGCGCCGACCACACCGCCCTCCCAGCTCTCCGAAGGCACCAGCACCGTCGCGTCTTCAGTGCGGGGATTGAACGACCGTCCGTCGGGCGCGTCGAACGCGAGAATCGACACGGACGGGCCGTTGGGCGTGTTGCGATCGGAGGCAGCCACGAACAAGCGCACGTCCGGGGTGGCAGGGTCACCGTCGATATCCAGGGCAGAGGGGTCGCGAGTTCCGTAGCGCCGAATGGCGTAGGGGATCATGCGGTCCTGGGACGGCATCTCGCCGTCGCGCAGCACGCGGAATGGCCCCGCGTGCGCGTTCGGCAGGTTCTCGTCGCCGTGGCTGTCCGTAGCCTTCACGCCGCAGCTCGCAACCAGCATCGATGCAAGCAGGGCGAGACCGGCGACGGCGACGAGCGCGGTTCCCGGGACGATGGATGAGCTGGTCACAACGCGCGCAGTCGCCATGTCAGAACCCCAATCCCAGAGTGGCTCCCAGCGCCAACATGTTGCCGGACGCCTCGTAGTCGCCGACAAAGTCCGCGGGATTGTCCTTGTAGACCTTTCGGGTGGGCAGCACGGACCAGGCACCGTGTACGTCGAAGGTCACGTCGCCGGGCAGCTCCTCGATGGGAGCAATGAGGCGCACGCCCGCGCCCGCGCTGAACGTGTGCCGATCCGTGTCGATCGAGTTGGTGTTGCCGACCTGGTCGGGCACGGGGGTCGGATCCCAGACGTAGCCCACGCGCACCGGCAGCTGCACGTGGCCGGTGGCGATTGCGAGGTACTCGAAGCCGAGGCGGGGCTGAATGCGGTCGTGGAAGCCTGGGGGAACGGCGACGGTGGGCTTCGGGCTCGGCGGGATGACCAGGGGCAGCCCGCTGATCTGGACCTGCAGGTCGGTGCTGCTGTTGGAGATGGGGCGCTGGTAGGCGGACCAGTTTATCCACGTAAGGTCGAGCCCGACGCGGGCGCGGGAATGGAACAACCACGTAGCGCCGACGACCGCCTGCTGGGGGTGGAATACGTCGTAGGTCCGCGACACGAGGGAGTAGGTGGCCGGCACGCGGATACCGTGGTAGTCGACCTCGCCGTGCAGATAGGCGCTGAACTGCAGGTCGAGCTTGGACTCACCGCGATAGGCCAGGCCCAGGTGGAGCTTGTCGGACAGGTGGATCCGCGCACCGAGCAGGGGAAAGCGGACCGTGGTGAGGTCTCCGTCGACCTCGTGGCGCAGCTGCGAGCTGTAGACGTCACCCGGGGGAATGATCGCTACGCCGGAGATGTCCATGCGCGCGCGCGTCGCGGCAAGATAGGCCACCCCGGCACCCAGGTCGAGCCACGAGGTGGGGCGAATGGCCAGGTTGGTGGCGATGAACAGAAGCTGCGAGCGATTGTCGTACATCTCCCAGCGCGGCGTCTCGTCCTTGAGCGAATGGACCCGCGAGAGGCGGTCGTCGGGAAGGTGGACGGCGACGCCGAAGGCCAAAGGCAGGCCCAGGAGCTTGCCGGGCGCCACCAGGCCGCCCACGATGCCGCGCACCGGGTCTACGTTGTTGTCGAGCCCGTTGACCTTCAGGTGCTGGGAAGCGTTGAAATACCCGATAGCGAGCTCGGTCCCGGGAGCGGAGATGAGGCCCGCGGGGTTGTAGTAGTTGGCCGCGAATGAGTGGGTATCGGCCACGACAGCGCCGCCCATGGCCGACTCGCGGGAGCCGAACCCGAACGTGTCCAGGGGATTGGCGAAGGCCGGTGTGGCGACCGCGAGAGCGCCGCAGACCAGCCCGAGGGAAAGGAGCGCGCGCCTCATAGCGTCACCCCCAGCACGAGGCCGCCGACCACGATCGAGCCGTGGGTCTTGGTCTCGGGAAATCCGGGGTTGTCCGCCGGGACGTCGGGATCCTTGACATGGGTGCGCGGCGCGAGCGCGTGGTACTGCGCAAACAGGTCGAGCGTGATGGGAGCATACGGCTCGCTCAGGTGAAGGCCGTAGCCGAGGGTCACGACGTGCCTCGCGTTGTCGTAGAAGTTGGACTCGCGGGTCTGCTCGGGCGCCGGCGACGGCTCATAGGCATAGCCGCCTCGCAGGTGCAGCTCGATACCGCGAGCGGCGGCGATGAGGTGCTCGACGCCCAGGCGCGGGCTGAAGGTGTCTTTGAAGTTGAAGGGCGGAGGACGGAGCGCGCCGCAATCCGGTTCCTCGGGCGGGCAGAGGACAGTGGGCTCCGGCGGTCCGGGGTATCGGCTCCAGTTGCGCCACGTCAGACCGACGGCGCCGCGCCAGGGACCGCTCACCCGCGCGACTTCGGCCTGCAGCTGGCGCGGGTCGTACTGCGCGAGACCTGCGATGTTGAAGGGCGGAACCTCGAGGCTGCCCAGGTCCTTGACCACGATGGTCACGGCGAACCGGGCGTCGAGAACACCGCGGTACGTGAGGCCCAAGCGGTAGTCGTCGCCGAGGTCGTAGGAGGCGCCCAGGATGGCTCCATAGGTGGCGACGAGCTGATCATCGACCTTGGTCCCCACCTGGCCCGACTCGTTGGTCGCCACGAGCACCTTGCCGGCGATGGCCGCCAAGGCGGCGAAGCCTCCGCCCAGCCGAAGGCCGTGACCCAGATTGGCACCGAGGCCCATCTGGATCGCGACACTCTGGGCGCGGTCGCCGAGCACACCGAACTGGGGCTTCTCCGGGTAGAGGACTCTCCCGCGAACGACGACATCGGTAGGAGTGAAGAATCCGACGCCGAGGGTGAGCCGGTCGCGCAGCACGCCTCCAAAGCCGAGGGGAAGCGTGGCGCCGATGACCATGCCGTGCACCGATTGCAGGTGCATGTTGCCTGGAGCCTGGGGACCGTCGGCGTGAAGGTCATACCAGGCACCGGTGAAGCCCAGCGACAGCTTGCGGTCGCGCGACAAGCTGAGCAGTGCGGGGTTGCCGTAGACGGTCTCGAAGCCCGAACCGAGGGCAGCGCCGGTCATGCCCATGGCCTGGGACGACGGGCCGTAGCCGAACAGGTCTTCGGAAGATGCGGCGGCGGGACGCGCGGGTGCGAGACAGACCGCGACCAGCAAGGCGCCTGCGGCGATGGGAAGGAGGGCCCTCGGTGACATCCTTGGGTGCACACGGTACAGCCAGGCGTTGGCAAGGTGCAAGTGCGACGCCGCGGCCGAGACGCGTCACCGGAGAATCGCCTCCAGCGCGCGCGTCAGCGGGACGGAGCGTGGCGTGTCTTGCCGGTGGCGACGATGACGACGCCACCGACCACGATGAGTCCGATACCGATGTTGGACAGGATGTCGGGCTTCTCGTTCCAGAAGAGCAGGCCGAGCAGGTAGGCGAGCGGGACGCTGGCGTAGGAGAAGGCAGAAGCGATATGAGCGGGAGCGCGCCGGTAGGAGGCGGTCATCATGGTCTGGGCAGCAGCGGCCATCAGTCCGGCACCGATGAGGAGCAGATGCGATCGAAGCGACAACGGGTGCCAGGCCGAAGCCACGAAAGGCAACGAGAGTGCGGCCGCGACGAAAGAGAACCAGGCGACGATGCGTTCGGTCGACTCGGTGCGCGTGAGGGCGCGTACGGTGACATAGGCGGCGGAGGAGAACAAGGCAGAGACGAGGGCGGCGGCGGAGTCGAGGGAGGCCAAGCCGCGGGTGGGGCGGACGACGAGCAAGGCGCCGGCGAGGCAGACGGCGGCGAGAACGTAGTGGGAGCGTCGGGGGCGCTCCCGGAGCAGCAAGACGGACAGGAACGTGACGAAGATGGGAGCCAGTTGCTGCAGAGCGAGAGTGTCGGCGAGGTGGATGTGGCCGACGGCCCACAGGTAGAAGAACAGCGCGAGGAATCCGGCCAGGCCGCGCAACAGAAGCAGCTTGGGGCTGCCGGAGCTGCGCACGGGAATCCGTCGCGCGGCCATGACGGCCAGCACGGGAAGGGCCGAGAACACGGAGCGGTACAGGACGGCCTGCATGGCGGTGGCCTCGTCGCTCGCGCGCTTGACCAGGGCGGCAAGGCCGACGAAGAAGGCGGAGCCGGCGACCATCCACAGCGCGGAGGCGACCACGTTGACAGGAGCGTAGGCAGGCTCGGAAGGAGCGGTCGGGGTACGCTGCGAAGGGGTGGTCGGGTGGTCGGGCACGGTCGTCGGCTGGGGAACGGAGGCAGCCCTACAGCTTTGTGCGGCGGAAGCCAACCCCTTCGAGCTCGAGACGCGAGACGGCAGCGGAGACCGAGCGACGTGGCCACCGCATATTGCGGCGCAGCACATCATCCGGCTACCCGGTCCCGGGCTTGGGCCGCCGCTCGACTCAACTACATCACGTTTTCAAGGAAAGCCTTGACACGCGAACGCCTGCTGGCTAGGTGTTGGACAAATGGTGCATCGCACCATGGACGGACGCAAACCGACGCAAGGAGCTAGCATGCAGGCGACAGCCGAGAACGGATCGAAGTCGCAGGGCTTCACCTCGTGGGCGGCGACGGTGCTCGACGGTTGGGGGACACTCAACCGGGAGACGGCGCGCAACACCATCAAGGCGCTGCGCCTGACCACGTACGCAACCCACCAGGTGCTGGAGGGCAATGTCTTTCCGGCGATGGACGCGGTGGTGTCGATGAACGAGCAGTGGAACGCCTCGCTGTTGGAGGCGCTGCGCGGCGGGCAAGGGCTGGGCGGGTTCGCGCGGGAGACACGAGACAGGATGCGGGCGGGCTCGCGCTACGAGCGGCTGATGCGGATCATGGGGCGGGAGCTGTACGGCTCGGCGCGCTTCGCCGGGGAGACCGTGCTGGCGAGCAACGAGTACCTGAAGCTGACGTACATTCCCCCCAAGGACGGCGTAGAGCGGCAGGCGGTGAGCCTGTTTCACGCGGGCGGGGGCATTCCGTACGGCGACCGGATCTTCCGGTTCCTCCCCGAGGCGAACTTCTACGATCGATTCCTCGAGCGAGGCATTCCGGTCTACGCGGTAGAGCTGCGGGGAGACCGGTTCGAAATCAACTACTCGGGGCTCACGCTCGACCGGTTGATTGACACCTTCGCCGAATTCTCCGCGATCGCGTTCGAGCACAACGAACGTCGCAAGATGGTCCTGGAGGGCTACTGCGGCCACGGGATGCAGACGTTGGCGTTCGTGGCGGCGCGGCCCGAGGAGGCCGACGAGCGCTTCAGCGTGGCGTGCACGTTCGTGGCGCCCTACGACGGCAGGGAGTGCACCGAGTTGTCGCAGCTGTCGCTGCTGACGCCGGATGTGGCGCAGGAGATGTCGTTCGCGATGACGGAACTGATGGGGGGCTACGTTCACGCGGACGCGATGCGATTCAGCCTGGATCTCGGGCTCAAGACGCTGTTCCACAAGACGCCGCTGGGGCACTTCTCGGCCGGGTGGGCGCAGACCGGCTACGCCAAGGTGCGGACGATTGGCGATCTGGACGCCACGCAGCGTCGGGATCTGGCGGGAGCCTACTGGATATCGGCGGAGAGCGCGCGGCGGTTCCCGATCCCGGTGGGGCTGGCGCGGTTCGCGAGCAAGCTGTTCACCAAGGGGATATCGAAACAAGGGGACATCCCGTTCTCGTACAAGGGAAGCCCCCTGTCGTTCCAGACGATCCTCGCGCGCACGAAGCTGCCGCTGATCGGCTTCTTCGGCGGGCGCGATCCGATGATTCCCGACCGCTCGGCGTACGTTGTGATGCCCGTGATGGGCGACCGATACACGCACGTGGTGCACCCCAACGCGGGACACATCTCGTACATCCTGTCGCCCAAGTCGTGGGCGCCGGGCAATCCGAAGGGCCTGTCCCCCAACCCGGTGGACCTGCTGCTGGCACGCGCGGCGGGCAAGTAGCGTCGTCCCCTGTCCTGCCTGCGCGCTCAAGGCGCTGGTACGACCCTGAGCTGACTTCCCTCACCCCTGGCCCCTCTCCCACGGGAGCGGGGAAGAGGCCTTGTGCAGCAAAGCGAGGGGGTGAGAGAAACTTGATGGTGGTGCAATTGCTTAGCTGTTGGAGCCGCCCCGGCAGAGCCTGGGGTTCTCCCGTAGAGCAATAGGAATCGATCCGCTATGACGGGTCCTGGGCAAGCTCGCGCTTGAGAGCGGGCTTCATGATCTTACCGGCTGCGTTGTGGGGGAGAACCTCGCGAAGGATGACGTCCTTGGGAGTCTTGTACTTCGCGATGCGGTCGGCGCAGAAGCCGACGATCTCGCCGGCGGTCAGCGCATAGCCGGGCCTGGGCACGACGAACGCCACGGGCACCTCCCCCCACTTGGGGTCGGCGCGCCCCACGACGGCGGCCTCGGCGATCCCCGGGTGTTCGAGCAGGACCTTCTCGATCTCTGCGGGATACACGTTCTCGCCGCCGGAGATGATCATGTCCTTCTTGCGATCCACGAGCGTCAAGAAGTTGTCCTCGTCGAGGTAACCGATGTCGCCCGTGTGGAACCATCCGTCGCGAAGCACCTTGGCCGTCTCCTCGGGGCGATTCCAATAGCCCGCCATCACGTTCGGACCACGCACGACCACCTCCCCTGCCCTGCCGACCGGAAGCTCGCGGCCGTCGTCGTCGACGATGCGGACATCGACGTAGAGGCAGGGACGGCCGGCGGTCCCAGCCTTGCGGAGGCACTCGCCGGGCCCCATGCCGGTGACGCCCGGGGAGGTCTCGGTCAGTCCGTAGCCCTGGCGAAATTCGAGGCCTCTCTCATGGTACTTTCGGGTGAGCTCGATGCCCAGGGGTGCGCCGCCGGAAATGAACGCGACAATGGAGGATAGATCGGTCTTGGGGAAGTCCGGGTGGTCGTAGAGCATCTGGTAGATGGCAGGCACGGCGACCATGCCCGAGACGCGTTCCTTCTGCATCGTTGCGAGAGTATCGCCGGGATCGAACTTGGGAGGGATGATCACCGTGGCGCCGACGTGGATCATCGGCGTCACCGAGCCGTTGAGCCCGCCGACGTGAAACAGCGGCAGGATCACGAGGGCGACGGTTTCGGGCGCCACGCCCAGGGCCCAGCCGTTGACGGACTGCCAGAAGCAGTTGGCGTGGGTCAGCACGACGCCCTTCGGATTGCCGGTCGTGCCGGAGGTGTACATGATGAGGTGCGGGTCATCGCCGCCCACGGAAGCGTCGACGGCGTCGTCGTCCCTGGCGGAGGCGATGAACTCCTCGTAGGAGCTGGGGGCGCCGGAGTCGACGGACTCCAGGCGCTTGAGGATCGAGCTGCAGCCACGGGCGAGGGCCTCGGCGCGCTGGGCGAACTGGGCGTGATGGATGAGGACCTTGGGTGCGCAGTCGGCCAGGATGAAGGCGAGCTCGTCGTGGCCCAGGCGCCAGTTCAGGGGAACGGCGATGAGGCCAACGGCGGAGCAGGCGAAGACGGCCTCGACGTACTCGGCGCCGTTCATCAGGAGCAAGGCGACGCGGTCGCCCTTGGAAAGGCCCAGGCCCTTGAGGCCGTTGGCGATGCGGTTGCACCGGTTGGCGAGCTGCGCGTAGGTGAAGGCGCGGGGGCCGGACTTGACGGCGGTCTTGTTGGGGTAGATGCGCGCGTTCTGGCGCACCCAGTGTCCGATATTGACGTTGAGCTCTGCCATGAAAGGCCCTCCGGGAGGCGTCGCTCGCGCGGCGGTGGCGCGCGGCGGGGGACGAGACGGTACGAAGCATCGCATCTATCCCGGTGCGGGTCGGACGTCAAGACCCGATTGATGCGTCGCAACAACCAGCAAGCGTCGCCATCCACGCACCTTCAGCGACAAGCGTATTTCGCGCACGGTGACGATCCATTGCTCGTGTTGCACCGCAGCATTTATCTCTTGACTCGGCGGACAGAATCGCTAGATTGCCCGGCATCGTCGAGAACAGCGGCGGCCCGCGATGGTGCCACGCAACATCGCCCGCCGCGCGTGTCGCCCGTCTCCGGTGCGACGCTCCACGTCCAACCCACGGCGGCTTGCCGAGGAGAAACCATGAAGCTCAACGAACTGAAGATCATCGTCACGGGCGCAGGCGGAGGTATGGGTGCGCACTTCGCGCGACGTCTTGCGGAAGCGGGCGCACGGGTCGCGGCGGGCGACGTGAACGAAGCGGGGCTCAGCGAGCTGCCTGCGTCGGTGTTCAAGCGTCGGCTCGACGTCTCGAGCGAGAAGGACTGCGGCGAGTTCGTGCAGTGGGCGCACCAGTCGATGGGCGGGCTGAACGGCCTGATCAACAACGCGGGCATCCTGCGCGACGGACTGTTGGTCAAGAAAGACCGGACCACCGGGCAGGTGACCAAGCTCAGCGCGGCCGAGTGGGATGCGGTCATCGCGGTCAACCTCACCGGCGCCACCATGATGGTGCGCGAAGTCGTGGCGAAGATGGTCGAGACCGAGTCGAAGCCCGGTGTCATCGTCAACATCTCGTCGATCGCCCGCCACGGCAACCGGGGCCAGTCCAACTACGTGTCCGCCAAGGCGTCGCTCGCTGCCAACACGCTGACGTGGGCGCGCGAGTTCGCACCGTTCGGCATCCGCGTGGGAGCCGTGGCGCCGGGCATGATCGAGACTCCCATGACCAAGGGCATGAACCAGAAGGCCCGCGACGCCCTGGTGGCGCGCATTCCGGTCGGGCGCATCGGTGTGCCCGAGGACATCTGGCTCGGCGTCAAGTTCATCCTGGAGTGCGACTACTTCTCGGGCCGCACCTTCGACGTCGACGGCGGGCTGTCGATGTAGCGCAGGCCCGGCCTCGCGCAGCGCCGCGCCGCGCCGCGGACAAGCTGCGGTCGATCGAGGTGAGCGTGGCGCGTTGGCGCATCGCGTCAGCAACGCGGAATGCCGCCGCGCCTTGCGCATCCCGCTTTCGTGCGCATGGTTTGCCTGCGATGACCAGGTACGACAACCCCTATCGCGCGTTCGGACTTCATCCTCTCGTTGCGTTCGGCGTCGTCGCCGTCGATTTCATGCTCTTTGGCGGAGAGGCGACGACCGGAGGCGTGTCGTGGGTCGTGTCGATCGCCGTCGCGGTGGCCCTGGCGATCCCGGTGCTGCTCCTGCAGCGCTTCGCCTACCACGACAACTGGGGAGCAGCGGCGGGCAAGGCTGCGCTGCTCGCCGTGCTCACGGCGATTCCCACGCCCATCCCGGCGATCTTTCCCGCGGCAGCCGGAGTGCTGGGCATGCTCAAGAGGCCCGCCGCCCTTCCTGCACCGAACACGGAGCCCGCGCCCCAGGAGCCGGCGCGTCCGATCGCCGCGTCGCACGACCCAGGCACGCTCGACGACGAGCTCGGGAGAGTCCTGGAGAAACACGGAATCGCCCGGTCGTAGGCGCCAGCGAGATGTCCTCGCACATGCGACGTCTCTGCGCGGCTCCACGCCACCACGTACCGCGCGTTCTCGATGATCCGTGGACGTCGCCAATGCAGGTGGGGGGCAATCAGCTCGACCGCGCCCAACCCACCATCGTGCTGCCCCCGTGACGCCCTCCTGCACGCAAGACGCTGCCGACTTGAACGTGCGCGGCATTCCTCTCGGCGAGCTCGTGTCCTTGTCCCCACGCCAGGTGGCAGTCTTGGCCGTGACCGGCGAACTGCCGTCGGAGTCCGTGGGTCGCGCGTTCGACGCGAGGCTTCGGGCTGCTACGGAGAAAGAGGGGGCCCTGCAGGACCTCGCGGCGGCGCTCGACGAACTGGACGCTTGCGAGCGCGACATCTGCTTGGCGGCAGCGGCAGGGCAATCGTCCTTCGTCGCCGAGTTGACCCGCTGCTACTTCGCCATGACCCTCTGGACAGCGAACCTGGACACGGTGGCCGGCAAGCTCGAGCCTCCCCGCGAGCTGACGGAGGCGGCCGATTGGATCACGCGGCTCGCCGCCGCGATCGGCGAGGGATCGCCCGAACCGGTAGTGGTTGCCGCTGCGGGGCACTCGAGTGTGACCTGGATTCGTGTGCCAGGCTTCGGGCATCCGCTGCTGCGCGGGCTCGACCCGCGGTTCGTTGCCATCCACGCCATCGTGGTCCGCTGCTGCGCCTCCGACGTCCGGGTCGGGGCGATGCAGGCGGCCATACGGTGGATTCCGCAGATTGCCCACCTCGCGACCAGCGCCGCGCACGAGTGCATGCTTGCGAATCTCTACCTGCCGCTGGGCGTCGGTCTGACGGCGGCAGGGCTGGAACCTCGCGCGCATGCGCAACGGCTCGTTGCGGCGTCCGCCGCGGCGCAGGTCGCCACGGAGCGCGCGTCGAGGCATGCGTGGATGACGGGAGTTGGCCAGGGCGACCTGAATCGGCGACCATTGCGGGGATCATGATGCATGCCGATACCGAGACTACCGTACCGATCCGTCTGACCCGAACGCGCCCGTCGCGCACCGACGGGCTGACTCCGCCGCCCGGGCTCGACGTGGACTACATGGTTCGTATTCGGGAGACGAGCGAAGCCGCCTTCTGGTCCGGGCTGCTGGACGACACGCCACGCGGCGTATTCATACCTACTTATCGAACACACGCCGTCGGCTCCCACATCACGGTGGCCCTGCGGATTCCCGGGCGCACCGACCTGCTGGTGGCGAATACCGTCGTACGCTGGGTGAGAGAGACATCGGACGCGGCGGACGCCACGCCGCCCGGTGTGGGGTTGGAGTTCCTGTCGCTCTCCGGACAAGCCCGCCAAGCGATTGAGCGCTTCTCGAAAACGAGGAGAGCTCTGCTGTATGATGTCGACTGAAGCCGCAAACGCGCTCCACCGAACCACGCACGGCCTGGCCCTGTCGGCACTGGCCGCGCTCAGCCTCTGCGCGCCTGCCGCCTGCGACAGGAAGCCGTCGCCTTCCGAGCCTCCCGACGCGAGCACGGTCGCGACCGCGGCCTCGAGCGCAGCCGCATCCGCGAGCGCGGCCCCAGCAGCCTCGTCATCACCGGCTCCCGCCGATCCGATGCAGCTTCTGGGCTTCGTGTTCTCGAGCGACGTGAAGAACAAGGAGCCTGTCGACCGGTTGGAGGCTGCGGAACCGGGCATGCGCGTCTGGGCTCACCTCAAGTTGCGGAATCGCTCCGCCGCGACCCGCGTGGTGCACCTGGCCTTCCGGGTCGACGGCGAGAGCCGCACCGCGGTCGACCTGAACGTCGAGCCCTCGTGGTCCTACCGGACATGGGCGTACAACACGCTACGAAAGACCGACAAGTCCGGCGAGGTGACGCTGACGGTGACCGACGACAGCGGGGCGACGCTGGTGGAACAGTCGCTGCCGATTCGGGCGAAGGCGATCAAGAAGCCCCTCGCCAAGTAGGGATTGCCCGCTTCGGGGACCGAAGTTTACCCGACGCGCGGGACCGGTTTAGGATGCGACCGATGCCCTACGACGACAAGCTGGCACGCCTCGTGGACCTGCTCGAACGGGACATTGCACGCATGCTCGCCGACCAGGCGGCGAGAGTGGCGGGATTCGAAGACGTCGACTTCGACCCGCTGCATGGCCTGGTGACGTACGTGGCGGGAGGCCGGCGCCTGTGGACGGCGCAGGTGGAAGCGATTGGCACGTACGCGGCGGACGTCGGCGTTTTCCGGTGGGCGTGGAGCGCCTACGAGCGCCCGCCGGGCAGGGCGAGGCTGAACGTGGTTTTCGCCGAGGGACAGAGGCTGGGAATCGCTGCGTTGACGACGGGGCAAACGCCCGTTCCCGACCAGGAACAGGCCATCGGGATCGCCAACGCAGCAGCAGCGTTGGCGCGAGCCTCCGGCGTGTATCGGACCAGGGAGCCCAGCCGGCTGACGTTCTACGCGATGTTCGACGTATCCCACGGCACCGAGCAACGTCTGGCGCACAGCCCTCTGCCGCCGGCGGTGCGTTCGGGCGGATCGCGCTTCCCTGCTCCGATGGTGAAGTCCGCACCGCCGCCACGTGTCGCTAGCGGTGAGTCGGTCTATCCGGCCCCCATGACCCTGACGGGCGCCCTGCAAATGCCCAAGCCCGCCCGCGTGCCGATCATGTCCATGCCGCCACCGCCGATGCCGGCGTCGGATGCGGCTTCCTCGGGCGATCCGAGCGTGCCTCTGTCGCGTGACCGTTGGTTCGACGAAGCCCCAGCACAGCGGGCCCCGGCGCTAGCCGTGCGCGAGCCCGCGCGGGACCTGGTCATGCCCATCGCCAACATGGCATTGACGGCGATCGTGGCAGCGTTGCCGCAAGGCTTCCAGCAAGCGATGCTGGTCATCGATGTCACCGTCACCGACGGCCGTGCGCGATATTCCGCGGTGATCGTTGCGCTCGACGTGCCGGGCAATCTCGTGGCGGTGCCGACGCCGCAGGCGGTCATGGACGGCATTGGCGGGCTCATCGTCGAGGACGCCAGGTCCGGCAACGGACGCTGGAAGCGTTTGCTCGTTCGCCTCTCCCAGAAAGAGCACAGAGTCACGCTGCAGATCGACGTGATGGCGTAAGGACGCGACGGTCCCCACAACGCACCTTGCGCCCTCGCCCCGGTCGAGACAGTTGACAGCTCTCAGCCGTGGCCAGCTTGAGACATCCGTTCTTCTTGTTGGACATGTTTGACATTCGTGGTCGTCGCTGGTACAGGCGCGCAACCTCGAACATGAAGCTCACGGTCAAAGACGTCGCCTCCCTGCTGCAGGTCTCCGAGAAGTCGATCTATCGCTGGATCAAGTCGACCGACTTTCCCACTCACCGGGTCAATGACCAGTACCGGTTCAACCGGGCAGAGGTGCTCGAGTGGGCCACGGCGCATCGCGTCACCGTGTCTCCCGACCTGCTGTGCGAACCGGACAGCCACGGGGCGCCCATGCCGACCCTCGTCCAAGCGCTCGAAGACGGCGGCATCCACTATCGCCTCGAAGGCGCGGACAAGGAGGGGGTGCTGCGGGCGGTCGTCCGCATGCTTCGCCTGCCCGAGGAAGTCGATCGGGACTACCTGTTCCGCGTGCTGCTGGCGCGCGAGGCGCTCGGTTCCACCGGCGTGGGCCGAGGCATTGCCATCCCGCACGTTCGCAACCCGATCGTGCTTCACGTGCCCAGGGCGACCATCACGTTGTGCTTCCTCGAGAAGCCCGTGGAGTTCGACGCGATCGACGGGCAGCCGGTGCACACGCTGTTCACGTTGATCAGCCCGACGGTCCGGGCGCACCTGCACATGCTCTCGCGGCTCGCATTCGCTTTGCACAACCCGTCCTTCCACGAGGTCATCGCAGGGCAAGGATCCCGTGATGCGGTGCTCGCGGCGGCGCGAGCGGTCGAATCGTCGCTCCCATCCGGGGCGCCGGCAAGCTGAGAGGCACGCTATGTGGATATTCGTCGCTGGTCTCCTGCTGCAGCTGGCAGGAGGGGCTGCCGCGTTCCTGACGGCGCGGCGCTCCGTCACCGCACACGCCCTCGGCGCAGGAACTGCCGTGCTGGGCTGCCTCGCGGTGCTCGCGAGCACTGTCCTGGTGCTGCTCGATCGGGCCCCGTCCACCCTTCGGTTGCCCTGGGCGGTCCCCTACGGCTCCTTCAGCATCGCGATCGATCCGCTCTCCGCCTTGTTCCTCGCCGCGATCGCCGTGGTCGGCGTAGCCAGCGCCATCTACGGGACGTCCTACCTGGGAAGCGATCCCGGCCCGCGCAGGCTCGGCAGCTCCTGGTTCTTCTTCAACACGCTGCTCGCGTCCATGAGCCTGGTGGTCACCGCCCGCAACGCCGTGCTGTTCCTGGTCGCGTGGGAAGTCATGTCGATCGCGTCGTTCTTCCTGGTCACCTTCGAGCACGAGCGAGAAGATGTTCGCAGCGCCGGGTGGCTGTACTTGATTGCCTCGCACCTGGGAGCCGCCGTCTTGACAGCGCTGTTCGTGGTGCTGGGCCGCAGCGCCGGGAGCCTCGACTTCGACGCATTTCCAGCGGTCGCTTCGCACGGCGCCACCGCGGGCGCCGCGTTCCTGCTCGCCTTGGTAGGCTTCGGCGTCAAAGCCGGGTTCGTGCCCGTGCACGTCTGGCTGCCGGAAGCACACCCCGCTGCGCCGAGCCATGTCTCCGCACTCATGTCGGGCGTCATGATCAAGACAGGAATTTACGGCATCGTAAGGACGCTCACGTGGCTCGGACCGCCCCGCGCCTGGTGGGGATGGACCCTGGTGGGCGTGGGAATCACCTCGGGGGTTCTCGGAGTGCTGTTCGCCCTCGCGCAGCACGATCTCAAGCGTCTGCTCGCCTATCACAGCGTGGAGAACGTCGGAATCATCGCGCTGGGAATCGGCCTCGGTGTCCTGGGCATGGCGCTGGGCAATGAAGCGCTCGCCGTGGCAGGCTTCGCCGGCGGGCTGCTTCACGTGCTCAACCACGCGCTGTTCAAGGGCCTGCTGTTCCTGTCGTCGGGCGCGGTCATCCACGCAACCGGCACCCGGCATCTGGAGCACCTGGGAGGACTGATGCGCCGCATGCGCTGGACGGGCGCAGCGTTCCTGCTCGGCTCGGTGGCGATCGTGGGCCTGCCGCCTCTCAACGGCTTCGTCTCCGAGCTTCTCATCTACGTGGGCGCGCTGCAGTCGGGCCTGTCCAGCGGCGCCGAGCTCTCCGGGCTGATGTTCGGCTGCGCCGCCTCACTCGCGCTCATCGGCGGACTGGCGGCCGCCTGCTTCGCCAAGGCCTTCGGCGTCGTGTTCCTCGGCGTCGAGCGTCGCCCCCTGGGCGGCCACACGGTCGATCCCCCGACGACGATGCGCGCCGGCATGCTGCTTCTGGCCGCCGGCTGTCTCGCCATCGGCCTGCTGCCGCGCAGGGCATTGGACTTGTTGTCACCGGCCGTTGCCCAGGCCGCCTCCCTCGGCGCCGGCCCCGCAGCCGCTGTCCTGCACGCCCAGGGGCCGATGTTCGCGAATGTCACGCTCGTCTCCAGCGTGGGCATCGGCCTGGTGCTGGGGCTGTGGCTGCTACGCGCCTGGCTGCTTCGCGGCCGCTCGGTCTGCCGTGCTCCGACCTGGGATTGCGGCTACGTGGCCCCGTCTCCCCGCATGCAGTACACGGCGTCGTCCTTCGCCCAGCCGCTGCTGGACCTGTTCGGCGCGGCGGTGCGCAGCTCGCGCGAGGAGCGCCTGCCGCAAGGCACGTTCCCCGGCGCGTCGTCCTTTGCCACGCACGAGCACGACGTATGGAAGGAGAAGGTGTTCGCAGGCGCGTTTCGCCGCGGCGCGGCGATTCTCGATCGCTTTCACTGGATCCAGCAGGGCAACGTACAGCTGTACGTGCTCTACATCGTCGTGACCCTCGTGGCGCTCCTGCTCTGGAAGCTGTACTGACATGCACGCCGCAAGCATTATGAGCCCCATTGCCGCGCTCGCGCTCGCCCCGCTGCTCGTCGGGATCGTCAACCGCGTCAAGGCCTGGTTCGCCGGACGACGCGGACGTCCCCTGCTCCAGCTTTACTACGATATCGCCAAGCTGCTGCGCAAAGGCACGGTCTACTCGGACACGAGCTCCTGGGTGGTGAGAGCGGGCCCCGTCATCGGATTGGCCGCTTCGCTGTGCGCGCTCGCCCTCGTGCCTTCCGGCGGCGTGCCGGCGCTCGTTTCGTTTGCGTGGGACATCGTGTTCGTGGCCTATCTGCTGGGCATCGCGCGGTTCTTCACCGTCGCCGCCGCCCTGGACACGGGCTCGGCGTTCGAGGGCATGGGCGCGAGCCGCGAGGTCCAGCTGTCCGCGCTGGCCGAGCCGGCCTTGATCCTGCTGCTGGCCGCGGTCAGCAAGTCCGTCGGCCACAACGGCGACTTGTCCTCGGTCATCGGCGGGATCGGCCCCGCGGCCTGGTTGCGTCACGCTCCTACGCTCGGACTCGCCGTCGCCGGCATGCTCGTCGTCTTTCTCGCCGAGAACTCCCGGGTCCCCTTCGATGACCCCAATACCCACCTCGAGCTGACCATGATCCACGAGGTCATGATCCTCGATCACGGCGGGCCCGATCTGGCCTTCATCCTCTACGGAGCCTCGCTCAAGATGTGGATTCTGGCCTCCATCCTGGTCGGCATCGCCGTGCCCATCCGTACGGGCAACCCTTGGCTCGACGGCGGCGCGACGGTCCTGGCGGTCTTCGCGGTCGGTCTGATCACCGGCATCGTCGAGTCCAGCATGGCGCGCTTCCGGCTGGCGCGCCTGCCCATGTTGCTGCTCGCCGCTACGGTCCTCGCCGTTCTCGCCTTCGTGCTCCACGGAGCGTGATTCCATGCACCACGGTCTCGACATCGTCCTGCTGCTCGCCATCCTCACCACCCTGGGGGTTCTGGGTTCGAGCCGCTTGCGAACCTGCATCCGGCTCGTTGCCTTCCAGGGCATGGTCATCGGCCTGCTTCCCGTGCTTGCGACGCCGCTCGCGCAAGCCGACGCCGGGCTGGCGACCATGGGGATCGCCTACGCGGCAGCCAGCGTGGCGTCCCGCGGGCTGCTGTTTCCGTGGCTGCTGCTGCGTGCACAGCGCCAGGCCAACGTGCGACGGGAGGTCGAGCCTTACGTGGGATACGGCGCGAGCCTGGCGTTGGGAGCCGGCGCCCTCGTGTTCTCCGCCTGGCTGTCCTCGAGGCTGCCCCTGCCCGAGCCGGCTCCTTCCCCTTTCGCGCTTCCCATGGCGTTCTTCCTCGGCCTAACCGGCCTGTTCCTGACTGTCAGCCGCAAGAAGGCAATCATGCAGGTGCTCGGCTATCTGCTGCTCGAGAACGGCATCTTCGCTTTCGGTGTCATCTTCGTGCGCCATCAGCCCCTGCTCGTCGAGCTCGGCGTGCTGCTCGACATCTTCGCTGCCACGTTCGTCATGGGCGTCGCCATCTTCCACATCAGCCGCGAGTTCGAGCATGTCGACGCGGACCGCCTCACTTCCTTGAAGGACTGAACCGAGATGATCGCCGCCATCGCCCTGGTCCCTGCGCTCGCCGGCCTCGTCGCGTTTTTCCTGCGCGGCTCCCGGCCGCGTCGAGTGCTGCTGGTCGCGACCGCGCTTGCCCACCTGCTGCTGACCGGAGCAGCGTTCATCTCACCGCCCGCGCCGCTGCTCGACGGCTGGCTTCGCCTGGACCCGACCGGCCGCCTGTTCCTCGCCGTCACCAGCGTGCTGTTTCTCGCCGCTTCGACCCAAGCCGTCGACTACCTCGCGGGCGAGCAGCAGGAGCGCGACGCGCTGGCGACCGCGGGAGGCTTCGTCTTTCAACGTGTCCCGGAGGCAGTCTTCACGGGCTGCATGCTGCTGCTTCTGGCGTCGCTGAGCCTGGTCACGATGTGCCAGCACTTCGGCCTGCTGTGGGTCGCGGTCGAGGCCACGACCCTCGCAAGCGCGCCCTTGGTGTACTTCCACCGCGATGCGCGCTCCCTGGAGGCCACCTGGAAGTACCTGGTCGTGTGCTCGGTCGGAATCGCGCTGGCGCTGCTCGGAAACTTCTTTCTCGCCGTCGCCGCGGCGGATACCGCGCATTCGGCCGTGCGCCTCGTGGTCGACGATCTGATGAGCTTCGGTCCGGGCCTCCACAAGGCTTGGCTGCAGGGCGCGATGATCTTCTTCGTCGTCGGATACGGCACCAAGATGGGCCTTGCGCCTCTGCACACCTGGCTGCCCGACGCGCACTCCGAGGCTCCCGCGGTCGTGTCCGCGCTCCTGTCCGGGGCCGTGCTCAACGGCGCATTTCTCGCTGTCCTGCGCTCTCTGCAGGTGTGCGACGCCGCCGGGCTGGGAGCATTCGCCCGTGAGCTGCTGCTCGTCTTGGGGTTCGTCTCCATGGCCACCGCAGCCGTGTTCGTGATCCGGCAGTCCGACTACAAGCGCATGCTCGCCTACTCGAGTGTCGAGCACATGGGCGTCATCGCCGTGGGCGTGGGCCTCGGAGGCGCCGGTGCCTTCGGTGCCCTGCTCCACGCGGTCAACCACTCGCTCGCCAAGGGCATGCTCTTTCTCGCGGCTGGCCAGATCCTGGCGCTGTTCGCCACCAAGAAGACTTCGCAGGTCCGAGGCCTGCTGCGCGGCTATCCGATCGTCGGCGCGCTGTGGCTCGTTGGCTTCCTGGCCGTCTCCGGAATCCCGCCCTTCGGCGCCTTCCTCAGCGAGTTCACCATCGCCAAGGCCGCAGCCGATCAGCATCGCCCCGTCGTCCTCGCCATGTTCCTCGGCCTGCTCGGCATCGTCTTCATCGGCATGGCCTCGTCCGTGCTGCCCATGGCACAGGGCGCCTTCGCCAGCGCCCCGCGCCCTCGGCCCACCCACCGCTGGCGCGCCGTGCTCGCGACCGCTGCGCTCGGACTCCTCGCGCTCGTCATGGGCGTCTACATTCCCCGGCCCGTGTCCGACACGCTGCAGTCCGCGGCCAGCTCCTTCGGAGGATACCGATGAGCAGCCTGCAACCCCTCGCACTCGCTAATGGCGAGTCCGCGCCGCGGGACGCGGTCCCCATTGCCGATCTGCCCGCGCTCCGATCGTTCGTTGTCCAGCGAGTGCGCCAGGGAGGACAGCTGTATTCGCTACATGCCCTGCCGACGCAGGGACAGCCGCGGCTGCTGGCTTGCGTGGGCGTGCCCGAGTCCGGGTCGATCGAGCTCGCCTGCGCCGAGCTGCCGGACCGCTTTCCGTCCATCACCACGGAGTGCACGGCCGCTCATTGGTTCGAAAGAGAGCTCGCCGAGCAGTGGGGTGTCGTGCCCGAAGGCCACCCCTGGCTCGAGCCGATTCGCTTCCATGCCAGCCGTCGGACCGGCCATGACGCCTGGGGCCGGGCACCCGGCGACATCGAGATCGGCCGGCGCGCCTTCTGGAAAGTCGAGGGCGACGAGGTGCACGAGGTTGCGGTCGGCCCCGTGCACGCGGGCGTCATCGAGCCGGGGCACTTCCGCTTCCAATGCCACGGAGAGACGGTGTTCCATCTCGAGGTCTCGTTGGGATACCAGCACCGGGGCGCCGAGCAGTCCCTGGTGGGCACGCCGGGGCCACGCGCGATGGCCGTCGCCGAGACCTTGGCTGGTGACACGACGATCGGCCATGCCACGGCCTGGACGAGCGTCCTCGAGGCGCTCGCGGGCGTGACGGTGCCACCTCGCGCCGAGGCGATTCGCGCGATCGCCCTCGAGCTCGAGCGCCTCGCCAATCATACGGGCGACCTGGGAGCGCTCGCCGGGGACGTGGCCTATCTGCCCACCGCCTCCTTCTGCGGGCGCCTTCGCGGCGATCTGCTCAACATGACCGCCTCCTTGTGCGGCAGCCGCTTCGGGCGTGGGCTCGTGCGGCCCGGGGGCGTTGCCTTCGATATCGACGAGACCCTCGCACGGGACCTGACCGCGCGGCTCGATGCGGTCATGAAGGACGTCTCGCAGGCGGTGAACCTGTTGTGGGACAAGCCGTCGGTCATGGCCCGGTTCGAAGGCATGGGGGCCCTGTCCCGGCAGCTCGCGATCGACCTGGGGCTGGTGGGCCCCGCCGCCCGCGCCTGCGGGCTCGAGCACGACATCCGGGCCGACTTCCCTGTCGGTCACTATCGCTTCTCCCAAGTACCAGTCTCTACGTGGGATACGGGCGACGTGTTCGCGCGCGCGTTCGTGCGCTGGCTCGAGATCCAGCGCGCTGCCGAGTTCGTGCGCGACGGTCTTTCCGCCTTGCCCGAGGGCAGCGTTCGGGCCGAGAGCCGATCGCCGAGGCCGAACCGGATCGCCGTGGCGCTCGTCGAGGGCTGGCGGGGGGCGATCTGCCATGTAGCGGTCACCGACCAGCAGGGGGACATCGAGCACGCCAAGGTCGTGGATCCTTCGTTTCACAACTGGATCGGGCTCGCCATGGCCCTTCGCAACAACCCGATCTCCGAGTTCCCGCTCTGCAACAAGAGCTTCAACCTGTCCTACTGCGGACATGATCTGTGAGCCGCGCCGGCGTGGCCGCGGACACCCCGGAGGCGTGAAGTGCTGAGAGAAGTCGTCGCCAGGCTGGGTCAAGGATTCCGCACAGCGGACTATCCTCGCGTGGCTCCCGTGCTGCCGCCGCGCTACCGCGGAAAGCCGTCCCTCGCTGAAGGACAGTGCGAGCAGGGTTGCGCCTCCTGCGTGCAGGCGTGTCCCACCGGCGCGGTGCAGGCGGACCACGGAGCGCTGGGCATCGACCTCGGTAAGTGCTTGTTCTGCGGTAGCTGCGCGCAAGCGTGCCCGTCGCACCGAATCGAGTTTACCCGCGAGTACCGCCTCGCCGCGGCCAAGCGAGCCGACCTGTGGGTGCAATCCGGCCAGGCCGACGGCATCGCCGCTGCATTGCACGAGACAACGAGACGAGTCTTCGGCCGCTCCTTGCGTCTGCGCCAGGTCAGTGCCGGCGGCTGCAACGCGTGCGAGGCCGACGTCAATGTGCTCGGCACCCTGACGTTCGACATCGGGCGGTTCGGAATCGAGTTCGTGGCCTCACCGCGCCACGCGGACGGTCTGCTGGTGACTGGTCCGGTGCCGCAAAACATGGCGTTGGCGTTGAAGAAGACCTGGGACGCGACGCCGGCGCCCAGGATCGTCATCGCCGTGGGTGCGTGTGCGATCTCGGGCGGTCCCTATGCTGGCAATTCGCAAGTCCGAGATGGAGCGGAGCCGTCCGTGCCGGTGGACCTGTTCGTGCCGGGGTGTCCACCACACCCGTATACCGTGCTCGACGGACTGCTTCGTATGTTGGGCAGAATAGCAGAGGGCGGTCGACGGGCGTGATGTTGGCCTGGAGTCTTGGAGGCAAGTAGATTCTTGCCCGCGATCACGCGCGGAAGGGCTGAAACTCCGTGGATCCGGGCGTCCTCTTCCCCGCGCATAGGCCAGCGGCGCGCTGAACGCGCGCGTCACCCCGCGGCGTAGTCCGGACTGGGCTGCAGCAGCCGGCTGGTCACCACTCTTCCCAGCCGCGCCATGCCCACGTCAATGAGCTCGGGCGGACGGTTCGAGAAGTTGAGACGCAACGTCTCATGGCGCGGCCGCTCGGCGAAGAACGGGCTGCCGGGAACGAACGCGACCTTCTGTTGCAGCGCAACCGGCAGCAACTCGTCCGCGGAAACCCCGTCAGGGAGCTCGACCCACACGAACATGCCGCCCTGGGGCCGGGTCCACCGCGTCCCCGCGGGCATGTGGACCTGCAGCGAGGCGAGCATGGCGTCGCGGCGCGCGCGGTAGGACGCGCGAATCGTCTGCACGTGAGCCTCGTAGTCGAACTGCTCGAGCAGCCGGGCTACAGCGCGCTGGGCGAGCGTCGAGGAGTGCAGGTCGATCGACTGGCGCGCGACGGTCATGGCGCGGATGATGTCTTTCGGACCGCTGGCCCAGGCCACGCGCAGACCGGGCGCGAGGGTCTTGGAGAACGTGCCCAGGCGCACGACGACGCTGGCGTCGAGCGCGGCCAGCGCCGGCGCCGGCTCCCCGTCGAAGCGCAAGGCGCCGTAGGGATCGTCCTCGATCACCGCAATGCCTTCGCGGCTCGCGAAGCGCACCAGCGCGTGCCGTCGCTCGGCCGCCAGCGTGGTCCCCGTGGGGTTCTGGAAGTTGGGCACCAGATAGACCATGCGCACCGGTCGGCGCCGGTGGATTCGCTCCAGGTCGTCGACCCGCATCCCCTGCTCGTCGGCAGGCACGGCCACGCACTCGGCGCCGTGGGAGCCGAAGACCTGCAGCGCGGCCAGGTACGATGGCGATTCGACAGCGACCCGATCGCCCGGATCGAGCAGCACCCGCGTGGCCAGCTCGATGCCCATCTGCGAGCCGGCCGTGATCAGCGTGCGGTCCTCGTCGACATCCATCCCTTGCCCGCGCAGATGGGCGCAAATCCACGAGCGCAGGGGCAGGAAGCCCTCGGTCGTACTGTACTGCAGCGCGGCGCGGCCATCGCGGGCGAGCACCTCGGCGTGAGCCCGGGCGATGGCCTCGACCGGAAACAGCTCGGGCGCGGGCAGGCCTCCCGCGAACGACAACACGTCGGGCTGCTCGGCAACCTTGAGGATCTCGCGGACCGCCGACGGCGCGACGCGGCTGGCTCGTAGCGACAGACGAAGGCTCATCGTGCCCTCCTTTGTAGATACTCCTGCGGAACGTGGATGCGTGTCTCTTCCTTGACCGAGGCCAGGACGATGGTGGTGTGTGTCTGCGTGACGCCCGGGATGGTGCGCAGGGTCTTGACCAGCAGCTCGTCGAGCGTGCGCGTGTTCTCCGTGCGGACCTTGAGCAGGTACGAGTCCGCGCCGGCCACGCGGTGACACTCCAGCACGTCGGTCAGGGTCAGCACCTTGCGGGTGAACGCGTCGAAGTACTTGGGGTGCTCGATGGCGACACCGACGAACGCGCAGATGTCCTTGCCGAGGGCGGCGGGATCGACCCGCGCGGTGTAGCCCCGCAGGATACCGCGCTTCTCGAGCTTGCGGATGCGCTCGGCGACCGCCGGCTGCGACAGGCCGACTTCCCGGGCGAGCTCGAGCTGGGTCGCCCGCCCGTTCTCCTGCAGGCGCTGCACGAGGACGTGGTCGATGGAATCCATGAGAGGCACATTACTATCCGTGGATATGCCTCGCAACTTATACTTTTTAGGCCAACGGCCCGCGCGCGGGGGCACGGGTGCGGGAACCTCGGCTCTGCGGCCACGCAGCGGACCGATGAGATTGAGGCGTGACCGGGCCCACGCCCCGGCCGTGCAGCTCAGGGCAGCGCCACTTCGTGGTACTCGTTGAACCCGGGCTCCTTCCATCGGATCCGAGTCGGCACGATCTCCAGGTGCACGAAGCGCTCGTCGTTCTCGTCGGCGAAGTGCCGCCGCACCTTCGGATTGAGCTCGAGCAGCTTGCGACGCTGCTCCCCTCCCCCCGCCGTCGACAGCGTGCCCGTGATCCTCACCTGCACCCGCGACGGGTCGACGAAGCACACCTCGACAGACGCGTTGCGCTCGAACTCCCGAACCTTACCGCTGATCCGGTAGGTCGAGCTCCACAGCCGGCCATCGTCCAGCATGACAAAGGCCATGGGCCGCACGCGGGGTTGGTTGTCGATGACGGTGGCGAGCACGCCGTATCCGGCGGCCTCGATGATGGAACGTACGCGGGACAGGGACATGCCCGCACTCTAGATCAGCGCCTGTGTCCCTCCAAGCGCCTCACTTCTCGCAGGAGCCGTTCTTCAAGGTGCAGCGGTGGAACTTCGTGCACACGATGCCCTGCGCGCAGTCCGCGCTCGAGCCCACCACGCATCGGCCATCCTTGGCCGTGCACATGCCCGAGTTCGGGCAGTTACTGCCCTTCTTGCAGTCCGCGTTCGACGCCGCCACGCATTCCCCGTCCTTCACGCTGCAGCGTCCGTACCCCGAGCACAGCGTGGCCTTGGCGCAATCTGCCTCGGTGGCGACGCACTTGCCGTCCTTGGCCGTGCACTGCGACTCCTTCTTGCACAGCTCCGACGGGGTGCAATCCAGGTCCGAGCCGGCCACGCACTTGCCGTCCTTGGCCGTGCAACGCCCTTGCTTCTTGCACACGCTGTCGGCGTCCGGGGTCTCCGACGACGTCCCGTAACAGTGGTACTTCGACAACGCCTGGCAGGTGCCGTCCTTCTTGACGCACTGCCCGTCGCTCTTGCAGGTCGCCGTGCACTCCGGGTCGATGTAGCGCGCGAGGTCGACGCATTCGCCGTTGTACTGGTCGCACAGAGCCGCGTTCTTGCAACCCTCGGAGCCCTTGCAGTCCGAATCGCTGGCCGCAACGCACTTCCCATCCTTGGCCGTGCACTTGCCCCCCGCCTTGCACACGCTGCCGAGCTTGCAGTCGTCATTGGAGGCGACCACGCACTGCTCGTTGGGCCCCACGGTGCACTGGCCGTTCTTCGTACAGTTGTCCGTCGTCTTGCAGCGTTCCTTGTCCTCGCAGCCGGAACCTACGATCAAAAGGGCAGCCAGCACGGCAGCGGAGCGAACTGCGGTTCGTAGGATGCTCATCGTATTCCTCGCTTTCCCATCGTGGCAGGTGCGGCGACCGCCCGGACTGCTTCGGCCGCGCGCGACGCATGCTATCCCGGCCCCACCGCCACGTCCCGCGGAAACGTTCGTGGTCCACCGGATGCCCATCGCTCCGGACGGTCTCTGTCCCGTCCCCGCGCCCCCCGTCAAGGGATGTACATTGCGGTGTCTCAGGCCACATACTGGTGTGCGATGGCAACCCGACCGGACAGCGATATGAAAGCCCTGCAAGCCGAGCTCACCAGGCTGCGGCAGCTCGCTGCCGAACACGAGCGCACCGTTCAACGCCTCGAGCTTTCGCGCGAGGAAGTTCGCGCACAGGCCCGCTCCCTCGAGCTGATCAACGCCGTCGCCGACTCCATCTACCGTGCGCTCAACCTCTCCGAGGTGGTCAATCGCGCCCTGGATGTCATCGTGGCCTACACGCGCTCGGTGTCCGTGGGCATCTTCAGCCTCCGACAGCAGCGCGACTGGCTCGATCTGATCGGCGCGCGCGGCTTCAGCGACGCTGTGCTGCAGCGCGCCCGGTGTCTGCCTGTCGACGGCAGCTTGACCGGCATCGCCGTCACGACGCGCCAGGTGGTCACCACGGCCGACCTGGCCGCCGACCATCGGCTCGAACCTGCCACGCGCACCGCACTGGCAGCCGACGGCTTCGCGCTGACCGTGTCGGTGCCTCTGCTGTATTACGACGATCCGGTCGGCGCCATGAACCTGATCTACCGCGAGCAGAGCGCCCTGTCGGAACGGGAGCGGGACACGCTTCTGGCGGTCGGCAAGACCATCGGGCTGGCGATGGCCAATGCCCGCTATGTAGAGCAGATCCAGGCCGAGATCTCCGAACGCAAGAAGGCCCAGGTCGAGCTGACCAAGTTCAAGTTCATCGTGGACCACGCCGGCGAGGAGATCTATCTGTTCCGCCCCGACGGCGCCGTGTCCTACGCCAACGCCGCAGCGGCGCGAAGCCTCGCCACCACCGAGCAGCAGCTGGCCGCAAGCCGCGTGTCGGACTTCGACCCGGCCTTCAACGACCAGGCCTTCCGCAAGCACTTCGAGGCCCTGCAGAAGGCCGACATCCCCTCCTTCGAGACCGTGCACCAGGCCTTCGACGGCACGCTCAAGACCAAGGAGCTCAAGGCCGTCTACCTGCGAATGGACGGCGAGGAGTTCGTGTGCACGATCGGCCACGACATCACCCAGCGCAAGGCGTTCGAGGCCGAGCGACAGCGCTTCGAGAACCACGTGCGCAAGTCGCAGGCCGTCGAGAGCCTCGGCGCGGTAGCCGGCGGGATTGCCCACGACTTCAACAACCTGCTTGCCGGCATTCTGGGCAACCTGTCCCTGGCCTCCACGATGGTCGAGCCTGCCTCCCGCCTCGCGCCCGTCCTGCGCGAGTCCACCAAGGCCGCCGAACGTGCCCGCGGTCTCACGCGCCAGCTGCTGACCTTCGCGCGCGGCGGCGCCCCGATCAAGCGAAGCACCGACCTGCATGACGTCGTCAAGGACGCCGCCGAATTTGCCGCCAGCGGCAAGAGCTGCAGGCCCGATTTCGATCTGCCCGCGGACCTGTGGCCCGCGGACATCGATGCCGATCAGATCGCGCAGGTGGTTCAGAACCTCGTCGTCAACGCCATCCAGGCCACACTCGGGGCCGGCGTCGTTCGCATCTCCGCGCGCAATCGCCTGCTGCGCGCAGGCGAGCTCCCGATCCCCGTGGGCCGCTACGTGGAACTTCGGATCTCGGACAGCGGCACCGGCATCGATCCCGATCTGCTCGACAAGATCTTCGAGCCCTACTTCACCACCAAGAAGGACGGCACCGGGCTCGGGCTCGCCGTCACCTGGTCCATTGTCGACCGTCACGGCGGCCACATCTCCGTGAGCTCGCGCGTGGGGCAGGGCACCACGTTTCGCGTGCTGCTTCCCTGCGCCTCCAGTGAGCCGGTGGTGGCCGCCGCCGACGCGGCCCCGCCCAATCCGGGCACCGGCCGCATCCTGGTCATGGACGACGAGCAGCTCCTTCGCGATGTCGCCAAGGCGCTGCTGAGCTCCCTGGGCTACGACGTGTCCGTGGCTGCCGACGGCGACGACGCGCTCACGCAGTACGCGGCTGCCAGAAACGCCGGCCGGCCGTTCGATCTGGTGGTGCTCGACCTGACCATCCGCGGCGGAACGGGCGGCCTCGAGACCATCCGTCGATTGAAGGAGATCGATCCGGGCGTCCGGGCCATCGTTTCCAGCGGCTACTCCGACGATCCGGTCGTCGCGGAGTACCGCCAACACGGCTTCATGGGAGTGCTCGAGAAGCCCTACCAGATCACGCAACTGGGCGACGCCGTGCGGCGGGCGTTGGGCGACCAGGTGACGCGAGCGTGACCGGCCGGTGCCTTGCACGCATCTTGGCCCTCCCGCCCGAGTCGCTTACATAGGTACGGCCGCCATGACCCCCGCTGAGCTGCTCGCCACTATCGCCCGTCGCCCGCTGCTGCTCGACGGCGGACTGGGCACGGTGTTCATCTCGATGGGACTCGGACAGGGACAGCCTCCGGAGCGATGGCTCATCGACCATCCGGACCGCGTTCTGCAGGCCCACCGGCTGTACGTGCAGGCCGGCAGCGACGTCATCCACACGACGACCTTCGGCGCCACGCCGATCAAGCTCGCCTCGGCCGGGCTGACGGGACGATGCGAGGAGCTCAACAAGCGGGCGGTGGACCTTGCCAGGCAAGCCGCAGGGAGCGCTGCGCTGGTCGCCGGCGACATCGGCCCCACCGGACGCTTCCTTCCGCCGATGGGCGACGTTCGTGAAGACGAGCTTCTCGAAGCGTTCGCTGCGCAGATCGAGGCTCTTCGCAGCGCCGGGGTCGACCTGCTGTCCATCGAGACGATGTACGATCTGCGGGAGGCGCGCGCTGCCCTGCGTGCGGCGCGCGAAAGCGGTCTCGGCGTGCTTTGCTCGATGACGTTCGACGTCAAGCGCAAGGGCGTCTACACCATCATGGGGGACCGGCTCGAGCCCACGCTCGAAGCGTTGCGCGACAACGGCGCCACAGCGGTTGGATTCAACTGTACGGTGACCTCCGATGCGATGGTGGCAATGGTCGAGAAGGCCGCCCAAGCGTTGCCGGGAGCGGCGATTGTCGCCCAGCCGAACGCGGGACAACCGATCACCTCGCCACAGGGTGTCCGGTACGACGCGGACGCCGGGGCATTCGCCGCCGATCTGATGCTCATGGTCGCCCGCGGTGCGCGGCTCATCGGAGGGTGCTGCGGCACGGACGCCACGTTCATTCGCTCCGCACGCGCTGCATTGGATTCGCTGCCCGCCGGGAGCGGCGCATGATTCCGGTCCTTCAGCTCCTTGTCGAGGTGCCACGCGGTGAGGTGCTGCGCTACATGGGATATCCCCGCTCCAAATCCCCCTCCCCCGGGGTGCTGGCGAGAGTCAACGCGCTCTGGCCTCTGGCGCAGCGGCTCGTCGACGCGCGCGGTGCGTTCGTGCTTGCGGGCAAGGCCGACGCCCTGACCGTGGGCATGCCGTCGCCTTCCGAGCGCGTCGCCTTCGGCGTGTGTACCGCCGGTCTCGGCCTGGAAGACGAAGTCGATCGGCGCACGGCCGCGGGCGAGATGCTCGAGGCGTTGATTCTCGATGCGTTCGGCTCCGCCGCGGCAGAGGCAGCGGCCGACGCGTTGCAGGCTCGCGTGTGCGCCGCGGTCCAGGCCGACGCCCTGACCGCCTCGCGACGGGTGAGCCCGGGCTACGGCACGTGGCACGTCGAGCGGCAGGTTGATCTGCTGGCCCGGCTGCCCGCTGCCCAGCTGGGGATCAGCCTCACCGAGGGTTCGATGATGATTCCGCGCAAGTCGGTGAGCTTCGCCGCCGTGCTGACGCAGGCCAGGCAAGGCCGTTCACGCCATCGATGCGCCGCCTGCGATCTGGTCGACTGCCGCTATCGTCGAGACGACGATCGGGGGCGCGGCGCCAAGGAGGACACGGACGCGACATGAGCGGGTTGCTGGAAGAACTGGGAAACAAGCTGTACGACGGAGACGCGCCGGGCGTCGCGGCACTGACCCGTCGGGCGCTCGAGGACGGAACTCTGGCGCTGGTGGTGCTCAACCAGGGGCTGTTGCCGGGCATGGACCGGGTCGGACGCGATTTCCGCGACGGCGAGATCTTCATCCCGGAGGTGATCGTCGCCGCACGCGCGATGCACGCCGGCCTCGAGCTGATCAAGCCGCTGCTTGCGCAGAGCTCTGCGGCAAGCGCCCGCAAGATCGTGCTAGGTACGGTGCAGGGCGACCTGCACGACATCGGCAAGAAGCTCGTGGGCATCATGATGCAAGGCGCCGGCTTCCACGTCGTCGACCTCGGCCACGACGTCACCCCCGAGAGGTTCCTCGAAGCCGCCCGCCGGGAGAACCCGGACATCATCGGCATGTCCGCCTTGCTGTCGACGACGATGCCGGTGATGAAGACCACGATCGAGGTGCTGCGACATGCCGGACTCGACGGCAAGCTGCGCATCATGGTGGGCGGCGCGCCGGTGACGCGAGCGTGGGCGGACGAGATCGGTGCAGACGGCTACGCGGCCGACGCCGTGACCGCCGTTGAATGCGCGAGGCGCCTGATGCAAGCGCGCTGAGCGCTGCGAGGGAGACGCGATGGGGCATGCAGCAGGCCAGTGGACGGGGCGCGACCGAGTGCTCGCAGCGTTGCGGCACGACCAGGCCGATCGCATTCCCGTCGACTACTGGGCAGACCGGGAAGTCACCGAGCGGCTCGTGCGGCATTATGGCGTAGCCGACAAGGAGGCCTTACTGCGCCTGCTCGGCGTGGACTTGCGCTACGTCATGGGGCCGAGCTTCGTCGGCCTGCAGATGCGCGTTCATGACGACGGCCTGGTGGAGGACCACTGGGGCGTGCTTCGCAAGGCGATGACGGTACAGGGCACGGATCGCACCGGCCGTCCATGGACGTGGACGTACCAGCACGTGCACCGCTCGCCCCTGCAGGACGCCACGACGGTGCAGGAGATCGAGCGGTACGCGCACTGGCCCAGCGCGGATCAGTGGAACTACGACACGGTCCGGCAGGAGTGCGAGGCAGCGGGGCAATCCGGGTGCGCCGTGGTCAACGGCGGCGACAGGCTCGACCGGACGGCGCAGCTCAAGCCCGCGATGTACTTGCGGGGCACCGAGCAGTTCCTGTCCGATCTGCTGCTGGAGCCGGCCATCGCCGAGTGCATCCTCGAGCACATCGCCGACTACTATTTGACGTACAACGAACGCGTCTTCCAGGCGGCACAGGGCACCATCGACATCTTCTTCATGGGCGACGACATGGGCACGCAGACGGGCCTATGGGTCAGTCCCAAGCTCTACCGCAAGTTCTTCAAGGAGCGATTCCGCAAGTTCAACGACCTGGCCCACAAGTACGGCATGAAGACGATGTACCATTCGTGCGGCAACGTCACGAAGCTCATCCCGGACTTCATCGATTGCGGGCTCGACGTGCTGCAGTCCCTTCAGCCCGCCGCCATGGACCTGCAGCTGCTCAAGCGCGAGTACGGCCGCGATCTGGCCTTCCAGGGCGGCGTCGACATCCAGGAGATGATGCCCAAGGGCACCCCGTCGGACGTCGCCGAGCACGTCCGGCAGCGCGCGAGCATGCTCGGAGCCGGCGGCGGCTACATCTTCGGCACCGCGCACAACCTGCTGCCCGACGTGCCCACGGAGAACGCCGTCGCGCTGTTCGATGCGTATCGGGAGTACGGCCGGTACACCCGCTGATGTCCCGGCACGAGCGCGCGCCGGCTGTCGAACGGGCCTCCTACGGAATGTCCGCGGGTGTCTGGGCGCCGGGCTTGCCCAACAGCTCGTCCAGCGAGAACGCGGTGAACGTCTGCTCCGGCACCGGGAGCGTTCCCGCCGCCACCCAGAACTGCCGCGCCTGCGGATCGAAGACAACCGCGTAGAGCGCACCGTTGGTGGCCAGGCTGTGCCCATCGTCGAACGTGCCCGGGGGGCTGTCCGTACCGGTATCCGGATCGTGGTGGTCGCGCAGCACCGAGACGAGCTGCGACGGGTTGAGCGTGCCGTACTTCGAATCCGCCCCGCCAGCCGTGAGCAACTGGGTCAGCCTCTCGTAGCGAAGCAGCGAGCTCGCCCCTGCCGGGTCCTGGTCCAGCGGGTCGGTCTCGGGCGCCAGGAAATGGTTCGTAGCGTACACGACACCAGCCGCCTGGTCGCGAATCCCCACGTGGGCTGGCGCCAGCTCGAACACCTCGCCCTTGCCTTCGTTGCCGTCCGCCGCAACCAGCGTGTCGAGCGTCATCTGGTTCGTCGTCTGCATGATGGTCCTGGCCTCTTCGAGCGTGTGGGCCTTCGTCAGGACCTGCACCAGCATTTGCACCGCGCTGCGCCCAGTCAGGTCGTGCACCGTGTTGTCACGAGGCGATACCTGGTTGGAGGCGATGCTGATGCCGGCATCGTTGATTCCCTGGTACGATGACAGATTGCCCGGGAATCCGATGAACACATGGGGGATTCCGCCGTCAGGCGAGCGCACGAAGATGACCGGGTGCTGGATGACGAAGTCGACCTTGCTCCAGTCGAGGATGCGGCCGTGATAGAGACGGCCGTCGGCCGTGGCCGGGCCCGACACGACCATCTGCGAGCAGGCCGGCTTGATGTCCTGGATGGTGGGAACGCCGTTCATCAGGAAGTCCACCGCCACGTCCCCGAAGTTGACCAGCAGGCACTCGAACATCCGGAAGTCGGGGTTGGCGACGGCGTCGACCATGCCCTGGCACTCCTCGATCATGTCCGGATAGGAGTTGTCCCGCGCAATCTGCTCGAGGCCGGCCTTGGCCGCCGCGTCCCGCATGATCTTGAAGACCGGGTCGGTCTGGAGCATCACCGTTGCTTCCTGCAGCTCCTCGTGCAGCAGGGTTCCATGTTGGAACCCCATCTGATACGGCGTGCCGTGAAGCCATACGACCGTGTATGCCCCGCGCGTCTCGCGCCTGCCGGGCGGCACGTCCGTCGAGGACTTGGCGTCGCTGCTCCCGCAGGCCGTCGCGAGCAGCATGGGCGCGAGAAACAGGCCAGGAACCAGACGCGATCGAAAGGTCATGAGCACCTTGCCAACCATGGGAATGCGCAATCTTACAGGGGACAGGCGCGGATACCAAGGCCCATTGCCATTCGCCGAAGGCGCAGGTGGGGCGGGCTTGAGACGACAGTCAGCCGAACTGCACGGAGCGCCGGGTGAACGACCTGTACCAGAATCCGGTGATCGGGAACTCGACAGGGCCGGGTTGGACGCTCGCGGCGCCCGCGGCCAGGATCACCGGGGCAAAGTGCTCGTGGCTCGGGTGCGCCATCGCCACCCCGGGTGCACGCGCCCGATAGTCCAACAAGGCGTGCTCGTCACCTCGCGACAGCACGTCGCCGATCCACCGGTCAAAGTCCACGGCCCAGGCCGGAGGCGCGCCGTGTCCCATGGTCCGCAAGTTGTGCGTCAGAAAGCCGCTGCCCACGATCAGGACGCCTTCGTTTCGCAGCGGCGCCAACGTGCGTCCGAGGGACCACAACTCCTTGGGGTCGAGCGACGGCAGGGACACGGGCAGCACGGGGACCGATGCGTCCGGGAACATGCACATCAGCGGCACGTACGCGCCGTGGTCCAGACCGCGGCTGGGATCGTCGGCGAACGGCGTGCGGCTGTCACGCAGCAACGCGCGCAGCCGATCGGCTAGGTCCGGGGCCCCGGGAGACGGGTACGAGAGCTGATAAAAGCGCGCGGGGAACCCGTAGAAGTCGTAGATGAGCGGCACCGGCTTGGTGGCGCCGATGGTGACCGGCCGGCTGGTCCAGTGCGCGGACACCATGAGGACCGCCTTGGGCCGCGGGAATGTCTTGGACCATGCCGCGAGCTCGGCGACCCAGGACGGCTCGTCGAGAAGCGGGGGCGCGCCGTGCGCGACGAACAGGACGGGAAGGTGAGACGCAGAAGCTCCAGGCACTGACTCCACCCTTTCTGGCGTGCGCGACGCTTCGCCCGCAGCGGTCCAGGCGGTAGCAGCACCGGTCTGCGTCGGCACGTCTCGTTGCTTCATACGGACGGACATGGGGGCGCACCGGTCGTCCGGCAAGGCAGCGGAGACGCAACGCTCCGTTGCCTCGGCGGCAACGATGACGCTGGTATGCAAGCCCAGCCACGTCCCGAACGGGCGCTGTGGGGGCGGAGACGCCACTGCGGCCTACCGCGCGCGAGCCGCGACGCGCTGGCGGGCCTGCCGGACGGCCTCGTGCGGCCTGGCATTGCCACACCCATGACGTGCGCCGCAAGGTGCGCACGCGCCGGATGCGTGCTATTTCTGTGCACATATGCGCCTGCTCATCGCACCCATGGCCGCGATAGGGGAGACGCGGGGGCCATTCTCGCGAGCGCGAGCTCTCGCCGTCGAAGCCGTTCGCAGGGGCCATGACGTCGCGTTCTGCGCAGCGGAGGACGTCAACTACACCGCGGTCGACGGCATCCGCAACTACCCGGCGCCTCTTCCATCGCCCCTGGGCACGCCGCTCTTCGTCGGCAAGCACTTGTTCGCCATCGCCGCCAGCGTTGGCCTGCAACGCCGCAAGGTCGTCCACAGCTTCGAGGAGCTCCTGCATATCGTCGGCGCCACCGCCCCCAAGTTCTTCCCGGAAGACGTCCAGGCGATTCGCGATGCGATCACCGAGTTCCAGCCCGACGTGGTCTACGCCGAGTTCCGCATCGCCGCCATCGCGGCGGCCCGGCTCGAGCAGGCCCACGTGGTCACGGGCATCAGCTTCCCTGCCCAACGTTCCTACGCGTCCAACCCCGAGCTGAGCGAAGGCGTGGTGCGCTTCGCCGCCGACCAGGGCTTGCCCGAGATATCCTCCGCTCTCGACATCTTCGATTGGGCAGAGCTCAAGTTCGTCGCCAGCTCCCACGAGCTCGAGCCCATCGAGGGCCCGAACGTCGTGCACGTCGGCGCCTTTACCACGCTCGACCGCCCGACCGAGGTGCACGACGGCGGCAAGTGCGTCGTCGCCTACATGGGCAACGGGACGGTCACCCCCAAGGTGCTCGTCTCCGTCATGCGGGATGCCTTCCGCGGACGCGCGCACGACGTCTTCATTGCCACCAGCGGAGTGGAGGCGTTCAACGAGGACAACATCTCCGTGGCAAAGACGTTCGAGTTTGCGGAGGTGATGCCCGAGGCGCTGGCCTTCGTGCATCATGGCGGGCAGAACAGCGTCATCACCGGCCTCGTCTACGGGGTTCCCCAGATTGTCGTGCCCGGCACGGTGTTCGAGCGACGCTACAACGCCGGGTCGGTCGCGCGGCTCGGAGCGGGCGTGACGCTGGAAACCGACGAGTTCCAGCCGGAACGCTTGCGCGCGATTGTGCAGCAATTCCAGGCCGACCCGGGCTATCGTCGTCGAGCCCTTCGCGCCGGCGTGACCCTGCTGGAACTCGGCGGCGCCGCCAAGGTCGTCGACGTGCTGGAAAAGCGCTACGGCTCCCACGCCCCGCACGCACTGGATGGTTCTTAGCGCAACCGGTTCCGGCTCGGCGCGCGAATCCAACATGGGGCTCCGCGCTCCCACCGCCGTCCTATGCAAGCACCCATCCGTCAATACCATCAAGTCGACGATCGCATCGCGACCGGAGCGCAGCCCAGCCCCCAGGACTTCGCGTGGCTTCGCGACCAGGGCTTTTCCGCCGTGGTGAATCTCAACATCCCCTCCGCGCGCAACTACCTACGCGACGAAGCCTCGCTGGTCCGCGCCCAGGGCATGGAGTATGTCCCTTTTCCCGTCGACTGCTCCAAGCTCACGCCGGAGATCTACGACGCGTTCCGCGAGCGCATGAAGGCCTCCGGTTCGGGCCGCGTGTTCGTGCACTGCGCGGCAAACGTCAAGTCCACCGCGCTGATGCACGCCTATCGCGTGCGCGAGCTGGGGCACGACCGGCAGGCCTCGCTCCAAGAAACCCGGCGGCTGACCGATCTCGAGCCCAAGTGGTTTGACTGGTTCCAGGCTCTGGGCGTCTGAAGCCCTTCACGCCGCCCTCCCCCCTCGCCTTTCTCGCCGCACGACGTCGCCCATTCCCTCTCGCGCCTGAGCGACGCGAACGACCCATCCGGTCCCCTGCCCAGCCCGCGCGCACCAACCTGTGATATCCCCCCGAGCTTGCCCCTCCCGAAGGTTTCGCCCATGCGCCGCGCATCCTGCCTGCCCTTCATCCTGGCCGGCGTCTCGCTGGTCGGCTGCGGCCCGCAGTCCGGTCCGGCCGACACCGAGCCCGTCGATTCCGTGCAACAAGCGGGCAAGCAAGCGTGTCCGCCCGCCGAAACCGTGCTCGGCATCGATATCGCCTCCTACCAGCACCCCGGCGGCGCCGCGATCGACTGGACCACGGTCGCCGCCAACCGACGATTCGTCATCGTCAAAGCCTCCGAGGGCACGGGCTACGTCAACTCCTACTATGCCGACGACTCGAAGAAGGCGCGGTCCGCGGGCATGATCGTGGGTGCCTACCACTGGCTGAACTACCTCCTCCAGCGGTCAGGCCCAGGCCGACGCCTTCCTCGCCGCAGTGGGCGGCACCGTGGTGGACGGCGACCTGCCGCCCATGCTCGACGTCGAGCAGACCGGCACGACCCCTTCCCCATCCGAGCGCGTCGCGACCATGAAAGCCTAGCTCGATCGCGTCGAGCAGGCCATCGGCCGCAAGCCGACGATCTACAGTGGAACGTGGTATTGGGACGGATACCTCAACAACCCCACAGGCTACGGCGGAGTGTATCCGATGGTGTGGGCCGCCTACGTATCGGGGTGTCCTTCGGTTCCCGACGACTTCCCCGGTCTGACGATGTGGCAGTACCTCGGCGGCGACGGCGTCACGCCCGGCATCAGCGCCGCCTGCGACCAGGACATGTTCTATGGGAGCGAGTCGGAGCTCCTGGCGTTGGCCAACAACACCGGCGCCGACGTGGCCGCGCTGCTGCGAGACCCCGCGGTCTACGCTCCCGCGCGAACCACGGACGTCGACGGCGACGGGATGGCCGATGTGTGCGCCCGCGGGTGGGCCGAACTCCGTTGTTTCCTCGCCCGCGGCGCCACATTCCAGGAGACCACCACGCTCGGCGACCTGTCGGACACCAACGGTTGGACATCCGCATCCCTGTGGTCCACGCTGCGCATGGGCGACATCAACGGCGACCACAAGGCCGATGTTTGCGTGCGAGCCACAGACGGCGTGAAGTGCTGGACCTTCAACGGCACGGGATGGGACGGCCCGATCGCCGGACCGGCGTTGTCGGACGCCAAAGGGTGGAGTCACCCCGAGTACTACAGCACCATTCGCCTGGCCGACGTCAACGGCGACGGGATGGACGACATTTGCGCGCGGGCCGCCGCTGGGTTCACGTGCTGGCCTTCGACGGGCAACGGCTTCGGGGACTCGTTCGCCGATTCCTCGTGCAGCGACGCCGCGGGCTTCGACCAGCCCGCCACGTACGGCACGATCCGCACGGGCGATATCGATGGCGACGGGGACGACGACGTTTGCGCGCGCACGCCGACGGGCATGGATTGCCTCGTTTCCGACGGCACAACGTTTAGCGGTCATGTCCCGGGACCTGCCTGGGCCGACAGCGTGGGATGGGACGCCGCCAGATACTGGAGCACCATCCGGCTCGCCGACGTCAACGGCGATGGGAAGGCCGACCTGTGCGCCCGGGGCGCCAGCGACCTTCGCTGCCACCTGTCCACCGGCCAGGCGTTCGGAAACGCGATCATCGTGGCCGCGCTGTCCGACGCCAAGGGCTGGGATCAGCCCGAGTACTACGACACCCCACGCACGGGCGACATCGACGCCAACGGAAGCGCCGACCTGTGTGTTCGCAGCTCGACCGGCGTGCTGTGCTACGTCTGGAACGGCACCGCGTTCGACGCGATCTCCGGGCCCGCTTGGGCAGACACACAGGGCTTCGCGGCAACTGCGGTGTTTCCAACCATCCGCCTCGGCGACGCCAACGGCGACCGCAAGCAGGACTTGTGCGTCCGGGCCTCGTCCGGCTGGCAATGCGCATTGGCCACCGGTACGGGGTATTCCGACTCCATGGCGCTCGACGAGCTCACCGACCAGGCCGGCTGGGACGTCGACCGGTACAACGGCACCATCCAGTTCGCCGGCCCCATCTGCAGGCACAAGCCCGAGCTGTGCAACGGGCTCGACGACGACTGCGACGGCCAGATCGACGAAGACGCGTGCGCCGACGCCGGTACGCCCGACAGCGCCGTCGATGACGCGGGCAGTGCATCGCAAGACGCTGGCGGAGACGCGCAGGCGGCCGACGCTTCGCCCCATCCCAACTACTCGTCGATGTCGGGAGACACGGCTGACGGGTGCGCCTGCAGGCTCGGCGCGCCAGGCCACCACACGGCTCCGTGGGGTCTTGCGGCTTTCGCAGGCGCAGCGCTCGTTGCCGCGAGCCGAACGCGCCGCGCCCGCTTCATCCGCGGTCCTGCCGCGGACGGGGCGCACTACCCGCTCACCGGCACGACACGCGATACGCATCCAACGACAGGTGCTTGAGCAAGGTGTCGAAGTTGAGCGCGTTGGCCTTCGGACAGACCGTATTCACGGTACCCTTGTACTCCACGCCGAACACGGGCTTGCCCTGCGCGATGAACGGCAGCAGCAGATCGCACTCGTCGTACTGGAAGCACTCTTCGTTGACTTGCCCGTCAAAGAAGTCCACCAGCTCCGCGACCTGCTCCGGGTCGTTCTTGAGCATCACCGTCAGGTTCCGCGCGTGCGCCGACTGGGCCAGAAACTTGTTGTAGTCGAGCTGATCAGAATACGTCAGCCCCAACCCGTTGTCGTTCGAGTAGGCGTCCACCAGGTCCGGGTCGACGCCGTCACAGCCCTTCTGAACCGCCAGGTCCATTCTCGTAAGCATGATGTCGCGAACGATCGGCGACCGGGTGTCCAGCCACCACTCCCCTGCCCAACCGTCTACCGGATTGCCTCGTACGGACGTCGGAAAGCTCGACGCATCGGGACGGTAGTCTTCGTACGATCCCGCGCTGAAGTAGCACAGAACCTTTCGTCCTTGCGCCTGCAGCGCGCTGATCGTCTGCACCGGCGTTTCGAACATGTCAATGTCGTATACGGCCGCGTCGACCGATGTGTCCACGGTGCCGGAGAGCTGGTATTGCCAGCTCGTACCCGGCGATGGATGCCAGTAGCCTCCGGAGTGCTGCGTCTGCGCGTCCTGCCCGCCGCTCGCTCCTGAATCCTGCGAAGCTCCGCTGTCGGACGCGTTGCCCGACGCCGCGTCCTCGCCTGCGGCCGCGTCCTCGCCTGCGGCCGCGTCCTCGCCTGCGGCCGCGTCATCGCCTGCGGCCGCGTCATCGCCTGCGGCCGCGTCATCGCCTGCGGCCGCGTCCTCGCCTACGGCCGCGTCCTCGCCTACGGCCGCGTCCTCGCCGCTCACGCCGCCGTCGACCGCCGCACAGCCGGAGCCCTCCTCGCACGTCTGCCCGCAGCCGTCCGGGCTGCCGCAGACCTTTCCCGTGCACGACGCGACGCACGGCTCCGCCTCCGGCGACGTTCCCGAGTCGAGTGAAGCCGCAGCGTCCACCGTGCCGGCCGAGCCACCAGCGCCGCTCGTGTCCACTCCGCCCGACGAGCTCGAACACGCCGGCATACCGGCCAGCACTGCCAGCAACAGGGCAGTTCCCATCGGCAACGAATCAACTACCTTCATCCCGACCTCCATGGCCTACGCGGCATTCGACTTGCAGCGACCTGGTATCACGCCCTTGGGTATCCCGCCAGGTCAACGCTGTTGTTAAACACCAAATAGGTGGGAGATCGTCGCCCCCCCGCTCCCGATGGACGGCACAGCGCCGACAGCGCGCCGAGCCTCCGAGACGCTGGGGAATTCATTCCTCGAGACGGCAATTCGCTGCGCCCCTGACCGCGCCGAGCAGTTCGAACATGGAGCTGGCAACAGGCCGGGCCCGACGCTGGCCGCTACAACGGCATACCGCGGCGCGCAACGACCGACGGCGCTCCGGCGCCATTCCCCAGCGTGCGACGGGCTGCGTCGCAAGCAACCGGGGACTGACGAGTTGTCGTGTATTCCGATGGAGGGGAAAGGCCCGTGGCGCTCACGCTACGGCTGATATCGCACCATGAGCACGGGACGCCGCGCCGCCTTCGCCGTGTCAGCCGCGTAGAATCCAAGCAGGTCCGCCACCTGATCGTCGTCGTCATCGAGCGTGAAGGCCATCCGAAGCTGGGTGCGGCCGGTCAGATTCACATACGCAAGCGCGTCCTTGCTCAGCTGGAAGTCGTACGTCGTATTGAACGCGAGCGCCCCCGCGATGGTTCCGGCCACGGCATCCGCCGCGGCTTGCAAGTCCGAGGCCGCCAGCGCCGTGCCCGTGCCAAAGCCGCCCTTCTTGATCTCCAGCAAGCACGTTCCGTGAGTCTGCAACGGATTCGTGCCGGTGATCGCGCCGCGCGTCAA
This sequence comes from Myxococcales bacterium, assembly GCA_021847645.1. Lineage (GTDB taxonomy): Bacteria > Myxococcota_A > Polyangia > Polyangiales > Polyangiaceae > JAJZQG01. The sequence continues at coordinate 44,887 of JAJZQG010000028.1, forward strand.
GCGCAGCGTCGCGCTCAGCACCACCGCCGTGTCGGGAATCGGCGAGGTGTCGAACGACACGATGCTCTTGATCTGTTGATCCAGGGCGTTGTCTCCCACGCGCAGCCCTTGCGAGCCCGTTCCGGTCGATGTGGCGGCGCCGCCGACTCCGCTCGTCTCCGTGCTCTCCCGCAGCCAGCCGTCCTCCGCGGCGATCGAGACGAACGAAGCGTCCACCGGTGGCAGGGCTAGCGCCGCGCGCACCGTCACGGTCAGCGTTCCCGGCACCGGGGGCGCAATCCCGTCGGAGGCCTGTATCTGCCACGAGTTCACGCCGACGTCCGCCGCGCTCGGCGTGCCGGTGATCGTCCCGGCAGGCGCCATCGTCAACCACGTCGGCCCACTGACAATCGAATACGTCGGCGTAGTGCCGTCCGGGTCCACCGCTGACCCCGCCACCGTGCCCGTGTACGGAGTATTCGCCGTTGCGTCGCTGGCAACGACGGGCGACACCGAGAACACCGGCGCGTCGTTCACCGCCGTCACGGTAATGCTCATCGTCGCAATGTTGCTGCTCAGCAGACCGTCGCTCGCATAGAAGGTGAAGCTGTCCGTACCGTTGTAGTTCGCCGCCGGCTCGTAGACCAGATACGGCGCCGTGCCCGTGAGCGTGCCGTGCGCCGGGGCTTGCAGAATGGTCCAGCTGAGAGCGTCGCCGTCAGGATCCGTTGCCTCCAGCGGCACCGGCACGCTCGTGTCTTCCAGCGTCTGCACCGAGCCGCCCACGGCCACCGGCGGCTGGTCGACGACCGCACATGCCGGGTCCGCCGCGTCCACGGCTCCGTTGCAGTTGTTGTCGATTCCGTCGTTGCACACCTCCGGCACGGAAGGATTCACATTTGGATTCGTGTCGTCGCAGTCAGCCACACCACAGGTGCCGCCCTCCCGATAGAAGCCGTCGTGGTCTGCGTCGGTGCACGTCGAGGCCGGCGCCGTGATCGTCACCGTGTGCACGCCCATCGTGCCGAGACGCATCTCCAAACTGCCGCCCACCATCGTCACGCTGTCCGCGCCAGCCACCTGAATTCCCGTCCGGATGGCGCTCGGAACGTACGCTTTGACAATGCCCTCTCCCTCGAGCTGGAAGGTCAGGTCTCGGCCGTTTCCCGCTACGGATTGGAGCTTCGCGCGCATCGGCAGGCTCGTGACGTGCGTAACGTCCGCCGGTGTGACGTTGTAGTGCACGACGAATTCCCCGCCGCCCTGGGCCAGGAAGACCTGGTCCTCGTCGTAGGCATACCAGCCATCCACCGAGCTGATCGTCCGGCCCGGGCCCATCTTCAACGAGAATCGGCCCACATCGCTCGCTTCGACGCGCACCAGAAGTGGATTGGCGTCGGACACCAGCAGGTCCGCAGCGGCGAAAGTGCGGATGCGCTGCTGGGCATCGGCAACGGTCACGAACTCGGTTCCCTGGCCGTACAGCCAGGAGAAGATGTCCGTGTACATCGATGAAACGAACCCCTCGAAACCGGCTGCTGCATAGTCGTGCCACAGGAAGTGGACGAGGGGCTGCGAGCCGTGACGCAGGCGCGTCAAGTATTCGTCGTGCCAGATCTGCACGGCCTGGGCAGGCGTGTACTTCAGCCAGCCGACCAGCGTCCAGTCCGGAGACATGCTCATGCTCAGGTAGACCGCCTTGAGGTCGGGACGCAGCCAGCCGTTGGCCCCCGGAGCCCCCCAGCCCACCTGTCCGGAGCGCCCCGAGATGTACTGGAAGTACGGGGCGATCGTCTGGTCCACCCGCAGATCCTCCGGGTTGCCGGGGATCGCCGTGCCAAGCACCTGGATGCCCAACTGCTGGCCAATCTGAGCAGCCGACTGCCGGAACTCGAAGTCGAGCTGCGTGGCTGTCAGATCTATCGTGTTGTCCGGATGCGTCCAGGAGTGCGTTCCAATCTCGTTGCCCAACGCCATGTACTTCTTGTACAGGGGGCCGGACACGCTCCAGTCCGTGTATTCGCCTTGATTCGGCCGGTTGCCGATGTTGATGAAGAACGACCCCACGAAGTCGTAGTCGGCCTTGAACCGGGCGATCATGTCGTAGAGCGGAACCTCGACCGTAGCCAGTTCCTCGGGATACATCGACTGGTCCATGTCGGTGCGCGCGGAGAAGATGCTCACGTTGCGCCCCATCTTGAGCGCCACCGGCGCCTGGCTGCCATAGACCACCCATTGGATGCACGGCCACACCACGTCCGTGTCGCCCATCATCTGATCGTTGGCGAACAGGACGTTGCGCCCGCCCGTCTGGGTGGCAATCACGCCGGGATAGGACTGCCCGTTCGCGACCGCGGTCACCAGGGTGCTGGAGCCGGACGTCGTGCCCGTGAAGGTGCCGAACCACAGGGCGCTGTAGGACATCATCTCTTCCCCGGCGCTGTAGGAGGCCATGGCCGGGTGCGACGTGTCTGCCGCGATCAGCGTGGTTGGAGGTCCCCATACGCCCCCGACAGGCTCCACGCCGAGCAGAAGCCTCATGGCCGCGTACGGATCGCCGGGCAGCGCGGCTCCGGTCTCGTCGTAGACCATGAAGTCCCCGGCGGCGATGAGCCCTACGCCGTAGTTGGCGGATGCCTGGGAGAGCGCATCGAGGATCGCGGCTTGCTTGGACCGCGTCACGAACCCCATCTGCGGAAAGACGAGCGCGTCATAGCGCTGGAGGTTCGAGACCGACGTCAGATCATCCTCCGAGAGGATATCGAAGGGAACGCCGGCCATGATGGCCTGGTGCTGCATCGCCGCGAAGAGCTGGGAGTAGACGAACTCGTCATAGAACCAGAGCGACGATGGTTGGGAGAAGACGATGCCGACGCGCTTGCTCTCCTGCGCTTCGGCGTCGAGCGATACCAAGGGAGACGCGAGTACGAGAGTGCCGACGACAGCTCCCCCGAGGCCGGAAAGGACACGATGAATACACGCGCGCATGGAAGCCTCCCCAGTGAACAGGACGGTGCCGCCCCGTGCTCGAGTCGGGACGGGGTCACCCAGGCAAGACCGCGCCTCGGGACGATTTCCCCACGCACACCCGCAGCGCGCCCCCCGTGGACTGGCGTTGATGTGACCCACTGTAGCCATTGCGCCCCGCCATGCCAGAGCCCCGCGAGGCTCCGAGCGCCATTCAGCGTGTGGTGTTTTCCGCATTCGATCGGCCGGCGACCGGGACGGAGGCAGGACGCCGGCTGCAGGCGAGCATCCCCCGCCACGCATCCGAACTCGATTGATCGGCGGCGCCGCCGGGCCCTACGATGCGGTGCATGCCCACGCCAACCCTCGTGTGCTGCCCTCGATGCCAACGCCACGCCCGCGCCGCCGATCGCTCGTGCCCCTTCTGCGGTGACCTCCTCGCCACGCGCGGCGACGCCCCGCCCGCCAAAGCCGCTGGCGTCCTGGCCGTGTCGATCGTCGCCGCTACCCTGCAGGCCTGCTCTCCTTCCCCCGCGCCGCCGGCACCCGTCTACGGTCCTCCGCCGCCCGTGCCGTCTGCAGGTTTGCCCGCAACGCCTGGCTCCGCGACCGTTCCGGTCAATCCCGCCCCGCCCGACCCGGGGCTCGCTGGCGCATACGGCCCGGCTCCGCGGTCCGCGCCCGTCGACGCCGGCGCCGTCGAGGTGTACGGCCCTCCACCCCGTTGAGCCGCCCTATCGGCGCGATCCCGCTCTTCACGGAAACGACATGACAAGCTCTGGACTGGTATTGCGGACAGGCCTCGCCGCGCTCATCGCAGTGACATGCGTGCGCGCCTCGGCGGCAGAGCCCTCGCATGAACTCGCGCGTACCGGCACAACCTTCATGCTCACGGAGACCGGCGCGTCCCTGGCCCTACTGGTAGGCGCCACCCTGTTTCCGGTACCGAAACAATGCCGCTGGTGCGATTCGAATGCCTTCGATCGGGCCGGCCATGATGCGCTGCTGATGAGCAATCCGAAGAGCGCAGCAGCGGTCAGCCACGTGTTCTCTTTCGGCGTCGTGCCCGCGACGGCGATAGGCGCGGTCAGCGTGGCGCCGCTGTTGCGCGACCAGTCCTCCGATGCCCTGGCGAACACGGCAATCCTGTTGAACGTCCTGATGGTCGACGTGGCGCTTACCGCCACGGCCAAGTTCAACGTGGCTCGGCGGCGTCCCGCGTTCTACTACGGCCGCCAGGCAGACACCGAGTACGCGAGCTCGACGACGGAACAGAACGTCTCGTTCTTCTCCGGCGACACGAGCGTGGCCTTCTCCCTGGCCGCAGCCAGCTCGACCGTGGCGTTCCTGCGCGGCTACGAGTATGCGCCGTATCTGGCCGTCGGCAGCGGTCTGGCCGCATCCACAGTCGGCGTGCTCCGCGTCTCGGCCAACGTCCATTGGCCCAGCGACGTGCTCACCGGTGCGTTCGTCGGCACGGCCGTGGGCATCGGGCTGCCCCTGCTGCTGCATCCGCGTGTGCACCCGGCCGATAGCTCGCCCGCGGCCGGCGCCGGGGCTCCTCTTCGGAGCGCCCCGCCCCAGCTCCAGCTGACGATGCTCTGGTAGCCGTTGCACACGTGCGCCGGCAACGCGCCCATCGCCGGCGGGACGGCCCCATGCCGCCGGACATTGCGACGCAGTGCACGCGGCCCTACCTGCGGACCGCTTCCTCTTTACAGCGCGCGTCGCCGGTGCAAACGATCGCGTCCATGCCGCTTCCCAGCCGACAAGACGCGCTGCAAGTCCTGCACGAACATCTCAAGGGCGAGTACTTGCTGCGCCACAGCAGAGCCACCGAGCTGATCATGCTCGCCCTGGCCCCGCGCTTCCAGGCCGACCCGGCCCTGTGGGGCATCACCGGCCTGCTGCATGACCTGGACTTCGAGCGCATCGACGGCGACGACCATCGGCACGCCGTCGAGACCGTCCGCATTCTTCATGAGCGGTTCGATTACCCAGCCGAGGGTCTGGACGCCATCCTCGCCCACAACGGCGATGTCCTCGGTATCCCCTGCCGCACCACCTTCGATCATGCGCTCACTGCAGCAGAGTCCGTCACCGGCATGGTCTTCGCCACGGCCCTGATTCTACCGTCCCGCAAGCTCGCCGACGTCAAGCCCAAGTCCGTCGCCAAGCGCCTCAAGGAGCCGCGGTTTGCAGCCAAGGTCAGCCGCGAGCGCGTCGGGCACCACGCCGATATCGGCATCGACGTCGCGACCTTCTGCGCGATCGCCGTCGAGTGCATGCAGGGGGCGGCCGCCGAGCTGGAGTAGGTGCGGTGCTGTCCGAGCCGGCCCTCCCCATCTTGTACCGCGACGGGCATCTCGTTGCCTTCCTCAAGCCGTCCGGCATGCTCGTGCACCGGGGCTGGGCTCGCGACCGGCTCACCGCGGTCGATCTGGCCGCGGCCGCGCTCGGCGCCCGCGTCTACCCCGTCCACCGTCTCGATCGCGGCACCAGCGGCGTGCTGCTGTTCGCCCTTTCCTCCGAGGTGGCGGCCGCCACCCAGCTTCTGTTCCGCCGCGCGCTCGTCGCCAAGACCTATCTCGCGCTCGTGCGGGATACCGCCCCGCCGTCCGGTGTCATCGACCATCCCGTGCCCAACGAGGAGCACGGCCCTCGCGTCGACGCCACCACCGACTTCACCCGCCTGTGGGTCGGCGATCACGCCTCGCTGCTCGAGGCTCGTCCCCACACCGGCCGCCTGCACCAGGTGCGCCGCCACATGAAGCATATTCGTCACCCGGTGGTGGGCGACGCCAACTATGGCGACGGCAAGGTAAACCGCTACCACCGGGACCGGTACGGCCTCGCCCGGCTCGCCCTGCACGCCTGGCATATCTCGTTGCCTCATCCGATCCACGGTGTGCCGCTCGCGGTCCACGCGCAGCTGCCCCCGGACTTGGCGCTGCCCTTCACCAGCCTGGGCATCCCGCCCGAGCTGTGGGCTACCGCGCCGCGGGAGTCGCGCCCGTGACGCACGTCGCGTGATGTTGCGTCTTCTTGGCGGACCGCGTGCGTCCGCGCCAGCGCACATTCCGCTATTCGCTAGATGGCATTCCCGGCCTGGTCGAAGATTCCCTCGTATAGCGCGCCGCTCAGGTAGCGCTCCCCCGAGTCGGGCAGCACCGCCACGATCGTCTTGCCCGCGAACTCCTCGGCCTGCGCCAGCCGCACTGCCACCGCCGCTGCGGCCCCGCACGAGATGCCGGCCAGAATCCCCTCCTCCCGCGCCAGGCGTCGCGCGTACTCGATCGCTTCCTCGTTGGTCACCTGCTCGACACGGTCCACGATCGACAGGTCGAGCGTGTCCGGAATGAAGCCCGCCCCCAGGCCCTGGATCTTGTGCGGCCCCGGGACCAGCTCCTGCCCCGCCAGCTTCTGCGTGATCACCGGGCTGCCCGACGGCTCCACGGCCACCGAGACGATCTTCTTGCCCCTCGTGTGCTTGATGTAGCGCGAGATGCCCGTGATCGTCCCGCCCGTCCCCACGCCGCTGACCAGCACGTCGACCGCGCCGTCGGTGTCTTCCCAGATCTCGGGGCCCGTGGTCTTCTCGTGGATGGCCGGGTTCGCCGGGTTCTTGAACTGCTGGGGCATGAAGTAGCGCTCCGGATCGCTGGCCGCCATCTCCTCGGCGCGACGGATCGCCCCCTTCATCCCCTTCGAGCCTTCCGTCAGCACCAGCTTCGCGCCGAACGCGGCCAGAATCTTGCGACGCTCGATGCTCATCGTCTCCGGCATCGTGAGCGTGATGGAATATCCGCGCGACGCTGCCACGTACGCCAGCGCGATTCCCGTGTTGCCGCTGGTCGGCTCGATGATCTCCTTGCCCGGCTTCAGCACTCCCCTGTCCTCGGCGTCCCAGACCATCGCCGCGCCGATCCGGCACTTGACCGAGTACGAAGGATTCCGCCCCTCGACCTTCGCGAGCACCGTAGACTTTGCGCCCGCGACGATGCGGCGCAGACGCACCAGCGGAGTACGTCCAATGGATCGGGAGTTGTCTTGGAAGATGTTCGACATGTGCCGCTCTCCTGGCGCCCGGCGCCGCCGTGAGGTTCCCTGCCCGACGAATCTTGCCTTTCCTGTCTGCCACGTTCACTATAGCGGACGAATCTGCTATGTCAACCAGCGATCTAGTATCCTAGAGTTTTCCCGGAGCCCGCCGTGGACGAAATCAACCAACAGGTGGCCGAACGCCTCCGCGCGCTGCGCAAGAACGCCAGGCTGAGCCTCGAAGAGCTATCCAGCCGCTCGGGTGTGAGCCGCGCCATGCTCAGCCAGATCGAGACCCTCAAGGCCAACCCCACCATCGCCGTGCTCTGGAAGGTCGCCGCCGGCCTGGGCGTGCCGTTCTCCGAACTGCTCGGCGAGCAATCCGCGCCTCCCGTACGCCTCTCGCGGCTCGCCGAAGCCCGCTTCCTGTTCTCCGCCGACCACCGCTACCAGAGCCGTCCCCTGCTCGCCAACGTCCCCGGCCACAAGGTCGAGCTCTACGAGCTGCAGCTCGAGCCCGATGCGCTCGAGCGCGCCGAGCCCCACCCGCCCAATACCTTCGAGCAGCTGTTCGTCACCTCCGGCAGGATCGCCCTGGATGTGGGCTCCCAGTCCTGGGAGCTCGGCCCCCGCGACGCCCTGCTGTTCCGCGCCGACGTCGTGCACGTGTATCGCACGCTGGGCAACCGCGCCTTCCGCGGCTTGTCCTTGATCCTGTACGGCGCCTGACACGGCAGCGGGACGAAGCCGCCAAGCTCTGGCTCAACTGAGCCCCGCGGCGCCCAGGGGTTCCGCAAGGCGGCCGTGACCCCGTGAGGTAGGGGCATTCCGGTTGCGGGCGTTCCCCAGCTTGGTTTCGCGTCCAAAGCTGGCACGCTTTTTTATTGACAACACGTGCCAGATTGGCGAGTGTGCTCGCATGTCCGACACGCTCAGCCATCTCAGGCAGCAGCTGCGGCGGCTTGCTGAGCGCCGCCTGGCTCTGATCCGCTCCC
>JAJZQG010000259.1 GCA_021847645.1 Myxococcales bacterium
GCTGGGCGATGAGAAGGTCGTCGGTGCTGACGCCGAGCTTCTTGGCGTAGCCGACGTCGAGGGCGTGCTCGGCGTCGATGAACGCGCAGATGCCGCCGAGCTTCTGCGCCTGCGCCAGCACGTGCAGCGCGAGCGTGGTCTTGCCCGACGACTCCGGGCCGTACACCTCGACGATGCGTCCGCGGGGAAGCCCGCCCACGCCGAGCGCCAGGTCCACGCCCAGCGAGCCGGTCGAGATAACCTGCACCTCGGGGGTCGCGGCGCCTTCGCCTAGGCGCATGATGGCGCCCTTGCCGTACTGCTTCTCGATCTCGGTGATGGTGGCCTTGAGCGCGGTGTTGTTCGCTTCCATGGTGTGTCTCCTTCGTGGTGCTCGTCTAAAGACACTATGGATCCGACCTCTGACAGACCGGGTCATAGGTGTGGTATCCATGGGGAAGCGATGAGTTCCGACGTCCGATATGCCCTCGCCTCCCGTCTCCACGAGCTCAAGACCGCGCTCGCGTCGACCGGTGGGCTCACCGTCTACGAGATCGCCGAGCGTTTCGGCGTGAGCGTGCGCACCTCCATCCGCTACCTGCACGCGCTGTCGAACGCGGGCGAGCCGCTGGAGGAATCCCTCTACGGCAAGCGCAAGGTCTGGCGCCTGCACCCGGCCGCTCGTCGCGAGACCATCACGCTCAGCACCACGCAGATGGTGTCGCTGTTCCTGTCGCGGCGCGTGTTCGACTTCCTCGCGGGCACGGGCTTCAAGGAGGATCTCGACGACGTCTTCAAGAAGCTCGAGCTCACCCTGCGCAAGCGCGACTACGACACGCGCAACCTCGAGCGCAAGATCTTCGACGTCAACGAGGCGCCGCACCTGTACGCGGATCGCCTCGAGCACGTCGACGACATCACCACCGCGCTGCTACGCGAGGAGCGGCTGCGCGTCACGCACGGCTCGGTCGCAGAGTACAAGAAGCCGTTCGTGCTCGAGCCCTACACGCTCGTCGTCTACAAGAAGGGCCTGTACCTGGCGGGCTTCAGCCACCACCACGGCAAGGTGCGCACGTTCTCGCTCGACGGCTTCCGCGACATCGATCGCCAAAAGAACGACCGCTTCGAGTACCCGAAGGACTACCACCCGTCGCAGCTCGTCGAGGGCGCGTTCGGCATGATCGGCGGGGAGCGCACGCGGGTGCGGCTGCTGTTCGCAGCCAAGGCGGGACGGTTCCTCAAGCGTCGTCAATGGCACCCGACGCAGGCGTTCACCAAGTCCGAGCGCGGCGTGGAGATGACGATGGAGGTCGCGGGGACCACTGAGCTCAAGACGTGGATCCTGGGCTGGGGCGATCAGGTCGAGGTGCTCGAGCCGGAGAGCTTGCGCGAGGAGATCGCGGGGGAGGTGGCACGGGTGGCACGTCGATATGGGCCGATGGCGTCATGATGCGGCCGCGACCTACACGGCCTATGATGCTCGCATGAGCCCGGTGCATGTCTTCCTGAGTTCCACGTGCTACGACTTGCAGGATCTGCGCTTCGAGCTGGCGAACCACCTGCGCGCCCATGCGTTTGAAGTGTCTCAGTCGGACGACTACGAGTCGGCATTCAGAGTCGATCCTCGCCTGGACTCGGTGACAAGCTGTCTCCTGGCCGTCGAGCGTGCTGACGTGGTCGTGTGCGTGCTGGACCGACGCTACGGCCCTCCGCTCCCCGAGGAGCACGCCTACGCTGGCAGGTCCGCTACTCACGCGGAGCTGTTGTTCGCCAAGGAGAAGAGCAAGCGCGTGTTCACATTCGTTCGCGACACGAGCCTTGCTGAGCACCAGCGAATCCTGGCTGATGGGGGCTACGAGCCATGCTGGATGGAATCCAACCGCAAGGAATGTCTCGCGCAGTTGATTGCGGACCAGCGACGGCTGAGCGACGCCGTGTCCCAGAAACGAAGCAACTGGTTCGATCAGTTCAGGACGAGCGTCGACCTCAAGCCGCTCATCCTGAAGCGACTTCTCGACGAGTTCCCGGAACAGGCGTCATCTTTCGCGATGCGAGCAGACCGCCTCGTTCGCCTCTACTTCCAATGGAAGAGCGCGAAGCCAGACGGAACAATCGTCGGTTCGTTCGTGAACGTGGGGAACGGGCCTGCACTGGACGTAAAATGCGGGTGGCGCATCGGTCAGAATGAGAGTCAGTGCTGGCACACGCAAGGGGGTGTGGCAGTGGGTGGCGAAATCGGGTCGAAGGATCATTCTGGCGCGTTGGCGTTCAGCGTGCCCTGGGGCCAGGAAGCCGTCGTCATGTACTGTGAGTATGGCACCGCTTCCGGGGATCGGTTTCGCGTTGAGGCGCCCGTGCGAATCACGCACAACGGGTACGTCCGAGAAGGGCCCGAGCAGTTCTTCGTATGGATTGGAAACAAAAACGGGGGGTGGCGAAGAGCGGCCTAGTTCCCCAACAGCCCTCGGGCGTGCAACCTGGCCGTCGCGAAGCCCGAGAATCCTCAAGCGCCCTGTCCCATTCCGCCCTCCGGATCCGCGTCATGTAGGTTTGAGCCTCGATCCCATCCCAGCGGTCCCAACCGCCGTCAGGTGTCCATCATCGCCCGCGCGCTCCGAACGCCGCGCTAACGCCATAGAGTTGCTCGCCGTCGCCGTCATCAAGACGTACATCGCCGACCACGACGCGCGCCGGGTCGCGGCCCAGCGCGACTGCTCCCCCAGCCAAGAAGAAGGCGAAAGCGCCTTGCATGAGCGCCGAGAAGAAGCCGTCCTGTCGCAACCCCGCGGCAGAGCGCCTTGAGCTCGCGGAACGGAGGAACGCCATGCAACCACGATCTGAAGCACGCACCTTCGCGCAGATCACCATCAACGAGCTGCAACTGCGGGTCGACGCTCTCGACGCGATGACCGTCTCGCAGCTCCGAGAAGAATTCGAGAGGGTCTTCGACGAGCCCACCGCGTCGCGCAACAAGCGCTATTTGGTGAAGTGGATCGCCTACCGGATGCAGGAGCTCGTCCACGGCGGGCTCTCGGAGCGCGCCCGCAAGCGCATCGAGGAGCTCGCTCGCAACGCCCCTATCCGCCGCCAGCTTCGGCTGCTCGTGCCGCCTGTCAAGGACCTGCCGACAACCCTGGCCGAGCCGTCGCCACAGCGCCCCGTGCCCAAGCCTGTCGATGCGCCGGCCTCAGCCCCACCGCCGCGAAGCCCAAGGGATCCACGCTTGCCACAGGCCGGCGCCATCGTTCGCAAGCTGTTTCACGAGGTCGAGTACGAGATCCGCGTGAACGAGAGCGACTTCGAGTACCTTGGCAAGCGCTGCCAGAGCCTGTCGGGCGTCGCGCGCGCGACCACCCGAACCGGCTGGAACGGGTTCTTGTGCTTCGAGCGCGAGCTGGCGCAGGCGAAGGGAGGGGAACCGTGAACGACTTCTTCCGCACTCGCATGGGCCACACGTTCTTCGAGGTCACCCTGCCGCGGCTCGTCGAGGAACTCGCCCGCCTCAACGGGCTCCTCGAGCGCGCGCTGACGATCGCCGAACGCGCCGTAGGAGAAGCGGAGACGCAGGAAAACGAAAGGAACGCGCCATGACCACGCCGCCGATCCAGGGCCGCAGGCGATGCGCCATCTGCACGCGACGGTCGACGACGACCGGGCTGGAGAAGGACTTCACGTCGCTCGATGCCCACCGCGAGGCGTGCGAGCTCTTCATCCGAAGCCAAGTACATGCCGGCTGGTTGGTGCTCGACGAGCGGTACGACGGCGGCGGCTTCACCGGCGCGAACCTCGGACGCCCATCCGAGACTTCGCCAAGGAGGCGAGCGCCGTCGCTGAGATCGAACGCGTGGTGCACAGACGCGTCGATGGCGATCTCGCGGCGATTCGGCCGGAGCGGCAGAAGCTCGTAGAACAGATCGGGCGCACATCAGCGCGAGTGCGCGCCTTGTCGGACGAGGTCGAGGGCGCAGCCGGCAAGAGCCACCACGCGCACGCGGCGCTCCTCGATCGACTCGAGCAGGCAGCCCGCAGCTTGCAGGACATGCAGAAGGACCTCAGCCGCAGCGAGCGCGAGGTCAACGCGCAGGAAGCCGCGCGAGCGGAGGCCGACTGGGTCGTGCGCACGCTCAGCGACTTCGAGCGCATGTGGGCCCTCATGACCCCCGAAAACCGTGGCCGCCTTGTCGACGCGCTGATCGATCGCGTGGTCGTCGATGATCGCAGCGGCGCGGTGAGCGTGCGCCTCGCGGTGTTGTCGCGACCGCTTCCCCAGCGAGCAACACCGGCGGAGGCGCTTGCGTGAACCACGAGGTTTCGGCTGAATCGGTGGTGATCGTCGGCCACGTCATGCGTCGACGAGGCAAGTCCGTCGAGCTGGTGGAGGGCGCCCCGCTGCCGACGAAGCGCCGCGGCCGTTGCGGGTCGCGCGCACGCTCGCGCTGGCACATGTTTTCCGGGAGCTGATCGAGGCTCGGGTCGTGCGCGACCAGGCGGAGCTCGCCCACCTCACGGGGTTCACACGGGCAAGGATCACGCAGATGCTCGATCTCACGCTGCTCGCCCCTCGGATCCAGGAGCAGATCCTCACCGAGGAAAGCGTCGCCGGCCACGATCGGTTCTCAGAGCGCACCCTTCGCAAGGTCGTTGGCTACACCCGATGGGGCGACCAACACGCAGCATGGGCCGCCACCGGCTGACGCCCGACCGTCGCCGATCCTCATCGACTCCAGCTTGGTCTTGTTGACAGCCCCATCCCGGCGTAGCCTTTGCGCGCTCGGCGCGTTCCGAGCGGATCCGGAGCGGTGCTCATGACGGAACCCTGGGTTGCAGTGGAGGATGTTTCTCAGCACCTTGGTGTGGCCAAGGACACCGTCTACCGATGGATTGACGCGAGAGGCCTGCCTGCCCATCGCGTCGGGCGGCTCTGGAAGTTCAAGCTTTCTGAGGTCGACGACTGGGTCCACGCAGGCGGCGCTGCGCAGAACGACGCCAGCGCCGGCGAGGGGAAGAAATGAGCTCGCCTGGGGGGACCATCACGGCGCACGCTGGGGAGGGGCTTCGAGCGACGCGATGACAAGCGCGGCCACACAGATCTGTCTTCAGGATTCCGCCCCGTCGGTCGGTGAAGCGGCAAGCAGGGGGTTCTCCGCCTCGCTGCTGCTGGATTTCTCGTCAGACAACTCAGCTCGCGAGTACGTGCTCGCGCTCGCGAGCCTGCTCCACGGATCTGCCGAGTCGCGCATCGTCGTCGACGATGCTGGTCGAGCGCGAGACGATTTCGACTTCGGAGAGATTGCCCGTTGGATCAAGTCGAAATCGACGTTGGCTCTGCAATTCGTCGTCGGGCAAGACGGCGAATCGCGCAAGGTCGGAGTCGAACTCAAGTCTGCAACAGTAGCGGTTGTTACGCGCCTTTTGCTCGACGATGGGGCCACAGGGGTCGCATGGTTCCAGGCCGACCCCGAGCACTTGGGACCGATGCCGGTGCTCGCTCTCCCCACTCGGGCATCGGCGTTCTCCGGTGAGGCGGTCCACCCCTTCGTAGCGCTCGGAGCGAAGACGGGTGGTCTACGCGGTGCTCAACTGCTCGTCGACGGCGAAGCCACCGTGCGGCAGACGTGGACGATCGAGAACCGGGGTGCCGATACCGTCCCCGTCGTTGGCGCGCATGCAGATTCGGTGTGGATCGCGAGCGCGACGCCTGCGGCATCGGTCTCGCCCGCGGCATGGAGCACCGGGCACGTTCTGCCCCCCCGCGAGCCACTGTCTGACGAGTGGTGGTCGCGCTTCGATGACCTCGCCCGGGCCGCCACTTCATCGCTCCAAGAGCTCGAAGACCACCTGCGCCACCTCGTGCGCGAGCAGCACCCCTGGCGTCTCGGGGACCTCTCCGCAGCTCGCCATGCCGAATTCATGACCCCGGTGGAGGACGGGCTCGCGATGGCGCTCGTGCCCCAACATGCCGACGTCGTCGTCGCCGTGGATCTCCACCTGCCGGCCGACACCCTTCAGCACCTTCTCCTCCACGCCACTGCGCATGTGGCCCTCGGGCACGTCCGTCCGGGCGACCGGTGGGGACACTGGGACACCGTAAAGACCGGCGTCGCCGCGGAGCCTCACCGCCAATGGGACCGCGAGGCGCGAGACCACGTTCTCGTGTACTGGAAACGCCACACCGTCCGCCGGGTCGAGTCGCTCGACGACTGCACCCCCAACGAAAAGGCGCAACTCGGTCTATGGAGAATGATCGGCGAGATGCTTGGCGAGAGCCGGCGGCTTCATCCGGTCGCCGAGCGCTATCAGAAGGCTGCGTACCAGCGGCAAGCCGCACAACGCATCGTCGCGATGCTCGAAGACTTTGGCGGCGCGATGCTGTGCGACGGCGTTGGTCTGGGCAAGACCTACGTTGCTACGACGCTGATGGTTCACTACGCGAATTGCTGGCGCGACCAGTGGGCCACCTCGCCTGACCGTCTTCTCGAAGACCCCTTCAGAGTAACGGTACTCGCACCCAACTCGGTCGTGAGTACCTGGCGACGCGAGGCTTTGCCGGCGCTTGCCTCGTTCGGCGTCCCACTGGCGACTGTGAGAGTCATCTCGCACACGAAGCTCTCACGCATGTCCCGCGCGAGCGAAATGCTCGACCCCGTCCACGGTGGCCCCAGCGAGCTGGAGCACCTGCTCCTCTCGGACCTCGTCATCGTCGACGAGGCGCACAACTTCCGGTCGCTAGCTGCCCGTCGCACCAAAGTACTGCGCGACCTGCTGCGCCTGCAGCCGCGAAGAGAAACGCGCCGCCGCGTTGCGCTGCTCACCGCGACCCCGGTCAACAACAGTCTAGACGACCTCCGGCAGGAGGCGTCGCTCCTCTTTTCGCGCCCGCTGCTACTCTCCGATGCCAAGACCGACGACGGGTACCGTCGTCAAGCGGTGAAGGAGATCCAGGACCGCTGCGCTCGTGCGCGAGGCACCCGAGCTCGCGGGGATGTCTCGGGGCTCGTGGTTCACGGCCAAGCCGACGCGAAGTTCTCCGACGTCATCGAGTTCCGCGACGACCTCGACTTCGGTGCCAACGTCCAGCGCATCGGAGACTACCTCAAGGAGCAGGACAAGCGTTTGAAGGAGCTGCAGGGGATCATTCGAGAGGCGGCCCAGAACAACGCTCCTCGCGACGAGAGCACGTCCCCGGTGCGAATCGCTGAGGACCTGTTGGACCGCATTGTGGTGCAACGCTCGCGAGCCCTGTGCAAGGAAATCGAGCGGCAGCAAGCATCGAACGTCGAACTGCTGTTTCGCCCCGACGCAGACGTTCCCGAGAAGCTCTACTACTCCGACGAGTACGACGGCATCGAGGATGCGCTCGCGAGGTTCCTTCCACTGTTCGACGGAGAGGGCGACCAGGGCGAGGCAAAGACTCGAGCGCTCAGCTTGAAGGTCTACATGTGGTACGACGTCCGCGAGGGGCTCAGAGGCGCGGACGAGATGTCGTCCGTCGTCGGGCTCCAGCGCGTTCTCGTGCTCAAGCGACTCGAGAGCTCACCGGTGTCGTTCCTCATCACATTGCTGCGCCTGACTGTGCTCCATGCACACCGTCTGCAACAGCTCGGCAACCTGTGCCTCGACGTCGGCGACAACGCCAAGAATCGCGAGCTCCAGGCCGAAATCAAGGCCGTCTTGAATGGCCAGAAGAAGAGCGCGCTCGAGAAGGTCCGAACCCTCGCGACCGGCGAGTCGCCCGCGGATCCCCGTCACGACTTCATCAAGAGCCTGAGCACCGCGTACACGACGGATCGGCCAGCCGCCGACACCGACGACCCGCCTCCCCAGCTCTCCCTGTTCGCCGAAGAGGGAGAGGGCGGGCCCAAGCGTGAGCAGCTCAACCGACTGTGGGACCTGCACGACGCGCTGATCGCTGACCTGGAAACGCTCCTCACGGTAACGCCCGAGCTCGCCGACATCGTCTTCGGCAAGTTCGCTCGCGCCGAGTGGCCGCGACGGTTCATTGCCGGCGGCGAAGCCATCGACTGGCCGCGCTCGGCGGTGTGGGGACAGCGACTGGTGACGGACGCGAAGATCCGTCAGCTCGTGGGCCGCCTGCTTCTGGCGCGCCGCGCGCAGCAGAAGGTCATCGTCTTTTCGCAGTTCAGCGACACCATCGCCTACGTGCGCTCCGTCCTGAGCGCGACCCAGACCTTTCAGCGCTCCGACTGGCAGATAGCCGTGCGTGGCCTCGGTGTGCCGAACCTGACGAGCAAGGAGATCGTCGAGCTGCGCGAGGCTACGGTGGCCATTACGGGCGACAGCGAGGACCGCGACGACGTGGTGAACGCTTTCGCGCCGTTCTACCGCATCGGCCCCTGGCGCCCGGCCACCTCCGAAGCCACTGAGGCCGACCGAACCCTGCTCTGCGACAGCTGGGAAACGGCCTGGATCGGCGCCATTGCCCGGGGCGTCGACGTTCTGCTCTCCACCGACGTTCTGGCGGAAGGCGTGAACCTCCAGGACGCCGCGATGCTGATGAACTTCGACGTGCACTGGAACCCCGTGCGCATGATCCAGCGGTCAGGACGTATCGACCGACGCCTCAACCCGCGCATCGAGCAGCCGCACGAGTTCCCCGACCTTGCCGCGCTCGCCGCGCGCGTAGGCAAGCCGATACCTCGCTACTACTGGCACGACCATCCCGACGAGGCACCGGTCACGGTCAACATGATCCTTCCCGACGAACTCGAAGCGGAGCTTCAGTTGCGGGAGCGCATCGCCACCAAGACCATGGCCATCGACTTCACGCTGGGCCTCGAGCAGGGCACCGGGGCCGAAGCCGACTGGATGGAGAGCTACAAGTACCACGGCATTACGAGCCTGAACTCCTTCCAGAAGGACCGAGCCATCGAGCAGATCGCCAGCCACCACGAACGGCTCTCTCGCCAGTTCGCGGAGGTCGGCGTGCAGACGGAGTGGGTCGAGACACTGAACGGCTGGTTCCGCGGCGTCGGTGCCGACCACGGGTCGCCGCTGGTTGCCCGTGCGCTGCTTGGCCGCCAGGGTGGCGAACTCGAACGCTTCCGGCGCTATCTCGAGCCGGCTCTTGTGGGCGGCGTGCCCTATTGGTTCTGGGCGGAAAAGAAGCCGGGCGAGTCGATGTTCGATGGCTGGCTCGTGCTCGACGGCAAGACCTGGCCACCGCCCGCACCTCGCAGGGACATTCCTTGGAACGAGAACGTCGCTGGTCCGGTCAAGGCCTCCCACCTGCTCGCTGCCCTTGAGCTGTTCGAGCACGGGGGTGCGGTCGAGGAATGGTCGAAGGTCTACAAGGGCGTCGGACGTCTTCTGCAGCAAGGGGGCAGTGCTTTCGCCGCGCCTAAGTTTGGCGAAGACCGGCAACTCATTCGCATCGCCAACGTGTTCGTCCTGCAATTGGCGACCTTCGCCCCGGAACCGCCAGCACCACTCTCAACGCGAGTTCGTCTCTCAAGCCGGCCGGCAGGAAGGCGAGTCGAGACTGATGATGGAGCAACCCATGCTTAGCAAAGACGCGTTCATCGACTTCATCCTTAATGGGCCTGGCGATCCACCAACGAAGAAACTCGAAGCATCGGCCGACTCGGCGTTGCCAGTGGGCTTCGAGGGATTCGATGTTGCGGACACGAACTCCGCGCCGGCGCAGCCGGGATCGAGCTTCGCGCGCCGCCTGCTCGAGGCGTCCGGGTTCGGCTACGCACAGATGGTGCAACGCGACAACGTCATCCGAAGCACCGACGCCGTCGCGCGCTACTTGCCGGAGCGAGTCTCCTTCTGGCCGAAGAGTGCATCCCGCTCATACCAAACGTTGCTCTTCGAAGCGGACCTGACCCACAAGCAGTTGCTCGGCATTCCGGCGTTCAAGGCCCGCAAGATGAATCACCTCGACATCGTCGAGGACGCCCTCGCACGGCTGGTGATCGAAGCGCTCGAGGGGTTCCAGCGCGGCGGAGAAGGCGTCACCGCCGACGTCCGCAAGGGCCGCAAGGAAGAGACCCTCTGCGTGGTGTCGATTCTCGACGAGCGCGAGGGAGAGGCCGTGCGGCTGGTCTGCTTTGGAACACAGAACAAGTCCACGAGTGGGCTCGAAACGTTCCAGATCACCGAGCAGACGCGTTTCTGGGATCCCCAACTCGCCCGCGAGCACTTGGGCCTTCTCTACGAGCGTCAGTTTAAAAGGCTTGAAGGCCAGGACTGGCAAGAGGCCTTCACGACAACCGAAGAGCGCAAGCAGGCCGAAAAGCTGCTCGATGTCTGCACGCGAAAGGCGCCGAAGGAGCACGACATCCAGGAAGGCGTTTTGGATCTCCTCGACATCATCGCCAAGGGGTTCGGCCTCCGGAAAAAGCCCAAGACCGAGCGCCGTCTGCAAGCCTTCGACCTCCCCTCGGACCATGACATCGGCATCGATCCCGAGGAGCGAGAGAGCACCTTTGGGGGCAAGAACCCGTTCGACGGAGTGACCCTGCGCGACGAACGCAGTCGCCTCCTGGGGTACATTGTCTACCCCCTCAGAACGAAGGCAGATGCGACTCGTCTTGGCAAGCACCTTGAGAACAACAATCGGTTTCACAACGTGCTCGTCGTCTATCCCGACCAGGACCAGACCAGTCTCGAGCTATGGCAGGGGCGAGAGCAGTTGACGGGCAGGCTCCGCAAAGGGCAGGGCTACAGAGACGCCGCTGACGTGGTGAACCTGCTGTCGCGGTTCTTCGTGGTCAGCAAAGCGAAGGTGAGAAACCCTAGCGAACTCGCCGAGGAACTCGCATTCCGCGCGCGGTACCTTCACCGTCTTGCTCTACGCCAACTCGCCGTTGAAAAGAAGGACGGCGCGCTCCGGGCGCTCTTTGCTGCCTTTTCGGACGCGCTGCTCCATGATCAACCGCCAGAAGTGTTTGCGGACGCGTACGCGCAGACGTTGACTTATGGGCTCTTGGCTGCCCGCTGGTTGTCCAAAGACGACCAGAAGCAGACGGATGCCAGGTTCACCCGCCAATTGGCGGCAAATTATCTCCCTGCGACGAGCCCATTCCTTCGAGAGTTCTTCAAGAGCGTCCTGCAAGCAGGGTTTGAGGTGAAGCTTACGTGGCTCCTAGACGACATCGCCGCACTGTTAGATCGGATCGATGTTGACCTGGTCTTCAGCTGCGTATGCCGACGCAACCTGGACACCGATTCCGGCGTGACCTGGCCAGCGATTCCGAACGGACCCGGACACGATTCCGGAGCACCCGGACAGCGTTC
>JAJZQG010000260.1 GCA_021847645.1 Myxococcales bacterium
TGCCTCGTCGAAGGCGTCCTCGCCGACGTCAACGTTGTAGCCGGCGTAGGGAGGGTCGAGGAAGTGGACCGCGTCCTTGGCGTCGTACTTCTCGACGAGCGGCCGGTAGTCTCCCCCGTAGATCTTCACTCCCCGCAATCGCGGCGCGAACTGCTCGATGCGGTCGACGGTCTTCGCTTCGACGCCGCTCACCGAAGGCGAGAAGCTCTTGCCCCGCATCTTCCCGTACGAGAAGTGGGTCAGGTACAGGAAGCGGTGCAACCAGCCCACGTCGTCCCGAGGACTGGCGTCGATGAGGCTCTTGAACGTGGCCTCGTCGCCGACCCACTTCTTCTCGCGCAGCTTCGCGATGTCCTTGGGCTTGAGCTTCTGGATGAGCTTGTAAGCGCGGGCGATCTCGGCGTCCGCGTCGTTGATGACCTCGACTTCGCTCCGTTCCTTCGCGAAGAGCACCGCCGCGCTGCCTGCGAAGGGCTCCACGTAGGTCTTGTGCGCCGGGAGCATCGCCACCAGGCGCTCGGCGATCCGCTTTTTGCCAGCCGGCGAACCCCAGATGGTCTTGCAGACGGGCGCGGCGCGAGGCGCGTCGAGCGCGTCGTAGGCCCGCTCGAGGGCGCGCAGTACAACGCTACCCACAGGGCGCCTCCGACGGCGCGCGGCCGGGCTTCCAGAACGTGGCTTGGATTGGGGGCCTGCGCGGGATCACGCAGGGGACAGAGGGGGTGCGCGCGAAAGCGGGGACAGTGGCGCTGCGCTATCCGCCGAGGTGCTTCTGCACTTCGTCCATCCGCTTCAGGATCATCTCGCGCAGCTCCTTGACCTCTTCGACGTGCTCGGGCGTGAGCTCGGCGAAGTCGGCCTTGCGGAAGACCAGCCTTCCTGTCTCTCGGTGGTTGAGCAGCTTCGCGCATGACGTCAGGACCCGGACGACGGTCGGGGTGGGCTTGCGCCCCTGCGGGTTCTTCTTGTTCTTCGCCCGCTCCTTGCGCACGAGCTCGCGGAGCTTCACGACGGTCAGCTTCCCCTCGAGCACCTTCGCGGCCAGGTTCTCGGCCTTCTCGGGCGTGCTGACGCCGAGCAACTCGGTCTTGTGGCTCGGTGGCAGCTTCAGGAATGACGCCGACCGCGGCAACCGCCTCGCCATGACGGCCACGCCGATCGCGTTCGCGAGGAAGGTGCGGCTCACCGGCAGATCGAGGGTCTCACAGCGCTCCTCGAGCAGGGTGAGCGAGGCGTGCTTGCTCGGCTTGAGCGATTGGTACAGCTCGGGCTTTCCGTCGTAGAACGTGTCGAGGAGGAAGTTGCCCACATCCTCCAAGCCCTGCGACACCGTCCGCGCGAGGATGTCGCGGATCTGTTTCGCCGCCTTGTCTACGAGCTTGGTGTCCTGTTTCGCGGCGCTGGCCGGCAGCACTGGCTCCGGCTCGGCGACGACGATTGCCTCTGTCGGGGGTTCTTCTGTTCTTCGTGCCACGTTGGCCTCCGTTTGGACGGAGGAGAGCATCGCAGCGGCGACTCTGCAACAGGGTAGTTGCAGATTGCGAATCAGACGTCAGGGAGCGTGGTTGTCCTGCACAAGCCGTGAAATGGTGGAAAACCGATTCCGGCGGGTGCGAGGTCGCGGCCAGATAGCGTGTGTGAGAATTCGCCGCGGTCGTCGCGGGTGCCGACACCGGAGCGCTCGACCACGGCCAACACGCCACGCTCGCCGTCGCGGTCCACCACGAGCGTGCGCTTTCCGCCGTCCCCCAATCGCTCGCGGACCCATGGCCGTATCTGTTTGATGGCCGAGGGGTCCTCCGAGGACTCCATTCGGTCGAGCATGTGCAAGGCGTCGCTGGTCTGGATGACCTTGCCGTCGAGGAACCGGCACGTGTCGGTGGTGTGTTCGTCGAGTACGGCCGAGAGCACGAAGCGCTCGATGCCTGCCTCGGCGTACGAGGATATTTGCGACAGGCTCCGCGATTCGCCGACAAACGACGCGGCGATGATGTCCCAGTACGACGCCGATCGCTGCACCATGGCGGCGTTGGCCGCGCGCGCCAGGTCGCTGGCGATCTCGTCGCGGCCGAGCCCACCTTCGAGTCCCGCTGCCACAAGGCCCTTGGCTTCGGCGCCGAACGCATCGAGCCGCCGACCGTACTCGTCGCGCACGAACAGGCTGTTCGCACGGACCGCGTACGCGACTGCGCGCCGGTCCACAGCATTGAAGTCGGCGGCGATGGCGAGTCCGCGGCGCCTCGCGTCCGAGCGAGTGGCCGAGACTACGTCGGAGGCAGCTCGCCCCAGAGGCTCGCGAACTTGCGCATGCACGCTCTGCACCGCGCGGCCCGCCTCGGTTAGCGCTCTTCGCACCAGCTGGCTGCGCTGCGCGGCAGTCAAGGCCCGCCAGTCCACGTCGAGCACGGCTACCGCCTGCTTCACAGCCTCAATCTCGGGTTTGCGAGCCAGCCTCCGAAGCAAGGCGGCGATACGCGAGACGGTCGCATCGAAGCCGCGGGGTGTCACCACAATGAAGGCCTTCCGCACAGGGACACCGAGGTGCGCAAGCAGGTCGTCGGCTGCGCGGCGCCCTTCCCGAATCACGTCATCGGTAGTTGACGCTACGCACACGGTCGTCCTCCTCCAAGGTGAACTCGCTGCCATCGAGGCGAATCAGCACGCTGCAGTACACGCACCGGGCCTGGCTCGAGAAAGAGACTTCCCCGTTGGCGGACTCCGAGATGACGAGGCCGCCGTCGCCGTTGAGGACCGCCGTGACGAATCCGCACCGCGGACAGCACACGTGGTAGCCGACGATCCCGCGAAGCGCCCGGTCCTGCGGAACGCGCCTGAGCTCTCCGCGCTCCAGCTTGCAGGGACGCTTGCTGGTCACGACCGCCCTCACGGTGTGCTCCGGATGACCAATGGGCCGCGATTGCGTGCCCTTACCTCGATGCCCACCTCTGTTGGACGAATGGCGATGTCGTGGGAGCCGGCGCATCGGTCGCACAACGCGAAGACCAGCGTGCCATTGCGCCACAGGGTGATGGCCTGGCCGAGTGGACTGCGGCGTCTGCACATCCGGCACTCGATGACGCCACGGTCGGCGTCCGCGTGCGCCTGGGCGACCCACGCACGCTGGAGGGCGTCACGGTCCATCGGCGCCCTCCTCGAACCAGGAACGCCACTCCGACGAAGGCACAGCGGCCCGTTCCGCCTCGGGCCGGCGCAGGGCATCCCTTGCCAGCCGCATGCGCTCCGCGCCACGACGCTCCTCCTCGGCCGCCAATTCCTCCCGCAGGGCGAGCAGGCGCTTCGCCTGGTCCACCAGCGTCTCGGTGGGCCGCTTCGGCCGGAGATCTTCGACGCCGGTCTGAATGCCCGCGAGCGTGAGCGTGATAGGCCTCTTGGTCCAATCCGCGCCGAGCTTGGCGAACTCGCGGTTGAAGATGTCGCTGGCGAGCACGCGCCCCTCCTCCGGGGTGAGCACGCCGACGCGGACGAGCTTCTCGACCATGTCCGTCATCCGCTCGGGGTCGCGGGTCACGGGTGTCTGCGAGCGGAACCGCCAGAAGCGGATGCCCATGTCGGCCAGGAGCTTGCGGTTGACGATGAAGTCGAACTCGTCGCGCTCGGGCTGGAAGACCTGGTCCTCGGCGAACCGGAGCTGGGCGTCGGCCACGGCCCGGTTGAAGTCGCGACTGTCACCGCGCAGCAGCCGCGGCAGCCGGAACGCGCTCCCGACCTTGTCGATGTTGCGCTCATCGTACTGCTGGAACAGCGCGTCGTGCTGCTGGGCGTCGGTCAGCGGACGGAGCTCGATGCGGGCGCGGGCGGCGTCGTTGGCGCTCGTGGCCCCCTCAGCCTCGAGGATGAGGACCTTGTGGAAGTTGTTCTTCCCCTTGAGGTTCTCTTCGATGAACCGCTCGATGCGCGGCACCGATGCCTCGGACAGCTTCCCGCCCGACACGAGGAGCGCCAGCGGCGGCACGCTCTTGTTCTCGAAGTAGAGGTAGTTCACCTCCTCCATCGACCGCGAGCCCATCACGGCGAGCAGGCCCCCGACCCATCGCGGGATGCCGTAGGGCGACCGCGGCGACGGAATGGCGAAGTGCAGGATCTCGGTGGCGGGACCGTCGGCTGGGTCGCGAGCGCGGAGTTCGTCGAGGCTGGCAAAGGCCTCGCCGGTGGTGCGCGACACGAACCGCGGGTCGCCGAAAGCCTTGAAGAACGTTCGCTGCGTGTACTGCACCTGCAGGAACCGCCGCATTCGCTGGCGCGTGGTCACGCGCTCGACGGTGACCGGCGAGATGCGGACGCTCTCCTCGACCGGAACGGGCGCGGCGTCGAGCGGGAGCAGCCGCATGGTGTACGACGGCACGTACACCAGCCGGGCGACCTCGCCCGAGGCGTTCCGGAGCACCTCCCAGTAAGCGTTCCCCGTGACCTCGAGGTCCTGACGCGTGCGCCGCCGCAGCTCGACGAACGAGTGGTCGAACGAGCAGAACTCGAAGAAGCTCGCCAGGCGCGCCCGTTCGGTGCGGGCGAGTTGGACGAGCTCCCGGCGGCGCTCCTTGATCTCGTCCGGCGTGGGCTCGAGCTCGGCGTCGGGCGGCAGCTCCCCGCGATCGCGCGCCGCGAGCCGATCGAGGTAGATGCACTCGCCAACGCGGCGGTCGGCGTCGTCGGCGTCGAAGTCGATCGCGGGCTCGAGCCGGTGGCCGAAGCCGTCGATGTTGGTGGCGTAGGCATCCACGTTCTGGCGCAGCGAGTTCGAGTGCTCGAAGAGCAAGCAGAGCGCCTCGGGGTCGTAGGGCGGTTCTAGCGCGCCGAGCGACGCGAACACGGCGCCGACCTCGCCGCCAGGGCGGGAGGCTTGGTCGGGGGTGGTGGAGCCGAGGACGAGGGCTTTGACGACCGGCTTCCAGATCGCTCCACCGTCATCAGCGACACTGGTCATGTCCGCCCGCCTTGCTCCGTCGCCAGTCCAATTGTCAACACAAGCGTCCGCCCCATCACCTTCGCCGCCCAGTGAACACAAACGGGACTCGAGCTGTGAGACCGGTTGGTCGAGACCATGGCCTCCTACGCAGAGCCTCGCGTTCGGCGGGCCGGGACGTAATGAATTGCCGCCCCCCCTACGATCGTGATGAAATGGGACATGCCAAATTGGACTAGTAGACGGCGGACAGCTTCCAAAGCCAAAGGCGATCGGCTCGCTCAGGTCTCGATGCCTAATCTCACCCCGCTGGCGCCGTCGACGTCGGCAAAGGCGCCCCGAATAGCACGAGCGCCCGCCGCACCGGCGCCTGCCGCACCGGCGCCTGCCGCACCGGCGCCTGCCGCACCGGCGCCTGCCGCACCGGCGCCTGCCGCACCGGCGCCTGCCGCACCGGCGCCTGCCGACGGCGCTCCGGCAGCAACCACCGTCGCCTCGTCTTCAGCGCTGACTGAGCGTGGAATGACGGACATCCTGAGGTCCCTGGGCGGGTCCTACTCCAGCGAGTTGAAAAGCACCATGGCTCGACTCGACGACTTGATCGGCGAACACCATTGGCTGTCGGTGGGGACGTACAAGGAGGCTATCATTAGGCGACTATTGGCCAACAAGCTTCCTCGACGCTATGAAGTAGGAACCGGATTCGTCATCACGCGAGGAGGTATCGACGTCGAAGCCAAAAAGATCTCGAGGCAATTAGACGTTCTGGTTTGGGACGCTTGGAGAGTTCCCCCGCTCTTCCGCGAGGGCGACTTCGTAATCGTTTCAGCGGAAGCCTGCGTTGCAGCGATCGAGGTGAAAGGCAACTTGGACGCCGATGCCCTCGCAGAAGCGATCGAAAACCTCGACAGTGTCATCGAGTGCGTTGCTGAAGGCTACAGCGATGCTCGTTTCCCGTACGTCCCGCCGTTTGTAGCGGTCTTCGCGTTTGCACTTGACGACAAGTTGCAGTTTCCAGCGTCCATCATCAACAAGCTCTGGTCCTGGTACACTAAGAACCCAAGCATCACTCTGACCGCGCGACAGGAGCACTCCGATTCGCGCAGAAATGAACGTCAATGGACGCTTTCTTGGATCGACCTCGTCGCTGTGCTCAAGCACGGTGTGGTCAATCTCGAACAGTGGCACATCGACGGGACTGACGACGTTGTCTACGTAACCTATGACACGGCGGCCGACGCGCAGGCAGAGCAAACCTACGCGTTTCTTGAGCGGCGCCTATTGATTCATCTCCTCGGCGACTCGGTTTCAGGTCGCTTGTACGAGTTTCCCGCATTGGCGCGCCTTCTGCTTGGTCCAGAAGGGCTCGCTACCGCCCTATCCCTCGCCCGTTTCGGGGGACAGACCCGGGGAAAAATCCGCACAATTGGCAGCCTTGACGCTGACGCAGTCCAAGCCTGCGCGAGGCTGGAGGTGAAGCCCCGCGCACCATATGGGACGGGCGCCAAGGCGAAGGGCGCCAAGGGGGTAGCAGCGAAGGCGAAGGGCGCCAAGGGGGTCGCAGCGAAGGCGAAGGGCGCCAAGGGGGTAGCAGCGAAGGCGAAGGGTGCCAAGGGGGCGGCAGCGAAGGCGAAGGGTGCCAAGGGGGCGGCAGCGAAGGCGAAGAATCGTGCCGTGTCGAAAGTGGCGCCCGGATTGGATTGAAAGCGACAGCGCAAGGCGCGGGAGCTGCAAATCTCCTGGGGTCCCACTTGCGCGACCATCGCCGACGCGACTTCAGAGACGACTTCAGAGACGGCCTTTTGCCGGCCAGATTCACAAGGCACCCTATCCGATCACCCGCACCCCGATCTCCATCCCGCCGCCCCCACGCCCGCCCGCCCGCTCTCGCTGACACGCCAGCGCGATCGCCCAGAACCGGTCCGCGTGTCCTCCGCGCGAGGTGCGCTCCGCGTCGAACGCCACCTTCCCCGAAGGCAGCACGCGCTTCTTGATCGAGTGCACCTGGGCCACCACCTCGCGATCCCGCGGAAGTACGACCTCACGGCGCTGCAGCGTGATCTTGAAGTCCGTCGCCCAGCGTTCTTTCGCCTCGTTCGTGAAGTTCTCGGCGACAACCTGCGGGAAGTCGCGGGCCAGGTTCTCGGCGAGGTTCATCCCGATGCCGCTGCGGTCGATCGACAGCCGGGCCACGGGCAGCACCTCGAGCAGCCGGCGCAGGTCCGCCTCCTGCTCCGCGAACGGCGCCTCGGCGTACGTCCGCAGCAGGCGGCAGGTGAAGCGCCCGCTCGTCTCCTCGAACACCGCGAGCTCCGACCGGTCGCGTGTGCGGCCGACGTCGAAGCCGGCCACGATGCGCCCTTCGGGCTCGGGGATGTCGGTGAAATCCTGGGCGAGCACGAGCTCGTCACTCGTGTTCGGCAGGATCAGATCGTACGCGTAGTACGAGTAGCTCTCGTCGACGAAGGTGCACTCGAGCTCCTGCTGGAAGTCCTCGAGCGCGAGCGACTCGAACTGCTCGATGATGGGCTGCTTGCCAAACGCCGCGACGCGCTCCTCGGTCGGCATCGACGGCGCCTCGATGGCAGCGCGCTTGGGGTCGACGCAGAAGAACCGGCTCAGCCACCACGGCACCTCCTGGCGCCGGTGGTGCGGGTACTTCCGGATCTCCTCGGTGGCGATCTCCCAGAAGATGCCCCGTCGGCCGAGCGGGGTGGAGCACCCGGTGAGCTGACCATTGCCTCGGAGGATGAGCGCGGTCGAGCCCCGGTACACCTCGCGGTCGGTCACGTAGTGCGCCAGCTCATCCAAGTACACGTCTCCGCGCTTCCCCCGCGGCGCCTTCGACGGGTTCGACAGGATGCGGGACAGGCGCTTGTGGGTGCCGTTCGACTCGAACGCGAGCTCGGTCTTCGAGTCGACCACCAGGCGCTTTTGGTACGCCAGCGGCAGCTCCTCGTGGACCTGGCGCGCAGTGAGGATCTTTTCTTTGGCGTCCTCCAGATTGTAACTGACGAACACGGACGTGTGCTTCTCGCGCAGATGGCACCTTGCCAGGGCCTCGAGGGCGAACACGAACGAGAAGCCCACCTGCCGGCTCTTCGTAATCCACCGGAAGCGAGAGCGGTTGCGCAGGAAGGCTACCTGGTAGGGCTCGAGGTTGACGGGCTCGTCGTCGAACGTCGCAAGGCCGCACAAGAAGCCCCACTCCTCGGCGAGCCAGTCTGCGAACTCCTGCTCTGAGCGCTTCACCACCCCGAGCGTCATGGCCACTTTCCCTTGCTGAGCGCGCCGGAAGAAGCCTGTATCGACGCATGAGCAATTACGTCGAATCCATCGCACGCCCACCACGCACCCTCACCGAACGCGAGGTCGCCCTGCTGCTGCGGACCACTGGCGAGCACGCCGCGGGCTGGCGCGACCACGTCATCTTCAGCCTCGCCCTCGGCACAGGCCTGCGCGAGCACGAGCTCCTGGCCCTCGACATCGGCGACGTGTTCGACGCCGGCGGCCGGGCTCGCCGCCACGTCGCCCTCCGCGTCTTCAAGCGCGCCACCGAAGACCCGGCGCCGCAGGAGGTCGTGCTCTCCGACACGGTCCGGGCCAAGCTCGAAAAGCTGCTCAAGCAGAAGCGCGCGGACGGACACGGCATCGCGCCCGAGGCTCCGCTGTTCGTCAGCCGGAAGCATCGCCGGCTCTCGACGCGCCAGCTTCGGCACACCTTCGCGGTCTGGCAGAAGCGCGCCGGCTTCGAACGACACTTCAACTTCCATTCGCTGAGGCACTCGGCGTGCAGCAATCTCTACCGCCGCACGCGCGACATCCGCCTCACGCAACGCTTCGCGCGGCACTGCTCGATCACGACGACCGGGATCTACACCCACCCGACCGACGAAGAGCTGGTCCGCTCGGTCCAGGAGCTGCCCTGCTGAGCGCTCTCGACCCCACTTGCGCAACACAACCGACCAGCCCGAACCGACCGGGCGCCCGCAGCGGTCGGTTTCCAGAACCAGCCCCTGTCGAAATCGGCACCAGGCACCCCGGGCGGGGCGTCCGGGGCGCCGAAAATCTGACCACCCCCCACCCGTCTGCACCTTGTAGGCAGGCGCCGGCATCCTGCCCCACGACGGCGGCACCGGCCGCGGAAAGCGGCGGTTCGATGCCGCGCAAATGCGCCGAGAACGCGCGCTGATCGTCGAGAACTTGGCGCGCCTCGGGACCGCGAATGGCCGCTTTCGAGGGGAAGCGGCTATTCGCACGAGCCCTCCGGACCGGGCGGAGGCGGCGGGAGCGTGTCGGCCAGGGCGTCCTCCGGCGAGAAGTCGGGAACCGTGGTCGGCCCGTGTGTTTCCTCGGTGCTCGCAGTCTGCTCCGCAGTGCTCGCGCAGGCTCGCCCACGCTCGCTTCCGCAAGGATCGGTCGGAATGACGGTCGCGCGCGGCGCATCGTCTCGACCTAGGCCAGCGTCGCGCCCGGAACCGAGCACCGTCGCCGCCTGGTCGGAATCGCAGAACCGACCGGCAAACCGAGCGGGCGGTTCTCCGGCGGCACCGTCGATCGCGGGCTCGGGGGGGCGTGGGAGCGATTTTTCCGTGTCCCTTTCCTCGGGCAGCGCGTTCTCGACCTCGCCCCGCTCCTCCGCCGTGGTGTCGAGGGTGCGCATCATCCGGCGGTGTCGGTCCTGCAGGGTCTCGAGCGATAGCGCAGCGTGGATCTCCTGCCGCGAGTCTGCGTTTCCCAGCACGAACTCCTTCAGCCGCACCATCGTGTTGAAGTCCGCCGCGTTGTCGAAACGCACCCGATTCTCGGCGAGCGCGGTCTCGAAGCCGACGAGGTAGGTGTCGATGATGCGCAGTTCGTCGTCCTTGGACACGGCGATCGCCTTCGCCCGCATCTCGACGAGCTTCTGCTCGGCCTTCACCTGGATGCGCGCCTGCGCTTCCTTGCGCCGCCGCTGCACGTTGTGGGACTTCGCGTACTCGGCGATCACGCTGTTCGATACGCCGTAGCGCTCGGCCAGCTCGCGGTAGCTCGGGTAGTACACGGTCGTGCCGTTGCCGTCCTCGCAGGGGACGACCTCGCCGAACACGAGGATGCGGTCGAGGTCTTCGTAGGGCACGCGCGGTCCTTCGCCCTTGCGCGGACGGCCCCCGCGACTGCGATCGCAGTACATCAACGGCTCCTCGTCTCCCACCACTCGCGCAGCAGGTCGAGGAAGTCTTCGAGATGCAGGGTCACGAACGGTTGTTCCTTGTCGTCCTTGCAGACCGCGATGGGCCACAGCCCCTTGCCGAGCGAGTCCTCGGTGGCCTGGGCCAGGGCGGCGCGCGGGTTGGTGCGGACGCCGCGCTTGCACTCGATGTGGAAGGCCGGCGCGACGACGTCCGCGCACTCGGCGCCGTCGCGGAACTGCAACCCGCGGTGGACGCGGTCGGCGCCGAAGACTTCCGCGAAGCGGTGGACCATCTCGCGCTCAAAATCGTGGCCCTTCCGGCGTGAGCTTCTTCCGGGCATTTGTTCCTCCGGGGTGGCAGAGCAAGTGGTGGTCACAGATGGGACTCGGCGATGGCGTCGCGCAGGCGCTTCTTCGCCCGAGACCGCACACGCTTGAGCCGTTGGTACGCGCGCTCGGGGTCGTCGTCCGGCGCCAGCGTCATCTTCGCCACGAGCGAGAACAGCGTCTCGGGACCGAGTTCGGTTTCGCGGATCAGGAAGGCGCCTTCCTCGGACACGTGGTCGGCGAGCACGCTGACGACGGCATCGAGCCGCAGGGTCAGCGGCGGCGTCGACGTGGAGCCGGCCGGCACCTGAGCAACGCCGCGCTGAAGCATGTCACGTTGAGTCTCTCGCCCGCGTCGTTGCGCGAGCTCTTTCTTGAGCGCCTTGAACACGCGGCGGCGTGTCATGTGCGTCAGCCGGATGGGTGTGCGTCCTCGCCAGGTCGGGCGGTACGAGGCGATCGCGACGAGGAACGACTCGAGTACAAGCTGGTCGAGGTCGTCCTTGGGGAGCTCGGCGCACACGAGCTGCCGTCGCAGCCGCAGGAGCATCGGCAGGTAGACCACGGTCAGCACCGACGACCACTGCGAGGGGTGCGCGGCCGCACGCTCGCGGAGCAGGGCCAGGGTGATGGCGTCGCGCTCGGAGTAGTCGTCGCCGCCGTCCTTGGCGAGCTCGGCGAGGAGCGAGCGAAGATCTGGGTAGGCTGCAAACGCGGCGTGGCGGCCGCGCGCGC
>JAJZQG010000261.1 GCA_021847645.1 Myxococcales bacterium
ATAGCTCAAGAGCTGCTGCCAGTCGTTCTGCCAATCGGGCCTGGGCTGGGGGACGGCGGTCGTGCTCATGCCAGCCCCTTGCCGGATGTCTCCGACCTGGGCCAAGAAAACTGCTAACAGCTATGCCGACGTCCGGGGGGCTGCGCCGGACCGGTTGCGTCGACTCCGGCCACTTCCTGCTGCGATAGTGGACCTTCGCTCGTCTTCGGGGGTCGGCTTCGACGACGCGCGGCCATGGCATGGCTCCTGCTTAGTCCAGAGCAGGGAGAGGTAAACCATGAGACAGTTCTGGGTCGGAATCGCGGGAGCCATTCTTGTGTCGGCCTGCAGCGGCACGACGACGCAACCCCAAAGCTACGGACACGTCAGCGCAGCGCTGCAACCGCTGGCCGGCTGCGGCGACGTCGAGCGCTCGATGCGCAATTCGATGCTGCGCGAGATGAACGAGACCTTGGACCAGGCGCTCATCTCCTACGTTCAAGGCGGCGGCAACTGCTATGGGGAAGGCGACTACGCCAGCGGCGCGAGCGGCGCGGGCGGCGGAGCGAATGCTCCGAGCGCCAGCGGCAGCACGGGCGAAGGCGCCTCACAAGTCTCCGGCACCAACAACCAGGTCGCGGGTGTCGACGAGGCCGACTTCATCAAGAACGACAACGCTTTCATCTACGTACTGGGTGGCGGCAAGCTCCGCATCATCGACGCTTTCCCGCAGCCCGAGACCCACGAACTGTCCGCCGTAGCGGTGGACGGAGTCGCCAAGAAGCTGTTCATCGAAGGCAATCGCGCGTTGGTCTACTCGTCGCTGCCTCCCGGGGGCACGGCGGACCCGAGCCAGGTTCCTCCGGGGTCGTACGGCTATGGCGAATGCACGTACGGCTATGACTGTGACTTCGTGGGCGACGGCATGCCGACGAAGATCTCGGTCTTCGACATTACGGACAAAGCGGCGCCGAAGCTGACGCGCGAGATCAAGCTCTCCGGCTCGTTCATCACGGCTCGCCGCATCGGCACGGCCGTGCACACGGTGCTGCACGACAACGGGGTGAGCTTCCCCGGCCTGAGCTACTGGCCAGACGGACTATCGTATTGCAGCGGCACTCCGGATATCCCGGCTGCGGTCGCCGCGTTCCAGGACCTGCGCGAGAAGAACACGCAGCTCATCATGAGTACGCCCCTGACCGACTGGCTGCCGTCGATCGTCGATACGACGTGGAATGCCGGAGTCGCCACGACACGAAGCGGTTTGCTGGGCACGTGCCAGGGCTTCTACGATTCCCCCCGCAGTGATGGCAACGGCTTCCTGACCGTCCTTTCGGTCGGCATCGACGACGACTCGTCGCTTTCCACCAGCACGATCGTGACGCGGCCGGGTGCCGCGTATGCGTCGGGCGAGGCGCTGTATCTTTCGGTACGGCAGGCGCCCGACGCCTATAGCGGGTGGTACCCGGGGATGGACGGTGTGGACTCGGCGAGCACGGTGCACAAGTTCGTGCTCTCGGAGGATCCTCCCCGCGCCGACTACGTGGCGAGCGGCGTGGTGAAGGGCAGCGTGCTGAACCAGTTCTCGATGGATGAGGACAACCGCGCGCTGCGCATCGCCACCACCACGGGGCACGTGCCGGACCCCGCGGTACATTCGACGGTGAGCGTGCTACAGCAAGAGGGGCAGGAGCTGCGCACGGTGGGGGTGGTCGACAACCTGGCGCCGAACGAGGACATTCGTTCGGTACGCTTCGACGGTTCGCGTGGGTTCATCGTTACGTTCAAGAAGACCGATCCGCTCTACGTGCTCGACCTGCAGGACCCGACGAAGCCGGCGGTTCTGGGCGAGCTGAAGATCCCTGGCTTCTCGACGTACATGCACATGATGGACGACAACCACCTGCTGACCATCGGCTACGACGCTGACGATCAGGGAGACTTCGCGTGGTTCGCTGGCGTTTTGCTCCAGATCTTCGACGTGACGGTGCCCAGCCAGCCCACGCTGCTGCACAAGGAGCTGATCGGCACGCGGGGCTCCAGCTCGGAGGCTCTGACCAACCACCTGGCCTTCACCTACTTTGCGCCGAAGAACTTGTTGGCGCTGCCCATGACGATCTGCGAAGGCGGCAGCGCGGGAACGTATGGGACCGACATGACCTTCAGCGGCTTAATGGTCTATGACGTGAACGTGGCGGACGGCTTTCACCTGCGCGGCAAGGTCGCGCACCCCAACACGTCGGACGGCACCTACGACAGCAGCGCGTGCTCGAACTGGTGGACGCAGGCCAGCACCGAGGTCAAGCGCAGCATCATCAGCGACGACTACGTGTTCTCGGTGTCGGAGAGCGTGATCAAGGTCGATCAGCTCGACGCGCTGGGCAACGATCTGGTCTCCCTTCCCATCTCCAACTGAAACGGACGGACGTCCTGGTCGGTCCTCGCCGTGTGGGCGGTGGGGGCTTGGACGCGCGTATCACAAAGTGTCACGACCAGCTTGACAACGTATCACCTCGTGTTACATCTGGCGGCGTGACACACAATCCCGACATCGACGACAAGCCCACGGCTCCTGAAAATCGACAGGACACCGAGGGTCGGGCCGAACCCCAGGACCAGCAGGACGCCGACAGGGCGCAGGCATCGCGCAAGGAGCGGGTGCTTCACACGCGCGTTCCGGCGGTGCTCGAGCTGGAGCTCAAGCGTCTGGCGCAATCCTGGCGCGTTCCGGTCTCGAACGTGGTGCGCGCGATTCTCGAGGACGCGGTCGCCGCGGTCGACGTGGTGGGCCGTCGCGCTGAGGGCAATCTGCATCATGTGGTGGACCGGTTGGCGGAGCAGCGGGAGCGTCTGCGGACAATCACGCAGCCGCCCGAGCAGGACCAACCGGGTCGCGCAGGGCAAGACGGCAGCGCACAAGCGGGGGAGAGAGAGTCCGCGCCGGCGGAGCGAGGCGTCGAGGTTCTTGAAGGGATCATCGGCTTTCAGCCGCTGAAGTTGGCGACCAAGACGACGTGTTCCAGGTGCGGGCGCGCGATGCGCGCCGGCGAGGAAGCGTATCTGGGTGTGCGCGAGGGACCGGGGCCGCGCGTGCTCATCGGAGCCGAGTGTCTCCCGGCAGCAGACGAAAACGAAGACGAAGCCATGGAGGATCAGTCATGAATACAGGAACGAACGGCAAGGCGACGGAACGCAACGACGCGGAGCTCATCGATCGGGTGATTCGCGATGCAGGAACGATTGGCAAGGTGTGGGCGCGTTACGGTCTGGAGGTGGGCAAGTCGGCGCTGCAGACCAGCGCGACCACGCTCCAGAAGACCGCGGGCCTGCTCGGGGAAATCGCCGCGAAGTTTCAGGACGGCGCCCGTGACGAGAACAAGGACGTCGTCACCACGACCGGCGAGCCAGTCGTCCCGAACGACAAGCCATCTGAATAGCGCGGTCGCCTTGCGTCGCGCTGCGCGCTGCGGGATAAAGCTGTGCAAGGGCTTTCCGGCCAGCGCGCGTGGCCTACGAGGTCGCGGCGCGCGCAGCCGGCCACGACGACCAGGAGTCTCGATATGAGATCGCTTCGCATCGCGCTGTTGGCCTGCTCCCTGGGCTTGTTGCTCAACGCCTGCGCGGCGCCCAAAGCGCCCGCCCCGCAGACCGCCGTCGACCCCACGGCGGGTGACGCTCCGCGAAAGACGAATCTTCCGGCGTGCCACTGGGTGCCGCCGCTGCCTGCGGAGCGCGAGGATCCTTGCGAGCAGGTCAACAACGGCTCCGAGCTCAACCTCACCGAGCGCGAGGACATGCGTGCGCAGAGCAAGTCGCAGTCGACGCACACCTGCGTCTGCGAGTAGCCGGGGCGCTGCTACACGCGCATCCACAGCAGCAGGGCCACGGCACCGAAGATGGCAGCGATCAACACGGCTGCGATCAGCAGCTTGATCCAGTAGCGCTCGCCTCCCGCGATGGAGTGCAGCAACGCCTCGTCGATGTCCGCCTGCGACGCCAGGATCGCGCGAAGCTCGGTGCGAGCCTGGCGCGCGCGCACCAGGAGCAACGCCGACTCGATCACGGCCGCAAGGGCGAGCACCGCAAGGATCCGCGCTCTCGCTGCCTTCTCGAGCGCGCGCGACGACAGCACGGCGCTGGGGATGCCGTCCGCCAGTAGCGGCGTGCGCATGGTGGCGGCTGGCATCGGCACCAGGTGGTCCTCGTTCATCCGCGCCTTGGAGACCGGCCACGCCACCTCGTAGGCCTCCATGCCCTGCCCCTGGGCGTCGGGAGACGCGAGCACCCAGGCCGGTTCATCAGCAAGCGCGGGCATGGGCATCTGACCCATCGCGCCGCCGCGCGGATCTGCGGCGAGCGCCAGCCGCGTGGCGAACAGCCGCGCGTGCTCCGAGAAGAACGTCAGGTACGCGGCGTGGTGCGGCACGGGCGACTTGACCAGCAGGCTGCCCTGCGCCAGCGCCACGGGGTCGACCCACATCGCCCCCGGCGTGACCGGCAGCATGCCCTCCCATCTCCCGTCCGATCCGGCTGCGGCCGTCGCATGGATCTCCACGCGGGGCGAGTGGTGCGTCGGCGTCAATCGCAGCTGCGCGTCGCCGTTCGTGTCGGTCAGCAGCTCACCGCGGGGCTCGCGGTCGAATCCCTCCCCCGAGACGCGAACGCGCGCTTGCGGTGCGGGCTCCTTCGAAGCCGAGCTCGCCACGTGGATCAGCACATCTTCGGGGAATCCTGCGGCGAGCGCACCGCGCATGAGGGACATCGAGATGTCGAGCGCGCCCGAACCTTCGCCACGCACGGCCGGGTCGATCTTCCGGAACGCGCTCGCCCATTGCGCAGGACGCGTAGGCACCGCGCCTGCAATCAGATCACGTTCGACCCGATCGGCGCGAACGACGATCTGCACGTCGCTGGCGTCGTCAGTGGGCATGGGCAGGCGAGCCTCCCACGCCCCATCGGTGTCGGTGACGCCCTCGCAGGACGTCTGCCGATCGTGGGCGCTGGCGGTCATGTGCAGGCGCGCGCCGGGCACGGCCGCGTAGTAGCCGTGGTCGCGCTCGATGACCACGACACGCCACGCCAGCACGCCGTCGGCGCCAGGCGGGCCGCCGTACAAGCGCGCACCGATCGGGTTGGAGGTGCGGGTGAGCAGCGCCATGACGGCGGCCAACGCCACGGCGCCGCCGGGCACGACGTGCAGTGCCAGCTGCACCGTCTTGGTGGACGAAGGTCTGTCGGGCATGCCCAAGGCGATGCTACAAGGGCGTCGCGTCCGTGTCAGGCGGCCTGCCCGCCTCTAACCGGCTGATACTCGTTGCGATATTGTCCCTTGCATTCGCCCGATGGACTCCTATACTCCCCCGTCCCAATTTCCTCTCGGTGAGATGTCCATGTACGCGGTGATAAAGACTGGCGGAAAGCAGTACCGGGTGACCGAGGGTCAGAACCTGCGCGTCGAGAAGCTCGTGGGTGATCCCGGCCAGACCGTGACGTTCAACGAGGTGCTCCTGCTGGGCGGCGATCAGACCAAGATCGGTCAGCCCACGGTGGCGGGCGCGAAGGTCGAGGCGCAGATCGTTCGGCACGATCGCGCCGACAAGATCATCGTGTTCAAGTTCAGGCGGCGGAAGAACTACCGGCGCAAGCAGGGACATCGTCAGCCCTACACCGAGCTGAAGATCACCGCCATTTCCGGGTGAGGAGAAAGCCATGGCTCACAAGAAAGGCGGCGGCTCGTCTCGCAACGGCCGCGACTCCAATTCGCAGAAGCGCGGTGTGAAGGTCTACGGCGGCGAGCACGTCGCGGCGGGCAACATCATCGTGCGGCAGGTCGGCAACACCATCCACGCGGGCAAGAACGTGGGGACGGGACGCGACTTCACGCTCTTCGCATTGGTCGACGGCCACGTGACGTACGAGTGGAAGACCAACAAGAAGAAGCAGGTTTCGGTCTATCCCGAAGCCACGCCCGCCAGCTGACCCCCTGTCGAAGCGCACGTCGAGCCCTCCCCGCGCACGGGAGGCTGGTGCGTCGTTCCATCCGAATCGCGGCTCCAGCGAAGCATCACCGCTGCCAGGTGGCAGCGCGAGGGGTGAGGTGCGTTGCGGTCTACGCAACGCCGGCTCTCCAATCTTGGGGGTTCCCCGCGGAGCCAGGGTGAAGCAGAGTAGGCTTCCCCGGAGCTTCCGATGACGGACGAGCAAGAACCGCTGCAGCCCGCAAGGCCAGGGCGCCCGGCGTACCTGATGGTCGCGCTCGTCATCGCCTGGATGCTTGGCGTCGGCGGTGTGATGGGCGGCTGCCAGACCCTGCAGTTCTATCGGCAGACCACGCACCCGTCGCTCGATCTGGACAACCACATCTCGCAAGACTTGCGCGCCCACGTCGAGGCCCAGCACACCGCGCGCATCGAAGCGCTCAACGCCAACCAGAACAGGATGATCCCGCTGGGCGCTGCGAACGTCCTGCTCTCCGGCCTGCTGATCGTCGCCTGCGCCCGCGCCCTGTCCGGCCGTCCCGCTGCGCACCACCTGGCGTTGCAGGCCATCGGCGCCAACATCGCCTACGCCATCGTGGACTTCGTGGTTTCGGCGCCGGTGCGCTACGCCGTGATCCAAGCCGGCGCGCAGCATCCGCCCGCCACGGTTCCACCGATTCCTGGTGCGCAGATCGCCGCGCTGTACGCCTGGTTCTTCCGCTTGCTGCTGCTCGCCCAGCTGCTGCTGTTGTCGCTCGCGGCCTTTGCCCTGACTCGTCCG
This sequence comes from Myxococcales bacterium, assembly GCA_021847645.1. Classification (GTDB taxonomy): domain Bacteria; phylum Myxococcota_A; class Polyangia; order Polyangiales; family Polyangiaceae; genus JAJZQG01. The sequence continues at coordinate 6,739 of JAJZQG010000261.1, forward strand.
AGCGTGCTGGCCTGGTACCGCTCCGGCAAGCCTGAACGGGACGGCTAGAGTGTCGACCATCGTTCGTCTCCCCGAGGACTTGTGCAACCAGATCGCGGCTGGCGAGGTGGTCGAGCGGCCGGCCAGCGTGGTCAAGGAGCTCGTCGAGAACGCGGTCGACGCGGGCGCATCCCGCGTGCAGGTCGACGTGGGCGCCGGCGGTGTGGGTGTGCTCCGTGTGACCGACGACGGCTGTGGAATGGACGAGGCCGACGCGCCGCTGGCCATCGAGCGGCATGCCACCAGCAAGATTGGGCACATCGACGATCTGCTGGCCCTTCGCACGTTCGGATTTCGCGGCGAGGCGCTGCCGAGCATCGCGTCGGTAAGCCGCTTCGTGTTGCGCACGCGCACGCGCGACAGGGACGAAGGCGTGGAGGTGGCGTGCGAAGGTGGAGGGTCGCTGCGCGTGGCGCCTTGCGGCATGGCACCCGGCACCATCGTCGAGGTCCGCGACTTGTTCTTCAACGTGCCGGCGCGTCGCAAGTTCCTCAAGGCTGCCTCGGCCGAGTCCGCGGCCATCACCAGCGCGCTCGACGCCCTGGCGTTGTCGGCGTCGGAGCTGACGATCACGCTCACGCGCGACGGCCGGGCGGTCAAGCAGTGGCTGCGCGCGTCATCGCGCAAGCAGCGGGCGCTCGACGCGCGCCCCGACGATCGGTTGGCGACGATCGCGGGGCAGCGGGGGCCGCTGCGCGTGGAAGCGTATCTGGGCCCACCGGAGCTCGCGCGGTCGGGTGCTGTCGCGCTCACGCTGCTCATCAACGGACGCGTGGTTCGCGATCGCGTCCTGGCTCGCGTCATCGCGCAGGCGTACGGCAGCGTGCTGGAGCCGGGCCGTTATCCGGCCGGCGTGGTCTTCGTCGACATCGACCCGCAGCTCGTCGACGTCAACGTGCACCCACAGAAGGCCGAGGTCCGTTTCGCGGACGGTCGTGCGGTGCAGGACGCGGTCTTCGCGGTGATCAGCGAGGGGCTTGCGGGAGCGTTCGGCATTGCGCCGCCCTCGCGCGCGTTCGCGCCCAAGTCGCACGGGCAATCACCAGGCGCCGTGCTCCCCGCGCCCGTGCGCCCGCTTGCCGCGTCGTGTGCACCGAACGTCGCGTTTGGGGCGACGCTGGACAAGGGCGCTGTCGGGGAGCCGGATCCGTGGGGTCTGGCGCCGCTGGCTGCGCCAGCCGCTGCGGCGATGCAGCCGCCCCTGCCGCTGGCTGCGCCGGGCCGGCCTGTCGATGCTGCCGCCTTCGCCGTGTCGACGACCGATCTGTCCTACTCCGCGCTTCGGTTCGTGGCTCAGATGCGGGGCACATTTTTGATCTGCGAGGGCCCTGACGGCATCGTCATCCTGGATCAGCATGCGGCAGCCGAGCGCGTGACCTTTGCGCGGTTGCGGGCCAGCTATCGATCGCACGCGATCGCCTCGCAGCGGTTGCTGTTGCCGCTGACCATGCAGATCGACGCGGTGGAGGCCGCGTTTCTCGACGAGCATCAGGCCGAGGTCGGGGCGTTGGGCATGGAGCTTCGTCCGATCGGCCCGACGACGGCGATGGTGACAGCGGTGCCGCAGATCGTGGCACGCGCTGCGCCCGAGCGGCTCGCGCGGGATCTGCTCGACGAGGTCAGGAGGGCGGGCGGCCGCAGCTTCTCGGACTCGGTGGATCTGGTGTTGGCGACCATGGCGTGTCATGGCTCGCTTCGCGCGGGTGACGCTGTGACGCCCGACGAGGTCATCGCGCTGCTCGAGGCGCTCGATCGCGTGGAGTACGCCGGCCACTGTCCTCACGGCCGCCCGCTGCTGATGCAAATCAAGTTTGCCGAGCTGGAGCGGCAGGTAGGGCGCCGGTGAAGCTCAAGACCATCCCGATCGAGCTCGAGCCCGACGAGCTGCTGTGCGTCGTAGGGCCGACGGCGTCGTCCAAGACCGAGCTGGCGATCCGGGTGTGCGAAGAAGCCGGCGGAGAAGTGATCGGGGCCGACAGCGTTCAGATCTATCGGCACTTCGACATCGGCTCGGGCAAGCCGACGCGGCAAGAGCAGAGTCGCGCTCGCCATCATCTGATCGACGTAGCCGATGCGGTCGACCCGTGGGATGCGGCACGTTGGGCCGCGGAAGCCGAGCAAGCGATCGCGGACGTACGGGCGCGAGGCAAGATCCCGGTCGTGTGTGGGGGAACGTACTTGTGGGTTCGTGCGCTGGTGCTCGGGCTGGCGGAAGCGCCGGCTGCCTCGCCCGGACTTCGCAAGCAGCTCGAGCAGCAGGCGCGGGAGATGGGCCGGGAGACGCTGCATGCGCGGCTGGCGCAGGTCGATCCGGAGATCGCGGCGCGGCTGGCGCCCAACGACTTCGTGCGGGTGCAACGGGCGCTGGAGGTCTTCGAGTTGACGGGACGACGCCTGTCGGAGCTGCAGCGCGAGCATCAGGCGCGGCCACCTCGTCACCGGGCGAGGCTGGTGGGAGTGCGATGGGCGCCCTCCGAGCTTGAGGCGCGGATCGCGGTGCGAGCGAGCAGATGGCTCGAGGCTGGATGGGTAGAGGAGGTTCGCGCGCTGTGCGCGCGTGGGTGGGGCTCGACGCGCCCCATGAGCTCGGTGGGATACCGTCAGGTACGCGACCACATTGAAGGACACCTATCAGAAGCCGATCTGGTTCCGGCGATCACGCGTGCGACCAAAGTGTTCGCGCGGCGGCAGCGAACGTGGTTGCGGGACGCCCCGGTCTTGTGGATTGATCGGCCCTGACGACGCGGGCGTGGTGCGCGCCCGATCGGACCTGGGCATGGGAAGCTTCGCCGCGGATTCGCACGGGTGGTAGGCTGAAGCCCGTCGGCGTTCGGGCGCTGGGGATAGCAGGATCGTGGAGTCGACCTTCGGACGATATCGTCTTCTGGAGCCGCTCGGACGGGGCGGGATGGCGGAGGTCTACAAGGCGAAGAGCTTCGGGGTAGAGGGCTTCGAGAAGATCCTGGTCATCAAGCGGATCCTGCCGGAGCTGGCGACCAACCAGGCGTTCGTGGACATGTTCATCCACGAGGCCAAGCTGGCGGTGCGGCTGTCCCACGCGAACATCGTGCAGGTCTTCGACCTGGGCAAGGTGTCCGCAGGCGGTGCGCCGCCCGCCTACTACATGGCGATGGAGTACGTCGCGGGCCTCGACCTCGCGTCGGTGCTTTACCGCTGCAGGCGCCGTGCGCTCATGCTGCCCATCGGCTTGTGCGTGTACGTCGCCGCCGAGATCGCCAAGGGCCTCGACCACGCACATCGCCGTCGCGACGAGCAGATGCGTCCGTTGGGGATCGTGCATCGGGATGTGAGCCCGCAGAACGTGCTCGTGTCATGGGAGGGCGAGGTGAAGGTCACCGACTTCGGCATTGCGAAGGCGCGTGACATCATGGAGGACCGCACCGACGACAACAAGGTCGGCCAGCTCAAGGGCAAGTATGCGTACATGAGTCCGGAGCAGGCGCGTGGTCGGCAGGTCGACGGGCGCTCGGACATCTTCTCGCTGGGCACGGTGCTCTACGAGATGCTGGCCGGGGTCAACCCCTTCGGCGCCGCGACGCCGTTCGAGACGCTGCGTCGTGTGCAAGCAGCGGAGTATCCTCCTTTGGAGCTGCTGCGCGACGACATCCCTGGGGATCTGGTTGCTGTTGCGCGCAAGGCGCTTGCCAAGTCGCCCGATGATCGTTTCGAGAATGCGAGCCGGCTCTACGAGGAGCTGCTGGGCTACATGTACTCGTCGGGCATCAAGTACACGGCCAACGATCTGGCCGAGTACGTGCAAGGCTTCCGGGAAGGAGAGGCCAGCTTGCTCGACAGCGCCGATGTGCTCGAGGAGCTCAGTCCGCTGACGGTCGAGCCCGAGCGCACACCGGTCGAGGTTCCGAGTGCGCCTAGCAATCAACGCTCTCCGACCTCATCGGTGGGGCCGCCGAGCCTGATGGGCGGAGCGATCCTGGGGGAGCGTCGCGAGGTGACGGCGCTGGTGCTGACGTTCGGGGAGCGCGACTGGTCGTTTCCGCAGCACCTGCGCGCGCGCGTCAAGGACACGCTCGCGCGTTACGGCGCTCGGCTCATCGACGAAGAGCCGTTGCAGATGGTGAGCTTGTTCGGTCTTGGGGACACCGACGGCCGGGAGACCGAGACGGCGGTCCGGTGCGCGCTCGTGCTGCTGCGCCAGCTGGGTGTCGGCAAGGTCTCGCCCTGCGCCGGCGTGCATGTTGGACGCGTGCTGCTGCACGCGTCGGGCGAGCCTGCGCGCGACACGCGGCTGACGTCGTTGGTGGGTGAGGCTCAGAAGCTCGCACGGGCGACCGAGGGCCGTTGTGCGATCTCGGCCAACGCCGCGAGGCATGTGCGCACGATCTTCATGCTC
>JAJZQG010000262.1 GCA_021847645.1 Myxococcales bacterium
TTGCTTGGCGCGAGCCGGCGCGAGATTGGGCGGGCGGGCACGCGAGCTCGGTTGGTGCAGTGGGGGAGCGTCGGCGAGCAGCATCGCCACAAAAACCCGGCCGGAACTTGTGGCGGCCGGAACTAGGTGAATTGCGGGCAAATCCGCCGCCGCCGACCGCCGTGCGGCCACCAAGGCCCGGCAGACTCGGAGAGCCGGACTCGCCCGCGGGACAATGGAGCGAACCTGCCGGTTCTCGACAAGCGTTTGACACCCAGGCGATCACACCCCATAGTGTCGAGGTTTGAACCTCGCCGTCCAACCGCTCCTGCAGGCCATCCTGCTTGCCATTCTGGTGAGCACGGGCGCCGTTGCGGCCCCGCCCTCGTACGGTCTGTCCGGCCTGAGCATTGGCCCCCAACGTGAACGTGGCGGTCCCCTTGGGCCGGAGGTGCGAAGCCATCTCGGCGGGACGCGAGAGTCGGCACGACGCCACCCGCAGCTTCACCTGTTCGTCGTCCGAGACGGCGGCATCGCTGTCCCCGCACGGACGTGGTCGGAGCCGGCGATCACCCCACGAGCCCCCGCTGCCCTGCACGCCCGGGTCTTCCGGGACGGACCTCGAGCGCGATCTCCCCCGCGCACAGCTGGATAGGCCGATCGCATTCGCCCGTGCTTGCACGCCATTGCGTGCGGACGCGATAGCGCATTGTCGCACCGGCGACAGCGTGCAGTCTCCTCGCACACGGACGACTGCGCAATAGGGAGATGTGTGCCTGTGAGGTGCAGTTCATGAATCCGAACTCCAACGGTGGTATCGAGCCACCGTCCGATACGCAGCAGAAGACGTCCTCGATGTTGATACCGTTGCTGTGGATCGCCGGCCCGGTTGCGCTCCTCGTAGCCGCGCTGCTCTTGAACAGAGGCTGACCATGTCCGTCAACTACCTGACCCTGTTCATTCCCGCGGTCCTGGCCACGGCCATCGGCCTGGCTGTGGTCGCCACCCGTCGCGTCTGGCGGGACGTGTCGTTCACGGCCGACCAACGCAGGGCGCAGCTCTGGCTGATTTGGCTCGTGCCCATCGTCGGTGCAGCACTGGTTCTCGCAATCCTTCGTGACGAGCCCCCGGTGGATTCACACCGTCCTCCCCGCTCGAGCCAGACTCGCTCCTGAAGCCACACCCAAGGCCGACGCTGCGATTTCTCCATCGTAGCGTTTGCCGCGAGGGAGGCGCCGTGCAACCTTGTGTTGCATGACGGTCGTGGCTTCCTCCGTGGCGGCGCTCCAGCTGCTGCGCAGCTACAAGTGTCCGCACTGCGGCGCGGAGCAGCGCCGGTTCATCCCGCACGTCGGCCAGTCGCTGCAGTGCACGAACTGTCTCAAGACATTCTCTCCGTCGTCGAATCAGTTGGAGAGGCATGTGACGCGGAGGCGCAAGCGATGATGGCTCCGCGCAATCTCATGTCCGGGCCGCGTCGAATCTCGAGCGCGCAGCCACACGCTGCCGCGCTCGATCCACGTTGTCAGGCGGAGTGATGGGTCGCGTTCCCCTGCTCGACGAGCTCGCGATCGTCGCCGCTGCCTCGGTCATCGTCATCGTCGTGCTCGCCAGAATCCGGCTGCCGACCGTAGCCGGCCTGCTCGTTGCCGGTGCGTTGATCGGCCCCTTCGGATTCCGGCTGATTCGCTCCGTACATGCGATTGAGGTGCTGGCGGAGGTTGGGGTCGTCCTGCTGCTGTTCACCATCGGCCTCGAGTTCTCCCTCGAGCGGCTCCGTCACATCTTCCGCACGATCGCACTCGGCGGCGCGCTTCAAGTCGCTCTCACCACCGTGGTTGTCGGGGCGATCGCATCCGCTTTCGGCCAGCCTGTCGGTCGCGCAACCTTCTTCGGATTCGTGTTCGCGCTATCCAGTACCGCGATCGTGCTCCGTGCCCTCGCCGAACGGCAGGAACTGGACGCGCCCCACGGCAGGTTCATCGTTGGAACGCTCATCTTCCAGGACTTGTGCGTCATACCCATGGTGCTCATCGTGCCGCTGCTGGGCGCGTCGTCGCAGCAGGGCAGTGCATTCGCCGCTGTTGCGATTGCCTTGGCGAAAGCCGCCGCGGTGGTGGCAGCAACCGTGCTCGTCGCCCGCCTGCTCGTACCGCGATTGCTCAGGCTCGTGGATGCCAGCAGGAGCCGCGAGGTCTTCCTCCTCGCGATCCTCACGCTGTGTATCGGGACCGCGTGGCTGACATCGCTTGCGGGGTTGTCGCTTGCGCTCGGCGCCTTTCTGGGCGGCATGGTCGTCGCCGACACCGAGTTCGGACACCGCGCGATGGGCGACATCTTGCCGTTGCGCGACGCCTTCGTCAGCGTCTTCTTCGTGTCGCTCGGGATGCTGTTCGACGTTCGGGTGGTCTTGGCGGCCCCTGTCGCCGTGCTCGTCTACCTCGCGGGATTCCTGGTGGTCAAGGGCGTGATCGCGTCGGTCTCCGCTGCAGTGATGCGCTTTCCCGCGCGTGTTGCGTGGCTCGCAGGCGTCGGCCTGGCGCAGTTCGGCGAGTTCGGGTTCGTGCTCGCCAAGCTCGGCGAGTCCGCGGGTGTGCTTGGCCCGACCCAGGCGCGCCCCCTGCTGGCCGCCGGCGTCGTGAGCATGTTCCTCACCCCCCTGGCAGTGCGCGCGGCCCCTCACATCGCTGCCGGCCAGCGGCTGGTGGCGCCGCTCGAACGGCTCTTCGGCGCTCAATCGATAGCGGAGGCAGAAACGCAGGAGCACCTGCCCGACCGTCATGTCGTGATTGTGGGCTACGGGCTCGCCGGCCGCTTCGCGGCTGAAGCGCTACAGGCGACCGGGACCCCGTACGTTGTGCTCGAGATGAACGCGCGAACGGTGCGGGACGCGAAGACCGCCGGCCAACCCGTCTTCTACGCCGACGCTGCGAACGACGAGGCCTTGGGCCACGCCGGCCTGGCTCGAGCCAAGGCGCTCGTCGTGCTCATCAACGACCCGGCCGCGGCCGAGCGCGTCGCCAACACGGCCAAGCGCGTCGCCCCCAGCGTGCCGGTCCTCGTGCGTGCAAGGTACTTCGGCCAGCGCGAGCGCCTGCTGGGCCTGGGCGCCGACGACGTCGTGACGGAGGAACTCGAATCGACGGTCGAGGTGATAGCGCGGCTCCTGCGGTGGCTGGAGACGCCCAGGAACGTCATTGATCAATGCGTGAGCAAGGTAAGGGCGCAGACGCAGGTCTCCGAGCGCTCGCTCGTGGTCCCGCGGCCCACGCTGGGCCAGCGCGGCGAGCTCGCCGACCTGAAGATCGAGAGCGTGCTCATCAGCGATGGCGCGCCGTCGGTCGGACGATCTGCGCTCGAGCTCGATCTTCGCGCGCGCACGGGCGCATTGATCGTGGCGATTCGAAGGGGCGACACGCTTCTGGAGCAGCCGGATCCGCGGCTGCAGCTGGAAACGGGGGATATTCTGTACCTCGTGGGCGGGGTCGATTCGGTCGCCAAGGCGATCGCTGCGCTCGATTCGGGTGCACTCGGTTTTTCGGAGCCGCCTGCCGATTGACACTCTGTTGCGGCCGCAACCGGGCTTCCTCCAGACATGGCGCCGAGCACACTTGGCTCCGCCAACTCTGGCGCTGTCCCGTAATGTGCGCCGCGTTGCGGGTCCGGCGCCGCCGAAAGAAGCTCCGTCACAATCCGAGGGTGCGTCCCAGGCGGATGGCGGGACGCCGGAGACGTGGGAGAATTGAGGTGGACGAGAGCCGCGGGGTTCCTAGATTGATCCCAGGAGCCCGAGGAACTCGCAGAAGACAAGGAGGGGAGCCATGGGATTCCTGGACACGCTTCTCGGCAGGAAGATGTTCTGCGACGTGTGCGGCGCACCCATCCGGGAGAAGCCGCTGGAGGGGCGCAACGGCGCGATGTTCTGCAGCAGGGAGTGCATGGCGACCATCGAGCGGCTGTCACAGCCGCCCAGCCGTCCCGCTCCTGACAAGACGGAGCCGAACGACGGACGGCTACGCGCGAGGCGGTGAGCCGCCTCCTGCACCGCTGGGCATGGGGTTCTGCTCGCGCTCGAGGTAGCGGAAGATGGTGCGCGGATCGACGCCCAGATCGCGGGCGGTCTGGGTGCGGTTGCCGTTGTTGCGCTCGAGCACCTCGAGCACGTAGCGCCGCTGGAACTCCTCCTTGGCGCGCTCGAGGGGCAGGATGGGCGATTGCTCGTCGCGGCTCAGGTCCAGGTCCTCGGCCGTGAGCAGGGCATGGTCGCACAGCACCAGGGCCTTCTTGAGCCGGTTCTCCAGCTGGCGGATGTTGCCCGGCCAGGCGTAGCGCTTGATCGCGTTCATCGCGTCGGGGGCGAACCCGCGCACGTTGCTCTTGAGCTCGTCAGCGAACTTCGAGAGCAGCGCCCGCGCGATGATCACGACGTCGTCGCCGCGATCGCGCAGGGGCGGCAGCCAGATGTTGACGACGTTGAGCCGGTAGAACAGGTCCTCGCGGAAGCGGCCGGCGCGGATCTCCTCGTCGAGGTTGCGGTTGGTGGCTGCGACGACGCGGATGTCGATGCGCTCGGGGCGGCTGTCGCCGACGCGGTACACGACATGCTCCTGCAGGGCGCGCAGCAGCTTGACCTGGAGGTTCAAGGGCAGCTCGCCGATCTCGTCGAGGAACAAGGTGCCCTTGTCGGCGACCTGGAACTTGCCCGGGCGCGAGGCCACGGCGCCGGTGAAGGCGCCCCGGACATGGCCGAACAGCTCGCTCTCGATGAGGTTCTCCGGGATTGCGCCGCAGTTGATCGTCACGAACGGGCCGTTGACGCGGGGGCTGCGGCGGTGAATCTCGCGGGCGATGAGCTCCTTGCCCGTGCCCGTCTCGCCGGTGATGAGCACGCTGATGTCGGTGGAGGCCACCTTCTGCAGCTTGCGGAACACCTCCAGCATCGAGGCGCAGGAGCCGATGATCTCACCGAAGCGCTTGTCGGAAAGCTCTTCGGAAAGCTTCTCCTTGTCGGCTCGCAGGGTAGTCAGCAGCATGGCGTTCTGCAGGATGAGCGAGGCCTGGGCGGCAAACACGGTGAGCAGGTCGAGGTGCGAGCGGGTGAACAGCTCCTTGACCCTGTCGTTTCCCACGTAGAGGGCGCCCAAGGGCTCGCCCTGGGCGAGCATCGGCACGCACATGACGCTCGACAGCTTGAGGGCCAACACGCTCTCGCTCTTGCCGAACGTGGTGTCGGCCAGGGCGTCGCTGACGATGACGGGCATCCCGCTCTCGAGGACGTTGCGCACGATGGAGTCCGAGATGCCGCCGGCATCGTCCGCGATCACCTCGCGACGAACGTTGTGCGAAGCACGAACGGACACGCGGCGGCTCGTCGCCCCCGGCTCGCCGGGCTCCACCAGGAGCACGGCACCGCGATCGGCGCCGGTCAGCTCCACGACGGACTCGAGCAGATCCTGCAGGACCTCGTCGACGGTGCCGCGCTTCATGAGGCGCTCGCTGAAGGACTGCAGGCGCTTGACGCCGGAAAGGTCTACGCCCTGCGAGGAAGAGTTCTCGCGGGCCGCGACCGCACCGGGCACGAAGCTCGGGTCGCCCAACAGGCTGAAGGAGAACTCCGCGCTGCCCAGTGCCAGCCGGTCGTTGTGGGCGAGGCGGGCGCGACGCTTCTTCTTGCCGTTGATCAGGATCTCCGCGGTCCGATCGACCTCCTCGAGGTTGAAGAACCGCCCGTCGAAGATGAGCTGCACGTGCGTGTCGGCGACGCCGGGAAGCTGGATGACGACGTCGTTGCCGCTGGCGCGGCCGATGGTCGTGATCGGCTTGTGCACGTTGTAGGTGCGGGGGGATCCTTGGGGCGGGAAGAAACGCAGAGTGGGCATGCTGTCCGAGGCTGGCACGCATCGGACAGGACCGAGTGCGTGCGAACTGACGTCATCTTGAAAAACGGTCGGTGTCCTTCGCCGGGCGGGAGCGGGACGGTGCTGCGTCGGCACTCGGACGGCGACGGACCGAACGTGTGTTGTACACCAAGTGCTCCGGAGGTCGCAGCGTATCTCCTCGGACGGCGCGAGACAATTGTCCGCAACGGGCACCCTCGGACACTTCCGTGCCCGGGTTGGATGGCGCGGGCCCTGCGGTTTGCGCTACACTCCGCCCGATGTCGTCGAACAGCCAGGCTCCGCTTCCCGCGCCGCATCTCATCATCTCCGAGCTCCAAGAGCATTCTTCGGACGGCCCGGAGTCGCAGGTGTGCGACGTGTGCGGCGAGCGATTCACCGGAAATCCCGGCGGGCGCGGCCTGTTCATGTGGAAGCGCGGCGACGAAGTGCGCTTCGAAGAGCCGCCCCTGTGCCGTCGATGCGCCAAGGCCATCACCGCTGCGGGCATCGAGCTGTGGGAAGGTGACGACGGAGCGGACGGCTGAGCCTGATGATGGACGTCGGGACGCGATGAAGCCAGGTCAGGGCGTGGTGGCGCAATAGGGGGCCAGGCGCGCGAACATGGTGACGCCCTTGACGAAGGTCGCGTCATTGCAGTCCGGGGCGATCGAGGTCGCCTCGTCGGGCTGAGGATTCGCGGCGTCCGCGGGCTGCTTGAACGCGATGTTGGTGACCTGCCCGGCTTGGGCCGTGTACGCCTTGTTGGTGACCCACAGCGTGCCGCGGTCCTGCAGGACAGTGTCGTAGCAGTTGATGACCTTGTCCCCGTTGAGGTCGGCGGTGGGCAAGGGCAGCACGACCGCATACGCCTTGTCGGAGCCCTCGTAGACCTCGCGCGACGCCATGATTCCGGTCGGAGCGACGGGCGCGGTGAAGTGATAGCCCAGGAAGCTCGCTTCCACGATGCATCCTTCCTGGAACCCGTTGACCACGCGCGCCTCGGGAGCGCCGTCGCCGCTCGCACAACCCGACGCCACGGTCGCAGCCGCTGTCGCCAACCACAAGAGCCAACGCCGATCCATGAAGCCTCCACGGGGAATCGATTTCGTGGCGCAAAATCTACCAGCTCAACGGTTGCGTTGGCCAGACGCTTCGTCCCGGGCACGGCCCGGACGCCCTTTGCTCAGTTCAGATCGCCTTCGTCATCGACCGGCAGCTCATGGTCGCTCACGGCCACCGGCCGTCGCATTCTCTCCATGACCGCGTGATGGATGGCCTCGTGCACGTCGAACATGTCCGCCACGGACCGAAGCTCGGACAGGCTCAGCAGCCCCACGAGCGGCACGCCCACTTCGGCCGGACAAGACGGATTGAGCAGCATGGCCATGCGGATGCGCGTTCTGACGTTCCAGCGGGGATGGCGTGCGATTTCCACCATGACCTCGCCGGGCAACGGACGACGGGCCGCCAGGCGCAACACGTCGTCTTCCGTGGTAATCGGGTTGTCCAGCAGGTTGCGGATGACCTGTGGGTGCGGGTCGGCCAGGAGCCGGTCGAGCAGCTTGCGCGTGGGGCGTCGCGCCAGCGCCTTGCGTTCCCCCAGGGTCAGCGGACGCCCTCGGCCGTAGTCCGGTACGCGATGCTCGTCGTCCGCCGCGCGGTTGGCCTTGCGCGTCCCACCGGCCAGGGACTCGCCACCGTGGACGATTCGGGCCAGAGGTGTGACGGCGTCGTGGCTGACGGCGGCGCGCAACAGGGCAAGCAGGGGTTTGGAGGCCTGGTCCTGGAGCATGCCGGTGAGGCTCACGAGCACCTCGCGGGAGGCGGGATCGCCCAGGTCGGAAGCCTCGCACACGATGTCGAGGGCGGCTGCGGCCAGCGCGGGACCAGCGCCGGTTAGCGCATCGCGTAGCCATGCCATGCGCAGCGCCTGCGTCGAAAGTGTGGGCACGACGCGCACGATCCTGTTGGCCAGAAGCTGCGCTGCGCTGCGGGACGCGGGCTTGGTCACACATCAAGTGTAGACCACGGCACTCGGCCTCGTCGATGAATCGTGCAGGACGAACGCTCTCACCTCGCTTGACTCGAGCCGCGGATCCGCTCGGTACTGCACGACAGGCCAAAGGCAGCGTGCTAGGGTTGACGGGTCGTGTGGCTAGCCCAGACCGCAATCCCTTCCGTTGCCCGGTACGCGCAGGTGGAGCTTCCTGTGCTGGAAACCGCTGCGCGCCGTCTTGCGTCGGACGAGGGAACGATCAGCACCTCGCGGCTGACCGACGAGTTCGCGCGTTGTGAGCGCGAGCAGCCCGCACTTGCCCGTTGGATGAGCGAAGCGCTCGCCGTTCCCGCCGACGATGCTGCGCGCGGGCTTGGGGCGTCGCTGGCGATCACCATCTGGAATGCGTTCCGGATGACCGCGGGCGATCGGCTTCGGCGCATCACGCGGGAAGACTGCGACGCGGCCGAGCAGTTGCTCCGTACGGACGAGGAGCTTCGTCGCGCGAACGCCAAGGTTGTGTTGGAGAGCGACGACGTGATCGCGCTGCACCAGCCGGAGATCGCGCGGTTCATCCGCGCGCGTCTGGACGACACGATGATGAGCTTTGCCGACGACATCGACGTGGACGACGTGGACGCGATGTACAGGATGCTGCTGGTGGAGATCCTGGCGTTGTCATACGCGGTGCAGCCTCCGGACGAGCTGGCGCCGTTTGCGGGCCGGTTCTTGTCCTGAGGCGGGGAGGCGTCGTTTCCGTGGCGCGGGGCGGTGATAGTATGCCGGCCCACGGAGGACGGTCGCGATGAAGATGCAGGCGATGGTGTTGGATCGGCACGGCGGGCCCGAGGTGCTGGAGCGTCGGGAGATCGAGCTGGCCGATCCGGGGCCGCGAGAGGTCCGCGTGAAGGTCGCCGCGGTGGCGATGAACCACATGGACCTGTGGATTCGCCGCGGTCTTCCCCACATCAAGCACGAGTATCCGCACCGTCTGGGTTGCGACATCGTGGGCACCGTGGATGCCCTGGGGCCCGGCGCGCGAGGCGTGTCGGCGGGCGACCGGGTCATGGTGCAGCCGGGCTTGTCGTGCGGCGTGTGCGCCGCTTGTGTCGCGGGCCGTGACAACCTGTGCAAGCAGTACCGGATCCACGGGGAAAACGCGCAGGGCGGCTATGCCGAGTACATCAACGTGCCGGACGCCAACCTGCTCGCGCTGCCCGACGGGCTGGGCTTCGTGGACGCCGCGGCGATGCCGTTGTGCACGCTCACCGCCTGGCAGGCGATCATTCGCAAGGGCAAGGTAGGCCCGCAGCACACCGTGCTCATCCATGCGGCCGGCAGCGGCGTGTCGTCCATTGCCATCCAGATCGCGAAGCTGCTCGGGGCACGGGTGATCAGCACGGTCGGCTCGCCCGAGAAGGTCCAGCGCGCCAGGGAGATCGGCGCCGACGAGGTGATCGTCTACACGCAGCAGGATTTCGTGGCCGAGTGCAAGCGGCTGACCGCCAAGCGCGGCGTGGACGTCGTGCTCGATCACGTGGGCGGCGAGGTGTTCGAGAAGAGCGTGCTGGCCACGGCCTGGGGTGGGCGGGTCGTGACGGTGGGCGCCACGGCGGGCTACGCGCCGAACATCGATCTGCGCCACGTGTTCTTCCGTCAGATCGAGATCCTCGGATCGACCATGGGCTCCAAGGGCGACCTGGCCGAAGCGATGCCGTTGATTGCCGATAGGCGGATCAAGCCGGTGGTGGGGATGGTCTTGCCGTTGTGGGATGCGCGCACCGGCCACGAGGCCCTGGAGAACCGTCGGGTGTTCGGCAAGGTGGTCTTCGAAGTCAACACCTGACCAGCGCGCCTCGGTTTCGCCGAGCACCGGTCGAAGTTTCACCGCACGGACGCCGTAGCTGAAGTACGCTCGCGCGCTCGTCGGACACGGAACGCATGACGCTGACCCAGATTCTCGCGCTCGGCGCCGCCTCGGTCCTGGCAGGCGTGGTCAATGCCGTCGCCGGCGGCGGTACGTTGTTCTCCTTTCCCGCCGCGGTCGCCATGGGGCTTCCTCCCATCGTCGCGAACGCGAGCAACGCCGTGGCGATGACGCCGGGCTCGCTGGCGTCGGCCTGGGGATATCGACGGGAGCTGGTGCGCGACAAGCGCGTGATCAAGCTGCTGTTGCCGCCCGCCATCCTGGGCGGTCTGGCCGGAGCGATCCTGCTGCTGGCCACGCCGCAGAAGGTGTTCAACGCAGTCGTGCCGGCCCTGGTGCTGCTCGCCACGGGCCTGCTGCTCTGGCAGAACCTGAGGGGCAAGCGAGCCGACGCTCCGATCGACGCGCCGTGGGATCTGCCGCCGCAGACTTGGCCGTCGCTGGTGGGCCAACTGCTGGTGGGCATCTACGGCGGATACTTCGGAGCCGGCATGGGCATCATGACGCTGGCTCTGCTGGCGATGCTGCGCGGGCCGAACATCCACCGGATGAACGCGGTCAAGATCGTGCTCGGAGCGTTCGTCAACGGCTTCGCGTCCATCGGGTTCATCGTGGCTGGCGCGATCAACTGGAAGGCGACGCTGGTCATGGCGGTGGGCGTGTCGCTGGGCGGCTGGGGAGGAGCCGAGGTCGCGCGTCGCGTCAATGCCACGTTGGCGCGCTGGGGCGTGGTCTGCCTGGGCGTGGTCATCGCCGGGCTGCTGGCTCGCAAGATCTGGTTCGGCTGAGCGAGGGCACCTGGGCCCATCCGCGGCGACTGACCCGCGATTTTGGCCGCCTCGCAACCGCCACGCTACCCTGCCGTCGATGGATATCGCTGGAGGTCTCGTCCCCAAGAGCACCATCCGCAGGTTGTTCGCCATCCTGCTGTTCGCAGCCGTGCTGGTCTTCTTGCGAAAGCTGCTGGTGCTGCTCGTGTTCTTCGTGGCCTTCGAGCACCTGATCGGCGTGCCGGCGAAGCTCATCGCACAGCGCACGCGAATCCCGTTCAAGGTCGCCGTCGTCGCCATGACCGGGGCGCTGCTCGCAGCCTTCGGCGGAGCGCTGACCTTCGGCATCGTCAAGGAGGTCAACTCCTACAAGGTGCTTCGCATCCTCGTACCGGACAAGATCGCCTCGCTCAAGGGCACTCCCTTGTTCGCCAAGGTCCAGGACCAACTGGGCGACATCAACGGCGTGGTCGAGAGGGCGCA
>JAJZQG010000263.1 GCA_021847645.1 Myxococcales bacterium
GATTGCCGGAGGAGGAGAGGTCTGCGGTGGAGCGCCGACCCACCCTTACTTGTACTTCCTGAAAGGCAAGGTCCCGTCCGTTTATTAGAGCGGTGTTTCCCTGGAGCGGCGCGGGGGCGTAGATGCCCACGCATCGCCACGTGCCTTGCCTGCCGCGCGTTCACGAACCTCCACCCCGCTGAGCCTGCCGCCTTCGAGGCCGTTCTCGAGGCGTTTTCGCCCGCCGCTCCGATCCGGGCGTACACCACAGCGCCACGCGCCATCGCGCGCACGCCGCTCCCCATCACGCCAACGTCATCGCCGCGTCCATCGTCAGGCGCCCGAGGATCCAAGCCGTCCCAATCGTTCCGCGGGGTGCGCTCGACAGCGTCCGGGGGCTCCGGATCGACAGGCGTAATTCGGCGCCACCGACACTGAAGTCTCCGCAATCGAGGAGAAGCGCAAGGCGGGCGCCGAGCTCGGTACGGCGATCATTGAAGGGGCGAAGGGGCTCGCGGCCGATCGTCGTGAAGCTCACGCCGAGGTCGCGCGCGTTCCTGCAGGCTGCCTTCCGGAGGGCTGGCCTCGACGCGCCCAAGGGGGCAGACCGTCATCGGTATCGCGGTCATCAAGGTGCCGGCGCGGCCGTTCCTGCGGCCCGTGTTCGACAAGTCGGACGGAGACGTCGACACCGTGTCGAAGCGCGTCATCGAGCGGCTGGCGAAGGGTCTCGGCGTCGACTTTGGGAAGCAGGCCACCACTTTCAATATTCGAGGTGGAACCGGCACCCGACGAACATCACCGGCCCACGTGCGACGTTGTACGCCGGATTGACGACGTGCTGGCCATCGAGCGAGAACCACAGCCCGCTGAAGACGTTGAACGAGTAGAAGGCTTCTACGATGTTCTCCATGCCGTAGGTGAGCTTCCCGTCGCCGATGAAAAAGCCCAGCCCGCCGGCCGAGAGGTAGTCGCGATGTGTGTCTGAGAGACCGTTGAGCGCGTAGGCAATGCCAAGCGTGTCGTTGGGGCGGCGCCAGAGCCTCCCGCTCATCGTGCTGCCAATCGTGAGGGATCGCTCGATCTCCGCGTAGGCGTACGTCTCTGTCCGACCGTCGTTGAAGCTGAAGCGGGCGAACACCCCAATGTCCTGTGTCACCGCTTGTTCGAGCCCCACGCCGAGAGCGAACTTGGACTGGTTCTTGCGGACGTTGGCCACGGCAGGAGTTACCCCGTTTCGCTGAGCGAAATCGAGCGCGTCGCGGAACGCGCCCATCCGCGCGCGGTTGTGAAAGAGGTCGAGTCGAATGGCGCCGATCCTCCCGAGAATGGTGTGGTCATGCTCGATCTCGAGGACATCCCCGTAATGGGCGATGACGTTGTAGTCGAGAGGCAAGCCGTTCGACTTCTTCGGTTGCGCGAAGCGCCCGAGCCTGAAGGCCCAGTCGTCGTGGTCGTACTCCACAGAGAGCCCGAGGGTGTAGCCGCGGGAGTCGGCTGCGAAGTCGGACGCGCCGTAGGTCCAAAGCGCCCAGTTCAAGAACGACGTGCGAGGATCGTGCGAGTAGCTGTTGGCGTCGAAGACGTCCGTCACCGAGACCCAGCCGAGGGTCGAGACGAGCCTGCGCTTCGTCACCACCTCCGCGAACTGGTTCGGGCCGGCCTCGACCCGGCTCGGCGAGCCGCCGAGGTCGATGGTCTGACGCAGAAAGAGCTGGGCGGGATACACGGTAGGAACCGGGCCGCCGCCCCGCTGCTCCTCGCCGTTCGCCAGGCCGCCCAAGCCGGTTAGGTTGGAGATCTCCTGGCTCTGGATCGCCTCCGGGTTGATGACGAGGGCCGCGCCCTTCCAAGGCCGGTAGGCCAGAAAGAGCGTGGCGGTCAGCGTGTAGCCGGTTTCGGGGCTGGTCAGGAGGCTGTTGGTTCCCGTGTAGGCGGCCTGAAATGCTGGCTTGTGCTGCCACACGTAGGTGCTCTGGAAGTTCACTTGCCAGTTTGCTGAGTCCAATGGAGAGGAGAGGGGGCCCGCGCCTCTGACGGTCGCCGCGCTGGGCGAAGGCACGCTGCGACGCGGGTCAGCAGCCCAAGTCGGTACGGCGGAAAGGCTCGTCAACATCAGCGCCGCGAAGGCATGGCTCGTCCGCATCGCTCGCCTCGCTCGCTGTCCAGGTCGCATCCACGCCCGCTTGAGCAGCCACGTCCTCACGACCTGCGTGAGCACGACGCACAAGAAGAGCGTCGGGAGCAGCAGCGGCCAGTGCAGCAGCGGCAGGCTCGCGAACTCCAGCGCCCCGGCGAAGGGCGAGAACGGGAGCGAGATCCCCACCGCCATGATCCCCAAGCTGGTGAGCGTGCGCATCACGCGGATGATGAGGGTCTGCGTCCACAGCGACTGGACGAACCAGCCCGTCTGCAAGCGCGTGGCGTGCGCGGGAGTCAGGCCTTTGAAGGCGAACCACATCATCGCGTAGGTTGTGTAGTCGAAGATCGAGCTGCACGGGTTGATGAAGAGGATGAACTTGGTGATCTTCTTCTGCGCGTGGCTCCGGGCGCGTCCTTGCCCGTCGCTGCGTGCGCCGGTACCGCGTGCGCGCGGGCGATGGACGTGCACAAGACAAGCACCACGATGGTCGTTGTGGGACCCAGCGGCAAGCAGCTATCCAGCTACGTGGTCCAGACCAACGCCAAGGAGCTCATCGACCTGCTGCGGACCATCCCTCGGCCCCGCCACCTGTGCTTCGAGGAGGGGACACAGAGCGCGTGGCTCTACGAGGTGCTGTCGCCTCATGTCGACGAACTTGTCGTCGCTGCCAAGAGCCAGTACACCAGCGGGGCGAAGGACGACCAACGCGACGCCTTCAAGCTGGCCGACGAGCTGCGGACCAACTCGATCAAGCAGCGTGTCTACAAGGATGTCGGCAACTATGGGCCGCTGCGAGAGCTGGCGCGAGCCTACCGCATGCAGGTGCAGGATTCGGTGCGAGTACAGAATCGGGTGCATGCCTTGTATCGTGGGCGAGGCTTGGCGAGTCCCGGCGACGCGCTGCTGTCGCCGACAACTCGAGCAACGAACGTGCAGCTGTTGCCCGCCAAGACCCAGCCGGTAGCACAGCTGCTGTTGCGCGAGTACGATGCCGTGCAGGTGCTTCGGGCGGACATCGAAAAACAGATGTTGTGGCTGGTCCCAGATGCGTCTGGAGTCCCCACCCAAGCGTAGGATATGCCCCTCCGGAGTGCCGAACGAAGCGGTGGGCCACAGAGTCCCCAATAGAAGAATGGTTCCCGCATTCTCGCGGAGAGCAGCTACGCTTCATTGGCGTCCAGGGTGCCGGACAGGAGAGGAAGCCCAACTCCTTTCGACCATCGGCTGCTGAGTGCCAATCAGAGAGGTTGCGGCCGACGCAGCCGGGCGCAACCAGTGGCCGAGTCCCAAGACACGAACCAACGGCCGTCGGGTGCAAAATCGACGAGCCGGGTGGTCGAATCCATCTTGACACCCACCCCCATAGAAGCCCACGCAAGCCCACGTGCCTTCCGAGCCGTCACGTCACGAACCTCCACGCCCTCGATCCTGCCCCTTCGACGATCGTTTCCAAGCGTCTTCGCCCATCATCCCCGATCGCCGCGCCACGCGCCGCGCCGCGCACGCCACTGCCCCATCACGCCGACGTCATGGTCGCCTCAGCAATCAGGCGCGGGAGGGTCGACGCAGTCCCATTCGCTCGGCGGAGCGCGCTCCAGGGGGTCGGGCGGCGCGGGGTCGACGCCCACGACCCAATCGGGTAGGGGCTCGCCCGTAACGTCGATGGCCGTGGTGTCGGGGTGGATCAGCTCAGCGGGCGCGAGCGGCAAGGCCAGGTGCCGCAGGATTCGGTCGATCACCTCGTGCTGCCGGATGACGGCGATCGGCTCCAAGCGCGCGTGGCACCGTGGGCACGCAAGCACGGGCGCTCACGCTCGGCGAGCTTGTTCGGTGATTGGGGTCTTCGCCGGCTGCCGCAAGCCTGAAGTGCGGTGGGGCACGCCCGTCTCACTTGGATGCGTACGAGCACTCCTTGTACCAGGGCGGTACCTTGGGCAACTCACCGGGTTCGGGCGGACTGGCTGCGACGCAATCCACCAGCGACGCTCCCTCGAGCGTTGGGGGGCAATCCGCCTTGGTCCTGCAGACCACGCCAGCGTTGATGCACTCGCCCTGACAATACGTGTCTCTCGATGGACCTGCACAGCAGGTGCTTCCTCCGCAATCGGACGGCGCCATGCACCGGATGATGGTCGTCGGGCCTTCGTCTCCCGTGCAGGCCCCCGGCTTGTCGGCCACGCATCGCGCGGTCTTGGTGCGGCCGTTCCAACAGCACGCGGGGGTTGCGCCGGTGCAAGTACGGGCGCCGCAGGGCGCTTGGGGCGACTTCCACTCGCACGTCCCGGGATTGGGCTTGTCGGGCGTGGAGCACTCGAACCCGGACGGGCAGGGCCCTCCGACGTGGCACGCTTGTCCCAGGGCGCATGGCCCTACGGCGCAATGGGTGTACAAGTTCTCCGAATCCGCGGCGTCCCAGCAACAGGATTGGCCTGCCGGGCAATCGGAGGAATCATCGCAGAACAGCGCGCCCCGGGTCTGATCGCCCTTCGTGCAATAGGACCCCTGTGCAGGGGACACCGGCGCGCAGAAGCCCCCGTCCAGTGGGCAGCACTTCTCCGCACCGACCCGACAAACGGCCGCGCCGCACGCGATCGTTCCCTGCGGCCCCGTCTCGTCCGACCGGGGGGACGCCGTCGTCGACGGGGAGGGGAGCGTGATCGACGCAGCATGCGGGACCGTGCCTGTCGAGACCGGTGCGGCTGGCGTGGCAGGCCGCGCGGGCTCGGTTGGGCTCGAGCTTCTCGCGGGACAGCCAGCCAGGACTAGAGACACGATTGCTGCGGAGCCTGCGCGAAGAAACGATGATCTCATGGGGTGACCTTCTCGTTAGAAATCCGTGTGGACAGCCACTCTCACGCCGGCCTTCTCCAGGTGCGGAATCACCTTCTCGGCAATTCCGTACGCCGAGCGGACCCACATGCCGACTCGATTGCCGTCGATCCGCACCACGTTGAATCGAGGCGACTGCCTTCCGCTACTGGTCCACATCGGCGCTTCGGCATCGACGCTCGCGCTCTGGATACTCTCGAACGGGATGCTGACGACCTCGAAGAGATGGACAGCGCGCAGACCGCCCGGCAGGCACTGCAGGCGCAGCGAAGCATACCAGCATCCGCCGGCCAGGAAGCCAAGCCCGGCCAGGGCCATCAACGCGCCGGTCACCGCTTCAGGACCCGACGAACCGCGAACGAAGCATACGCCGGGAACGAGCAACAGCAACCCCATCAGATCGCACGCCACAGGCACGTACTGCCGATAACGTGCGTCGCTGTCGCCAGCCTTCCACCGGATTGCCAGGTAGGCTATCAAGCCCAACGCGGCAAGCCCGAAGGAGTGGCGGCTAAAAGGGTGGGAGAAGGCCCACGGCATCGCGCTCAAGTTCGCGCCTTCGACCTTGGCTACGAGGAAGTAGGAAATAGGCCTACCGTCCTTCAAGATGACGACGCGCGGACCGGAGTCCAGGGACAGCCCTGAAAACGCCGGATCGCTCGGGTCGGCGTAATATCCCCGGCTCCGAGCCTCGTTTCCCAGTCGCAGCCAGTCCTGGCTGTCCTCTTCGACGGGGTGGGTGTCGACCTTGGACACCTGCTGTTGAACGAACACCGCGCGGGAAACCGACGGCTGCTGGCGGCGGAACTCCTCATCGAAGCTCATCAGCGTCATGGATACGGCGACGTGGCGCGGGACGAATGCGACTACGCATGCGGCGCTCACCAACGTAGCCAGGACGATTCGGCGCAGCACCTCCAGCTTTCGTCGAGGGGGCGAGGCGCTTTCGACTGGGTCCGCCATCTACTTCACCTTTCTTGTTCGAAGAGCGGACGCTGCCCAGCTCGCCCCTCCAAGCGTGACAACAGCCCCGCGCCATTCGACTCCTCGACAAGACGCAGGCGTTCGAAAAAGAGGCCGGTTGTTGGACATCGCCAAGCTCTCGTCGCGAGTTCGCATGCGAAGCGGCCGATAGCGCGCCTGCGCTCCGAGCCGAGACTACGATAGGCGATCGGTCGCCGTTTCGCCAACGAGATTGTTGACCAGACCCAAAGCAGCGAACGGGTTGCGCGTAGAAGCACACCCAACGCCATGTACCTTCCGAGTCGACACGTCACGAACCTCCACGCCCTCGGTCCTGCCCCCTTCGAGGCTCGTTTCCAAGCGTCTTCGCCCATCATCCCCGATCGCCGCGCACACCTCAACGCCGCGCCACGCGCCGTCGCGCGCACGCCGCTCCCCCACCACGCCGACGTCATGGTCGCGTCAGCCGTCGGGCGCGCGGGCAGCTCGAGCGCGACTTCGACCAAGCCAAGACCAAGGCCAGGGTGCAGCTCAGCGAGCAGGATCGGGCGCGGATCCGGCGGCTGGCGAAGGATCTGAAGGCTGTCTGGAAGGCGCCGACCACGCAGCATGAAGACCGCAAGGCGATGGTGGCGCTGGTGATCGAGGCCGTGTCGCTGCAACCGGTGGATGTGCCCAAGCGCGCGACGCTGGTGCGTGTGCAGTGGAAGACCGGAGCGATAGACGAGCTGCTGGTGCCCCGTCCGAGCCGCTCCGATCGGCTCCGACCCACCGCCGAGACGCTGCAGCGAGTGCGCGAGTTGGTCGGCCAGGGGCTGCACGACGCCGAGGTGGCCGGGCTGCTCAATCGCGAAGAGCGCAGGACTGGGGCTGGCATGGCGTGGAACGCGTGGGCGGTGCGGTGGGCACGGCTGCACCACAGCATCCCAGGTACCAGGTCAGCCTCAACGTCGTGCGTCGGTGGATCAGCGCGGGCCTGGTGCCGGCGCGGCTCAGCGGTCTGGGCAGACTATCACGCAAACGGAGCCGGCGACGACCCATGGGGAGCACGCCGACTGCCACATTCAGACAAGCATTCAAGCAATCGCCAACAGACACTTAGCAACAGATCAGTTGCCCATCTGTCATGCTCGGCATCGACAGGCCCACATCGCCTCCGGCTGCCGCGACTGTAAGCGCCGCAACGCAGAACTTCGCGCGACATGCTACGACTTTTGCACGGAGCCCTGTCGCCCAGTAGAGTGTGCGCCCAGCACGCGGACTGCCACGCACACGACCGTGTAGAACACCGCTCTTACGGCGAGCAGGCTGCTACCCGGACTGCAACACAGATTGCCACCCATGACCCCAGTCTGTCGCTCAGACAACCATTTCCACCTGCCACTCAGACTGCCATTCAAGATTCGATGAGTCCGACGCGGAAACGGGCCGCCCATGCACCCGGACCGCCGCCACGATCCCTCCGGCGGAAGGAGTTGGCTCGACAGAAGCGAGCCGCCGCGCCACAATGCACGTTGCTCCGGCGCTCGCCGGACCACGGGGTGCCCGGGGCGATCCCAACGGTGTCGGAGTGCGGAGGTGGCAAAATGAACGGCGGTTCCCGAATCTCTGCTGAAATGGCGCCCGCGCAATGTCCGCCGACCCGCTAGCCTCGACAGCTCGCCGATGAGCCGCCGTTGAGGAGGAATCCACCACCAACCGCGGCAACGCGTTCGACAGCCGCGCCCACCCACGACGACGCTCGCGCAGCACGTGCGTGGCGACACCGTAAATCCACGTGCGCCCCGATCCGAGCGAGGCATCGAAGCGCGGGGCGGTCGCGGCCAGCCTCAGAAACGTCGACTGGACCACGTCCTCCGCGTCCTCGCGCGACGCCGACCGCCGGACAAAGCGAAGCAGCTCCGCGGCGTGTCGGTCGTACTCCTCGCCCAGCGCGTCGAGGTCCCCGTCCGCCAGACGGCTCAGCCCTTGGGCGTCGCGGTCGACCGGTTGGCTCGCGAGATGAAGCTTCGGCCTCGACATCATGGTTCCATCCATACAACGCCCACCAGGGCACCCGCGCTCCATGCCGGCAGGGCCGGCAGCGCCTCGTCGATTCGACGGGGGCGCCGAACGTGTCGACGCACCCGGGCATGGCCAGAACGCCGAGAACCGATCGCCGCCGCGAACTCTCGCGCTCTGGCCACGGCGTTTCTTGTTGGCCCAGGAGGACCAGTGGCTCGGCAGTCGTAGCCCTGCGCAAACGTCCTGGAAGGCATTCTTAAGAGGCCGCAAACCGCGATGTACAAAGAAAACCGGGGCGGCGTGGCCAGAGCGTGCGCGTGGGGTACCAAGCGCGCGATGCACCCGGAAGATCGGTTCGAGTCCCACACGCCCGCCCACGACCGGCGCCAAGCCGATCCCAAATAACCCTGGGCCGGAGCCTCGACGCGTCCTGCAACCGGACGAACCGCTCAGTTTTCGCGACACACTCGCATCAGTTTCCTGAATAGAACCTCCTTCGGGCACCGGGTGACTGGCTCCGAGCAGCGCGTCGGCGCCGCACCGGGGCAACGTGCCGCCGCGACGCGCTCCGACTGCGCACCTCGCCCATCGCCTCGCGCTTCGAGCCGGGCGCCGTCGTGGGCCAACCTGCGCCGAACGGGGACGCTACGCCGCCGCTCGCTCGGGGGCAACGCGGTCGTCGCGCTCGACGAGCGAGTACCCCTGCAGAAGGCCGTTGGCGTACTTGCGCCGCACCAGCTTGCGCGATCGCAGCTGGGCGAGGTCAAGCACTTCGGCCTCGGGCTGCCCGCGCGCGACCTCGGCGGGCGTGCGGCCGTCGAGCCCCTGGTGTGCGCGTTCGAGGTTGGCGTAGTCGCGGTACTCGTTGAGCCAGTCCTGAAGCTCGGTGACGTCGTGCACGCGCACGTGGCGAAGCAGCTCCCGTCGCACGGAGCCGATCCATCGCTCGACGTAGCAATTCATGTACGGCATCCTGGCCGGCGTGAGCTCGCGTTCGATGCCGAGAACGCGCAGCTGGCGCGCGAACTGCCCCAAGAACGTCGGCCCGTGGTCGTGCACGATCTTCTGCGGAAGGCGCTTCACCGCGCTGGCGATCGCGTTGAACGCGCGGATGGTCCAGTACGAGTCGACATCCCAGCCATCGTACGCGCGCATGCCGAGCATCTCGCGGGTGTGCACGTCAATCACGATCAGCACCTGGAGCCACGCGCCGGTCGCAGTCTTCACGGCGAAGAAGTCGACGGCCCACAGCGCGTCCTTGATTGACGACTGCACGCGCTCGAACGAAAGCTTCCGCAGCGGACCTGGCGCGAAGCCATGGTCGCGCAGGATGCGCATGATCGTGGGCTCGCTGACGCGCACGCCCATGCGCCGAAGCTCCTCGCGGATCCGGCGTTGGCCCCAGCTCGGAAAATGTTGAGCGTCACATTTCCCGAGTTATGTGAGGCTCGCCGATATGTGGAGCTGAGCCCGGGACGACGGTCGTACGCCCGCATCGCATCCCGCTGCTTCACATAACTTCTCGCGCGCCGTGATGCTGCGCCTCCACCCAAGCCGAAGGAGGCTGACATGCACGAAGCGTTCTGGAATGGGCTGTACGATACCCGATGGGAGCATGCTCCGCTGGGAGCCGAGGCTATCCGCCTCGTCATCTGGCTGCGCAAGCGCGGCTATGGCGAGCGATCTCGGCGGACGTATGCGCACGCCGTGGTGCACCTCGGGCGTGTGCTGCACGCTGAGCATTCGCCCTGCGCTACGATCTATCTCGACGAGGCTGTGGTCGCGGATTTCGTCGACCGGCATCTGCCGAGTTGTTCGTGCTTCCAGCGTCGAACAAGTCGTCGCCCCGAGCAGGTTCGGCGAGGCTTGTCCCTGCTGCTCGCGATGCTCCGCGAGGAGGGGACGATCGCTGCCAGGGTCGCGGAGGAGCCACCGCCCCATGAAGCGCTGCTCGATGGCTACTGCAAGTTCCTCCGAGGCGACAGAGGCCTCGCCAACACCACAACGACCAACTATCGGCGGTATCTTCGCGACTTCCTCGTGAGCCGCGGCGATGCGCTCAGTCCGCGCGAATTGGTCAGCCTGACGGAGCAAGAGCTGTTGGCATTCTGCCGACGTCGCGGCGAGCGGCTGGGAGCTACGGCGTGGAACCACATGGCGTCGTCGTTGACGGGCTTCTACCGCTGGTTGGACCTCCACGGCCACGGAGGGAAGCACCTGGTGAGCGCCGTCCCGTTTCGTCGTCGGTATCGGTTGGCCGACGTCCCGTGCGCGCTGGCGTGGGAACAGGTGCAGCGCCTGCTCGCTGCCGTGGATCGCCGTGCGATCAACGGAAAGCGCAACTACGCCATGCTGCTGCTGATCGCCACGTACGGTCTGCGTGGCTGCGAGGTCCGTGCGCTGCGGCTCGACTCGATCGATTGGTTCCGCGAGGAGATCACCGTCTTCTCGCCGAAGACCGGGCGCAGCCGCAAGCTCCCGCTGACGCCGCAGGCTGGCGAGGCCGTCCTCCAGTACCTGCGCGAGGAGCGCCCGGCTTCTCGCCACCGAGAGGTCTTTCTCTCCAGTTGTCCACCGCACGGGCCGCTTCGGGGCAAGATCAACCAGTGGCTGGCGCGTTGCTTCGAGACCGCCGGCATCGAAACGACTCGACGCGGCGCGCACACGCTGCGCCATTCCGTGGCGCTGCAGATGCTGCGCGGGGGCGAAACCCTCAAGGGCATCGGCGACGTGCTTGGGCATAGCAGCCCCGAATCGACCTTCATCTACACGAAGGTGCACATCGAGCTTCGGCGGCGCTTTAGATCTGATCCACTCGCGGCGCTGTGACTGATCCACCGCCCGCGTTGCACAGACGGCGTCGTGACAGCTGCGGCGGCGGGATACTGATCCACCCCCCACACACAAGCTGGATGTCCTTCCAGCTACTTCCTGGCTCTGCTTCTGCTTCTTGTTCTTGGGATTCTTCGGGGGTCCAGGGGGGCGCAGGCGGCGCCGCGACCGACGGTAACGCTATCTGCGGGGACCGCGATCTGCGTC
>JAJZQG010000264.1 GCA_021847645.1 Myxococcales bacterium
GTGGGCGGGCACGCGTGCGCAGCGCGGGAAGTGCGGGGAGCGCCGGCGGCCGTTCCCATCTTCCGCCGGGCCGAAATTGTTTTCCCGACAGGCTCCTAGGAACAGGAATGCGAACAGGGAATGCAGAAGGGTCTGCCGCGTCAGGCGCGCTCGGCGTGGCGGCGCGCGGTGTTTACCCAACGAGATCGCCGGGCGTGCGACACGCGCAGCGGACGCGCCGATCCAGGGCCTGCCGCTGGTTTCCTTCGTAACAGCATCGGAAGACCGCGTGCGAAGAACGGCATGAGCTACGCGGACGAGCTTCTCGCACTGGCGCAGAAGGAGCTGCCCGAGCAGGAGTGGATCCTCTTTTTGACCACGGTGCTGCTCGGTGGGCCACAAAAGGGCTAGGGTGCCGCTCTCCCAACCCGACCGAACGGCCCGATGAGCTCCGCGACGCACCCCCCCGCCGTCTCTCCACGCGTCGGAGCCTTGTGCGCGCTGGCCGCGATGCTGTCGATCGCTGCCGGCATCGCGGTGAGCTGGCCGGGCTATCCGGGATACGCGCCGTGGCTCAACTACATCTCCGAGCTCGCGCGACCCTTGAATCCGAGCGCCTGGGCATTCCAGGCCGGCTTGGCAGCAGCAGGCGTGCTGTTCGTGCCCTTCGGTGTGGCGCTCGGACACTTGCTACCGGGCCGAGACGGGAGGACCGCGTCGCGGCTGGTGACCTTCGCCGGGCCCATGCTCAGCCTCACCGGGTTGTTCTCGCTGGCCAGGCCGGTACCGCACTTCGCCTGCGCGGCGGTCATGTTCGCGTCGGCGATCTTCGCGGAGCTGTATGTCGCCCGGGCGATCGGGCGGATGCAAGGCAACGGCCTGCTGTCGTTCGCGCGTCGCTGGGCGCTGGGGATGTTCTGGTTCCACACCACCGCGGCGATAGGCGGGTTCGTCTATTCGGGTATTGCGACCCGGCACATGCAGGTTTCGTCGGCCTCGCAGATGCTGCTGGATGCGCCTCCGTACCAGCAGCTGACGCTGGGCGCCGGGGGACCGACGATCAACCCGGTGGCGATCATGGAGTGGGTATTCCTGCTGACCGCGCTGATCTTGCCCCTGGGGGCGTCGGTTCGGATGATGGGTTGGTCCCACGAACACGAGCACGAGCCATAGGCGTTCAACCCGGTCCAGGTTGACGGGCGCACGGGTCGGTGCCACGAACAGCCGGGAGATCAAGTCATGAGAGCTGTCATCGCATGCATCGCCGTCGCCTTCCTCGTGTTCGGAGCAGGCTGCGACAAGGGCGAACACAAAGCGCCCGAGTCGTCGGCCGCCACCACGACCGCGGCAGCCGCCGCCGGGTTCGTCGCGGTGCCTCCGGAGGGCAAGAAGTTCGACCCGCCGATCAAGCCCGAGCAGGTGCCGCCCGGCGCCTGGTACTGCGACATGGGCACGGTGCACTGGGCGCAGATGAACGAAGGCAACAAGACCTGCCCGGTCTGCAAGATGGAGCTCAAGCAAAAGCCCGCGAAGTAGCCGGCCCGCGCACGCCGTGATCGACGCCCACGTACACCTGTTCCCCGATCGCCTGTTCGACGCGATCTGGAAGTGGTTCGACGACAACGCCTGGACCATTGCGGACAAGCTCTACGCCGACCAGGTCGTCGATCGGCTGCAGGCTGGCGGTGCCGACTACGTCGTGGGGCTGCTCTACGCGCACCGGCCGGGCATGGCCGAGGAGCTCAACGCTTGGATCGGTGCGCTGGCGCGACGGCGGCCCGAGGTGGTTGCCTGCTGCACCGCGCACCCGCGCGACGCCGACATCCTGTCGGTGCTGCGTCGCGCCAAGGAGGTGCACGGCGCGCGGCTGGTCAAGCAGCACGCGCACGTGCTGGCGATCGCGCCGGACGATCCGGTGATGTTTCCGCTGTACGAGGCGTGCATCGAGCTCGGCCTGCCGCTGAACCTGCACGCGGGCAACGGCCCGAGGCTGCCTGGCTACAAGGCGCCGACCGAGCGCATCTCGGGCGCCGCGCACACCCGTCCCGTGCTGGAGCGCTACCCCGAGCTGCGGCTGATCGTGCCGCACCTGGGCTCCCTGGAGCCCGACACCTTCTTCGACTGGCTGGAGCGCTATCCGAACCTGTATCTGGACACGGCGCTGGCGATGGTGGACTTCATGCCATCGACGAAGCTGGGACGCAGGGATCGGGTGGGCCGTTATCCGGGCCGGATCCTGTTCGGCACGGACTACCCGAACATCCCGTTCGCGCTGGGTACGGAGCTTCAGGAGCTGCGCGGCTACGGTTTTGCGAGGGACGTGGAGCGCGAGCTGTTGCACGACACGGCGGCGCGGCTGTTCGGGCTGCCGCCCGCGACGGGCGCGTCGCAGGGAGAGCGGACGTGAGCGAGCGTCTGTATGCAACGTTGGGCGTGGGCATGGAGCGGGTCGTGTCCCGCGAGCTCAAGGCGTTGGGCATCGACGTCTCGAGGATCGAGCCGGGACGCGCACGGTTCGAGGGTACCCTGGACGACATCTACCGCGCGATCATCCACCTTCGGTGCGCCTCGCGCGTGGTGCGAGAGCTGCACTTCGTCGAGCTCGTGTCGGAAGACGACCTGTACGATGCAGTCCGGGGGGTGGACTGGACGCGATGGATGACGGCGGACACGACGTTCCGCGTGCACTTCAACGTACATTCATCGCTGCTGCGCAACACGCGCTTCGGGCTGTACCGGATCAAGGACGCGATCTGCGACCAGGTGCGCGACAAGACCGGCGGGCGGCCGTCGGTCGCCCAGCAATCGCCGCAGGTGTACGTGACCTGCTACCTGGAGAACCGTCGGCTGTCGATCGGGCTGGACGCCGCGGGGGAGCCGCTGCACATGCGGGGATACCGCGTAGCGCAGCACGAGACGAGCCTGCGCGAGCACCTGGCGGCGGCGATGGTGCTGCAATCGGGCTGGGAGCGTGGCGTGCCGTTGCACGACCCGTTCTGCGGCTCGGCGACGATCCTGACCGAGGCCGCGATGATCGCTACGCGCACGCCGCCGTCGCACTACCGCGCGCAGTTCGGGTGCATGGGTTGGCCGGACTTCGACAAGGCGCGCTTCGAGCAGCTGCGGCAGGAGGCCGAGGCAGCGGTGCTGGGCGTGGAAGGGCTCCAGGTCACGGGTGCGGACCGGGATGCGAAGGCGGTCGAGCTGGCGCGACAGAACGTGCGGTCGGCCGGGTTCGAGGGCGTGATCGGGCTCGAGGTGCGGGACGTGGCGCAGATGCGCTTGCCGGCAGGCTCGTTTATCGTGACCAATCCGCCATACGGGGTGCGGCAGGGGGAGCGTCGTGACGTGGAGGCTACGTGGCAATCGTTCCGGCAGGCGGCGATGAGCTGCCCGGGGGCGCACGTGACGGCGATCGCGGCGGACGAGGGGTTCGAGAAGGGGTTTGGGCTACGGCCGTTCAAGCGCAACCGGATGAACAACGGGCCGATCCGGTGCGTGCTCGCGCAGTACGCGATACGATCCTGAGAGGGCTACGCGGGCTTGCCGGTGATCTGGCTGGGGCGGTCGAGCAGCCGGACGAGCTTCCGAAGGCCGCGCAGGTGCGTGGCGGTGCAGGGCTCGAAGGAGCGACAGGCGAACAACTTGCGCGCCGCTTCGAACTCGGGACGATCGGTGAGCCACTGGAAAGCGGAGACGCAAGCGCGCACGTGCTCGCTCGACAGGCCGCGGTGCGCGGAGATGGTATCGGTGGGGATGGGCCCGGAGACGAACAGGATGCGGAAGTCGTCGTGGAACCCGGCCTCGGTCCAACCCGAGGACGAGATGACGCGGGTCTCGATGGACTCGAAGTGGGCAAAGGTCGCGCCCACGTCGACCTCGCGGGAGTGGACGGCGCGCACGACCTGGCCGTGGGAGCCGACGAAGCGGTTCTCGCGGAAGGCGCGGGAGAGCGAGACGCCCCGGGCGCGCAGGTTGGCGACGCACACCAGATAGCCTGCAGCGCTTTGCGGGTCGACCCAGGCGGCCTTGACGGAAGACAGGTCCGCGATGGACTTGATCGGCGAATCCTTGCGGACGAACAGCACCGAGTAGTAGCTGGTCTCGTCCTGCCGGACCATGGCGAGCATGGGGTGCGCAATGCCGGCGGCGTCGCAGTCCATCGAGACGATGGGCGGGGTCCAGGCCAGCTCGAGCCTGCTTTCGGTCAGGGCGCGGGTCATGGCGATGTGGGAATCGAAGTACGCCGGCGATACGGTGGTACCGAGCCAGTAGCCCAGGGCGCGGCAGACGACGGGCAGGTTGGCGCGAGCCGCGGCCGGATCGGTGGAGGGGCCGACGCCGAAGCGCATGATCGGGATACGCACGGCGGGACCATGCGCGCGCGGGCCGTTGGGGTCAAGCCTACTGCTCGTCCGGCGGAATCACCTTGCCGGCGATGTGCGCGTGATAGCCCTGCCAGCCCTCGTCGGAGGGGTCGTCGATATTCATGTAGTCGCCTGCGACGGAGTCGAACAGCGCCCAGCCGTGCTTGCGGCACAGCTCGGCGACGACCGGCACGGGGTTCCCCTGGCCGGTCACATGCAGCATGAACGACTCGACCTCGCCGCCGGGCTGCAGCCCGATGTCGATGCGAAACCCGTCGCCTTCAAACACGCCCGCACCGTCGTCGGACCAGACCACGGGCGAGAGCACCGACTCGATTCGGGCGCGCACTCCGGCCACGTCGCCAAGCGTGGCTTCGTCGTCGATGTCGGTGTCTTCGCGTGGCAGGATGATGAGGTTCCAGCTCATTGGGGTGCAGCAGTGTGTGGCGCAACCGGGGGGGCTGCGTCAAGGGGCGGTCGGCGATACGGTCCCTGGGCCAGGCACCGGGAGGCGAGGTCACCCGCCCATCTTCTCGATGCGTGCGATGAGCTCGGGGGGAAAGACGCCCTGCTGCGAGAGCCGGTCGCGCACGGTGCGGAAGACCTCGCGCCATTCGGCCTTCTCGGAGTCGCTGAGCGATCGGGTGGTCATCTTCTCCCGGAGGCGGGCGAACGCAGCGTCGTCCTCGGCTCGAATGCGGCGGGTGAGCTCGCGGCTGGCGACCTCGCCGGTTTGCGTGAGAAGCTCGCGCTGATCGGCGGGCAGCTGGGAGATGCGACGGTCGGACAGGACCATGGCGCCGATGACCATGGTGGCGCTGTCGAGCACCATGTGATCGAGGCGGCCGGCCCACTGCATCTGCTCGCACACCAACGACGGCGCGTTGACCACGGACAGGGAGCCGGCATTGAGCGCAGGCAGCACCTCGGGAACGGACAGGGGCACGGGCGTGACGCCGCCGATAACCTGGTAGAGCGTGCGGCTGATGTCGTCGTCCCGGTTGACCAGAGGGCGTTGGCCGCGCAGGCTGCTGGGCCCGGTGACCTCGAAGCCGCGGGAGAACATGTGCACGCGGCCGACATCGCCCCAGCCGGCGATGAGCAGTCCCTTGTCGCGCAGCGCGGCCTGCTGAAATTCCGGGCGGAGCGAGGCGCGAGCCTTGTCCAGGGCGTTCCAACTGCCGAACAGCCCCGGCATCATGAGCGCCAGAATCGGCTTGTGGATGCGCCCAAGGCCGATGGCGCTGACCGCGGCACCGTCGAGCTGCCCGGCCTTGACCTTGCCGATCATGTCGGACTCGTCACCTTGCGTGCCGTTCCAATAGAATTGCAGGCGAAGCTCTCCATGGGAGCGCTCGTTCACGGCGCGTTGCCAGACCCGAAGCACCTGGGCCCAAGGGCTGCTGGAGGGGGCCAGGGAGCCGAACTTCAGGACATTGTCGGCGCGGGCGCCGCGGGGCAGCGCCAGCAGCAGCAGAGAGACGAGGGCGAGGACGACAAGCGACTTGCGCGGCATGGCGTGGTCTCCTGGGTGGCCCGACGAGCCACGGGACATGATAGCACTACCGTGCAACCAGGACGACGGAGCTGGCGGGGTTGACGAGGTAGTAGTCGGAGGGGTCGAGGGGGACTTCCTGGCCGGCCTCGGCGAAGTCCATCCCGGGGGGCAGGCTGGTATCCAGCACGCGATGCCAGCGAGCGCCGGCGCCCGCCGACGGGATGGCGACCCGGTGCATGCGCCGATCGGCGTTGAAGATGATGAAGAGCAGATAGTCGCCCAGATCCGTCGTCTCCTCCGAGCCGTCGAGAAGGAAGCTCAGGGTGCGCAGATCCGGATCTCCCCAGCGCGGGGCCTGCAGGTCATCGCCGTACCACGTAATGTCCGGAAGCCCGTCGCCGTCCAGGTCCCGGCCCGTGTGGAACTTGCGACGATGAAGGATGGCGTGACGCTTGTTGAAGGCGATGGCCTTGCGGACGAACTCGGTGAAGTCGCGGTTGCGCTCGGCCCGGTGCCAGTCGAACCAGGATATGTCGTTGTCCTGGCAGTAGGCATTGTTGTTGCCCCGCTGGGTACGCAGGAATTCGTCGCCGCCGAGCAGCATGGGCGTGCCGAGAGAGAACAGCAGGTGGCAGATGTGATTGCGCGCCATCTGCCAGCGAAAAGCGTTGATGCCCCGGTCGTCGGTCTCCCCCTCGACACCGCAGTTGGTGGAGTTGTTGTCGTTGTTGCCGTCGCGGTTGCCCTCGCCGTTCGCCTCGTTGTGCTTGCTCTGGTAGGACACCAGATCCCACAGCGTGAAGCCGTCGTGGCAGGTGACGAAGTTGACGCTGTTATAGGCCTTGCGGCCGTCTTCGCCATAGAGGTCGGCGGAGCCGGTGATGCGGGCGCCGAGCTCGGGGCCCAGGCCGGCGTCGCCCCGGACGAACTTGCGGGTCACGTCGCGGAAGCGCCCATTCCACTCCGACCAGTCGACGGGGAAGCTGCCGACCTGGTAGGTGCCCAGATCCCAGGGCTCGGCGATGAGCTTGATACGGGAGAGAACCGGGTCCTGCGAAATGACGTCGAAGAACGAGGCGGCGCGATCGAATTCTCCCCTTCCCCGGCCCAGCACCGGGGCCAGGTCGAAGCGGAAGCCGTCGACGTGCATGGTCTCGACCCACATGCGCAGCGAGTCCATGACCAGGCGGATCACCGCGGGGTTGCCCAGGAACAGGCTGTTGCCGCAGCCCGTGAAGTTCATGTAGAAGCGTCGCCGCTCGAAGGGGCTGCCCGTCAGATAGTAGTACGTGGGATTGTCGATGCCGCGGAACGAGAACGTGGGACCCAGCTCGCTGCCCTCGGCGGAGTGGTTGTAGACCACGTCGAGGATCACCTCGATTCCTGCCTTGTGCAGCTCGCGCACGAGGGTCTTGAACTCGGTGACCTGGCAGCCGGGGGACGATCCGGTGGAGTAGGACTGCTCCGGGGCGAAGAACGCTACGGTGTTGTATCCCCAGTAGTTGGTGAGGCCCTTGTGCAGGAGGAAGTCCTCGACGGCAAACTCGTGGACGGGCAGGAACTCCACGGCATTGACGCCGAGGCGCGCGAGGTGCGGAATCTTCTCGACGAAGCCCAGGTAGGTTCCGGGGTGGGCCACGCCCGAGGAGGGATGGGCGGTAAAGCCCTTGACGTGCGTCTCGTAGATGAAGAGCCGCTCCAGGGGGATGTCCGGGGGCTCGTCGCCCTGCCAATCGAAGGTATCGTCGATCACGATGGCCTTGGGCACGATGCTGCTGGTGTCACGGGCGTCGAAGGACAGATCGAGCAGCGGCGAGGACGGGTCGTAGGCGAGCATCTGTCCGTCGAGGTCGACGAGCTTGTGGGACAGGGCACGGGCGTAGGGGTCGATGAGCAGCTTGTTCTCGTTGAACCGCAGTCCCTCGGCGGGAGCGTAGGGGCCGCGCACCCGGTAGCCGTACAGCTGCCCGGCGCGCGCTCCCTCGACGAACACATGCCAGATGTGCCGGGTGCAGTGCTCCACCCGGATCACGTCGGTCGGATCGCCGTGCGGATCGTCGAACAGCAGCAGGAACACCTCGGTGGCGTGCTTGGAATACAGCGCAAAGTTGACGCCGCGGGGGTGCAGTGTCGCTCCCAGGGGATAGTGCCTGCCGGTGTGCAGGGTGCGTTGGGTTCGGCTTACGAGCGGTAGACGCATGGTTGGCATCCAGGGATCGAGTTCGAGAAGGTTACCCGATCAGGAGGCTGGGACGAGGGAAAACGCGCGCGAGGCGTGTGCGGTAGGGAATTGCGCAGCCCATGGAGCCATGACGGCAGCGCCGGGGCGTTTTCCACCGCCCCATCGCTGCCCCACCGGTCCGGCTGCGGTGGCGGAAGTGGCGACCAGGTGGCGACTCGCCACCATCGCTCGATACCGCTGGGAAAACAGGTGGTCCGAAGTGAACGGAGGCGCGCGTGGAGCGAGAGGGGCTGGCGCACCGCCACCGTTCGGCCGCTCGCCACGCGCGGGATCTTCGGCGAACATGCGGCATCGCTGCGCGCCGTGCCTGGCGCGGCGATTGCTCACGACCGCGTGTGCTCGACTCATTCCTCGTGGCCGGTGTGTGCCTGCTTTCGGGCCAACTCGCTTGCCAAGACCCTTTCCCCGTCGCGGCGGCTCTCATCGCCGCCCTGGGACTGCTGCGCACTCGCGCGAAGCCCACCGTGCTCGCCCTGGGCGCAATCGCCCTCGCCATCGGCATCCTTCGCGCTTCCTCCGCCATCCGCGCCGACGACGACCTTCGCGAGCAGATTCGGGCGAGCTTCGGTCCGCCAGTCCGTTGCGCGGGCGTGGCCCAGGTCGCGTCGTCGCCCATGCACATGGGAGACCGGTATTCGCTCCTGGCCAACGCGGAGGCGATGCAGTGCGAGGCGGGCGGAGGCGTAGCGCCGGGGACGCTGATGCGCCTGTATGCCGAACGTGACGATCTGGCTCGAGGAGACCGTCTCGATCTGGTTGCGTCGCTGGGCGTGGTGGAGATCTTTCGCAATCCGGAGACACGAAGCGCACGTGTGGCCGCGGCCAAGAGCGGCGCCATGCTCAGCGGGGGAATCCTCGACGCGGATGTGATATCGCGTGGCGGCTGGTCGCCCAGGGCTTGGATCGACCGGCTGCGAACCCTCGCCCGGCGCAGGATTGCCCGCACCTACGTGGCAGAGGCCGAGCCGCTGGCCCGCGCGCTGGTCCTCGGCGAATCCGATCTTCCCGACGACGATGCGGAGGCGTTTCGCGTGTCGGGACTGTCTCACTTGCTGGCGGTCTCGGGGACACATATCGTAGTAGCGGTGCTCGGGCTCGTGCGCGTGCTGGAGCGGGTGCTCTTGCGGCTCGAGCGCCTGGCCGCCGCGGTGGACGTGGGACGGCTCGCTGCGTCGTTGGGCATTCCGCTTGCGTGGTTGTACGCCGAATTCGCGGGCGGGGGTGGGAGCGTTCGCCGCGCCGCGTGGATGACGACGGCCGCCCTGGCAGCGCGGGCGCTCGCGCGACGTCCCGACGGGGTGAGAGCGTTCGGCGTTTCGCTCCTGGCAGGAGGACTGTCAGACCCGTTGGCGGGCTTCGACTTGTCTTTCGGTCTTTCGGCAGGTGCGACCGCGGGGCTGCTGGTGTTGTCGCGGCCCCTTCAGCAACGGCTCGAATCGCTGCCCAAGGCACTGCGAGTCGTCGCGGGACCAATCGCCGCGACCATCTCGGCGACGCTGTTCTGCACACCATGGCTCGCCGGGCTGGGCCCGTCGATCTCGCTCGTCGGCCTGGCCGCCAACCTCGTAGCAGTGCCCATCGGCGAAGCCATCTCGCTGCCCGCTTGCCTGGCGCACCTGGTGCTCTCGCCCGTACCAGCCCTCGAGCGCGGCGTGGCATTGCTCGGCTCCGGGTCGCTGTTGGCCGTGCGCGCCATCGCGCGGCTCGGCGCCCGCGCCTCCTTCCTCGCCCTGCCGATACCCAGGCCCACCTCCTGGCAGCTGGCCGCCTTGGCTGCGGGCGTGCTCGCCATGGCCATTCGCCGTCCCCGCGACCGAAGCCTGACGGCGCTGTGCCTGGCTGCGGCGCTGATCCTGCTCGAGATCCTGCAAGTATTCGCGAGCCAACCGCGCGGACTGCTGCGCATCACGGTGCTCGACGTGGGCCAGGGAGACAGCATTCTGGTGGACCTGCCCGACGGGCGAGCGATGTTGGTCGACGGGGGAGGAATTCCCTCGAGCCCCGTGGACCCGGGCGTGCGCGTGGTGACTCCCGTGCTGCGCGACCGTCGCAGGAGCACCATCGATATTGCGGTGCTCACGCACCCGCACCCGGACCACGTGACCGGCCTCGCGTCGGCGCTTCCACCGATACGCGTCGGTGCGTGGTGGGACACCGGCTACGGGTCGGCCGTCGGTGCTCCGCCCGCGTACTCGTCGCTAGCAAGGGCGATGCACGACGCGGGCGTGCCGACCCGCTCGCCAGCCGAATTGTGCGGCCGGCCCCTCGCGCTCGGAGGCGCGGTCGTGCGGGTGCTGGCGCCGTGCCCTGGCATCGAACCCATGTCGTCGGCCAATGACAACTCCTATGTCCTGCGGCTCGAGTACGGCGCGACCAGCGCGATGCTGATGGGCGACGCGGAAGCGCAAGAGGAGGCTCGCATCCTGCGGGCGGCAGGCACGGAGCTTCGGGCGGACTTCTTGAAGGTCGGGCACCACGGCAGCAGGACCTCGTCCAGTGCGGCGTGGCTCGAGGCGGTGCGGCCGCGCGTGGCCGTGATGACGAGCGGCGTGCGCAATCGGTATGGGCATCCCGCGCCCGAGACGCTGCGGGCGATGGAGGCGCGGGGGATTCGGGTGCTTCGATCGGATCGGAATGGCGCGATCGTGTGGGAATCCGATGGGGCGCGGGCGCGGGTTTCCGCTTGGGTGAGTCGGTGAGTAAGTGAGTAAGTGAGGGAGTGAGGGAGGGAGGGAGGGAGTAAGGGCATAGCTGTTAGCAGTTTTCTTGGCCCAGGTCGGAGACATCCGGCAAGGGGCTGGCATGAGCACGACCGCCGTCCCCCAGCCCAGGCCCGATTGGCAGAACGACTGGCAGCAGCTCTTGAGCTA
>JAJZQG010000265.1 GCA_021847645.1 Myxococcales bacterium
GGGCCTGGATGACGCCGTGGTCCAGATCCACCGCACCCGCGGGGCCTTCGAGGCGCAGGCCGGGGGAGCCCTTCGTGTCGCCCGACGCGCGAATCGGCGCGTCGATGCCCAGGATGAACTCGTCGGTCCGCGAGATCTCGACCTGGGTCTCGGGGCGCTCGGGGCCCAGCACGCGGACCTTGGGGATTCTCCCCTTGGGTCCCACGAGCACGAGCATCTCCTCGCAGGCGAATTGCCCGGGCTGGCTCAGCTCGTGCTTGACCGTGAGCTGGTGCCCTTGGCCAAACAGGGCTTGCACGTGCTCGCGGCTCAGGTGCACGTGCCTCACGCTGGCGCTGATGGGGATACGAAGCTGATGGTCCACGTCGACCCTCCCTGCCGTTGACTGCGTGGTTATTCGTCTTCGCCGTACAGCACTTTCCACAACTGCGGATTGAGCCCCTGCAGATCGCGATGCGGGTCTGGCAGGTTGTGGATGCCGTGCGGGTTGATGACTTCCTTGCGAATCATCTTGAGCCAGTAATGCGGCTGACGGATGTCCGGCCGGACCGTCCAGGTCGAGCGGTCGTCGGGGTTGTAGTACACCGAGGCGACCCGGACGCGGTCGTGCGTGAGATTGCGCCGGAGCACTTCCTTGAGGCGCGCGACCACGTCATTGACCAGCTTTCCCGCCCGGAACGTCGTATCGATGATGAGCACGTTGTCGCGGTAGTTGATGTGATCCTGCAGGTAGTCCAGGCCGATGATCCGGTTGCGGTAGCTTTGCCGCGTGGGGAAGGCATTGACGCTCACGTGGTCCGGGGTCTTGTACTTGCCCCCAGCCTTGAGCTGAAAGTACTTGTAAACCTCGTGCACGGGCAGCCCGGCCACCACCCCGCCGGGCCACAGCGCCACCAGGAAGTCCGGACGATAGCTCTCGTCGTGCGCGATGTTCACGCCCAGCCGGATGCTATCGAGCAGAAGCTCGCGGGGCTGGACATAGTAGTAGTCGCCCTCGACATGGATCTCCATGGGCTCGCTCGGCCCGCCGCGCAGGATGCGCCAGATCTCCGGGTCCTTCTCCTTGAGCAGCTTGTCGTCGGGATCGTCGGGCGAGACCAGGTCCGCCAGCTCGTGGGGGTAGTCGATCCATACGTGCTCGTCGATGCGCTCGAGGGCAATCACCGGCAGCTCGTTGTACTTCGCCTTCTCGGGCTTGTGGTGAACCGCGGCCACCACTATCTCGCGAGGCGCGTTCGCGCGAGCCTTCTGGCGCAAGTACTCCACCACCCTGCGGATCGTGTTCCCGGATTCGTACACATCGTCGATGATCAGCAGCCCATCTTCCGGGCACACGACCTCGATCAGGTGCTCGAGGTTCTTGACGTGAACCTCCGTCTGCTGGGCAATTCCGGTGTAGGAGTCGGTGGCGATGGTGGTGTGATTGATCCGGAGCCCGCGGCTGCGGAAGAAGGCGTCGACGCCGAGGCCGACGGGGGTGCCGCCGCGCCACAGGGAGATGGCGTGGCGGGGGCGGAAGCGGCTGAGGTAGACCTTCTTGCCCAGTCGGAACGAGTCCACCAAGAACGACGCGGGGTCGACGTGCAGCAGCTGGGGCATGGGCATCTGCACATACCACGGGGTCCGGCCGCGCTCCACGGCGAACGCCGGTCGGGCCATCCGGCGGCCGATCGCGCCCGGGGCTTTGCGGCGGCGCATACGAACGTGCGCAGTTTTCGGATGCACCGACGCCTCGCCCACGCTACAAGCCATCCATGATTCCCTTGCTCGCCGGTGTGGCAGCAGGCGCGTTGCACGTCGTGGCGGGCCCGGACCACCTGGCCGCCGTCACGCCCCTCGCCATGCGCGAGCCCCTGCGTGGCGCACGCACCGGGGCCGTCTGGGGCCTGGGCCACGCCACGGGCGTCATCGTGCTCGGCGCGATCGGCGCCCTCGCCAACAGCTTCGTCCACGTCCAGTCCCTGGCCGCCTGGTCCGAGTTTCTCGTAGGTATCGCCCTGCTCGGCATCGGCCTATGGGCCCTGCGACAGTCCCAAACGTTCGTGGTGCACAGCCACGCGCACCTGCACGAGCAGGTCTCCTCCGACGGCCACGAGCACGTGCATGTTCACGTGCGACACGCAACCCACGCCGAGGGCGCGCACAAGCACCACTCGCACGCCGCATTCGGCGTCGGCCTGCTGCACGGCGCGGCGGGCACCGGGCACCTGCTGGGCGTGGTCCCTTCTCTCATGCTTCCGCCCGCGCAAGCCGCCGTCTACCTGCTGTCCTACGGCGCCGCCGCGGTGGCGTCCATGTCCGCCTTTGGCTTGGGCGTGGGGCACCTGGGCCGACGCGTGCGTCCGGGCATGCTTCGCGCCCTGATGGTCGCCAGCGGCGTGTTCGCCTCCGGACTCGGCGTGTTCTGGATGATCTCCGGCTGGCCGTCGGGGGCTTGAGGTCGCGCTGCGCCGGTGCCCCAAGCGCCCGGGCACGAGCGCCTTCGTAGACGACGCCCCTCTTGCGCCGGGGAGACCGGCATGGCCCGCCGCGGCAACCGAACGCCGGAAACGCGGGCCTGCGAGGCAACTGCGTAGCAAGCGCGCGGGCGCAAGAACGGGAACGACCCCGCCCGAACGGGAACGACCCCGCCCGAACGGGAACGACCCCGCGAAGACGGGGTGATTCGCCGGCAGTCAGCGAGCCCCGGCAGAACCGGCATAGCTCTTAGCAGTTTCCCAGTCGTGCCTGTCCGGAGAACTAGCAACACTCGACTAGCAACACGGAACGCAAACGGGGAATGGCTACGCGCTTTGGTCAGCGCTGCGCTGCGCCGGGTTGCTCGCTGAGCGATGGCAGCAACCTGACGACTCCAGCCGCGAGATCCAGGGGCCGCTCGGCGATGTCGTCCCCCTTGAAACGCGTAGGCGTTCCGTGTCGTGCGCAACGACGATGGCGAAGTCGAACGGCAACAACAAGACGGCAGCGGCCGTGACTGCGGCGCACAAGCGCGCGCAAGCGGACCGCACGCGCACCGAGGAGTTGCTGTCGCTGATCGAGCGTCGCAAGATGACGGTCGCCGAGAGCTTCCATGACATCGGCGAAGCGCTGCGGGAGATTGTGCGCGATCGACGCACCCGACGGAGGAAGCTTGGTCGAGCGATTCGCGTACGAGATGGGCCGGCAACGGGCTCCTTCGCAGTCGTTTCAACAGGCGAATGTTCGAACGCCCACGATGGCCGACGTCGGTAGGCTGCCAATTCAGACAAGCTCCAGTCTGTTGCCGTTTTCATTCTTGACGCTGGGTCGTGCCGCCGCGTACAAGGGGCGTAGCTGAAGGTCGGCGCGGGACTTCCTGCGCCGCGGAGACAATGCGAGGTTCCCGTGGACGGCTCTGCGCGAGGCGCGCCAAGGGCCATGGCAGGCACGACGTGCGTGGGCGACGACGGCACCATCAACACGCTCTGTGATGGGCAAGCGCGTTGCGTGGGCCCACTGCTCTCCGA
Organism: Myxococcales bacterium; assembly: GCA_021847645.1. Lineage (GTDB taxonomy): Bacteria > Myxococcota_A > Polyangia > Polyangiales > Polyangiaceae > JAJZQG01. Next base: position 3,486 of record JAJZQG010000265.1, read on the forward strand.
ATCTGCGGTCGCGCGCGTCGTTGGCCAGGATGACCTCGTCGACGAACGACGGCTGGGCAATGGACGGCATCCTGTTGCTGCTGGTGCTGCGCGGGCTGCGTCACCTGCAGCTGCGCCTGCTGTTCGCCCGGATTCTGCCCCTGTGCGGGCTGGGGCTCGGTGTGGGCGCGCTGCTGTTCCAGAGGCTCGGCGCCGCCGGCCTCAAGCACGTGCTCGGCCTGTTCGTCGTGCTCGTCGCCGTGCTCGAGCTGGTTCGACTGCTGCGCAGCGCCCGCCCCCCCGCCCCGCTTTCCCCTTGGAAGGCCTCGGCCATCCTCGTCGTCGGCGGCGTCTTTCACGGCATGTTCGCCTCCGGCGGCCCGATGATCGTCTACTACGCCAGCCGATCCATCCCGGACAAGCACGCATTCCGCGCGACCCTGTCGCTGCTGTGGCTCGTGCTCAATACGGTATTGATCGTCTCCTTCGTATTCAGCGGGCGCATCGACGGCTCCGCGCTGATGCTGTCCGCCGCGATCCTGCCTGCTCTGGCGTTCGGCATCCTGGTGGGCGAGCTGGTCCACCGCAAGGTCGATGAGCTCAAGTTCCGCAAGATCGTGCAGGGCGTCTTGCTGATGACGGGCATCTTCCTCCTGGCATGAGGGGGTGTGGAGGGGTTCAGGGGGATGAACGAGCGAAGGCGAGTGTCCGAAGGGCTGGAGGCGGAAACAAGGGCGGCACCGTGGGCATCGCGGCCTGCCTGCTGCTGGGCGTGTCATTCGCGTCGGGCTGCCAGGCAGCCGATGACCCGTGGCATATGACGGTCGTCGAGCTTCACGGCGACGCGTCTCCCCGGCGTGCAGCACGGCCGGATGTTCCCCGGCAGGATTCGCTCCCTGTACGCGGGACTTCTCACCAACTCGATACTGCCCTATCTCAATCGCTCGCGCCCGAACATCGCCAGCGTGATGAAGCACTACGCCGAGCCCGAGTACGACGACGGTCGCTTCTCGCCCCTGCTGATGCTCGAGAGCGCACGCAACATGGAGCAGTACATTCCCGCCGAGTACATCCACGAGATGCACGGCATCGCCGACGGCTCCGGGGTTGCCTACGACCAGTTCTCACGCTCAACACCTTCACGGACACGATGCTCGGATTCCGCTCGATGACCTTCTTCATCCAGGCCATCCAGGCACCGGCCATCGTCCGCTTCGAATTCGACCCGAGCCTCGACAGCGATGGAGTCGACAACGATGGCGACGGGCAGGTCGACGAGACCGACGAGCACCCCTTCTCCCCGTACGATCCGTCGCCGCACGCCACGATGACCGAGGTTCCGCCGGATCGCCCCATCCGGATCGTCCTGAAGGACCAGGCGCTGATGGCGATTCCGGAAGGTCCGAATCCCGCCTCGATTCGCCTGCAGCTCGACGACACAATCTACGAGCCGGGCAATCCGCACATCACGACCAGCAAGCTCGTGGAGCGCGGCGTGCTGGAGGCCGTGGCCTCGTTCCTGCCCGACGGCGGCTTTCCCGCGGCGGCGGCGGTATCGCTGCTCGTGCAGGGCGGGGACCTGTCGCTGATCACCGATCCACCTCCCGCCCACGCGCGGTTCATGCGCGACGAGCGCATCACGTTCACCACCAAGGGATACGGCAAGGCCGCCTGGGAAGTGCCCAATCGGGGCCGCGAGGACGGCCGCACCCAGCCCACCTCGATCAGCCTGGCCTTGCGTGGCAGTGCCACGAGCGACGGGACACCCTTGCTCGCCCAGCACTTCGCCCTGCTCGACACCAACACGAGCCACCAGCACACGGTGCTGTACGTCCAATACCCCGATATCGGGCAGCCGTTCGCGGTGGTGGGCTGGACGGGCATTGTCGGCGGGTTCTCGGGGATGAACGCGGTCGGCCTGTCCGACGCGTCGAACAGAAGATCTACGGCAACGCGCCCTGGAAGGGGGCAACGAGCATTCAGGCCACGGGGCCCGTGCACGGCTTGCCCCCGGCCATTGCTCCGGAGCTGCGGGCGCTGTTCCCGCCTCGCCCCTACGCGCCCCGCGACACCACGCTCGCGCGCCAGGGCGAGGGCATGGCCGAGGACATCGCCCGCTTGAGCCGGGCCTCGAAGGGCTGGGTGGTGGCCGGGGACATGTCGGCATCGGGCATGCCCATCCTCGCCAACGACCCCCATATGGCCCACATGCTGCCGTCGCTCATGTTCGGGCATCGACGTCATCGGCGCCACGATACCGGGCATTCCCTGGGTCATCTCCGGCCACAACCGTCAGGTCGCCTGGGGCACTACCTCTGCGGTCGGCGATGCGGTCGACCTGTTCGTCGAGCGGGTCAAGCCCGACGACCCTGACAAGGTCGAGGTCGACGGCCGCTGGGTGCCGTTCGTGCGCGAGGAGCAGATCGTCAAGGTGCGTGACGGCAGCTCGTTCACCGAGCGTCGGTTCACCATCCGTCGTACGCGGCACGGTCCGGTGATGAATGACATGTACCCGGGGTTGTTCCCGTCGTGGGCGCCGCCGGTGACGATTCAGCGGGAGCCGGGCGAGCTGTCGAGCAGCATCGATCAATTCGGGCTGGCGAACCGGGCGACCTCGGTCGCGTCGCTGCGTCACGCGCTGCTGGGCGTGGGCACGCCGTTGGCAGCGTGGCAGGCTGCGGATCGCACGGGAACGATTGCGCTGTTCGCGACGGGGACGATCCCGGTGCGACGCAAGCTGCGGGGGACTCGGCGGCTACGACGGTGTTCTTCGTGACCTACCGCGACTCGGTGACCCACGCGCTTCGCGACGAGTTCGAAGAGCGCGGGCTGGAGTTCGTCATGGCGCAGCGCTACTCGACGAACGTGGCCGATCTGTGGTTCGACCAGGAGGATCACCCGGTGTGGGAAGATCGGAGCACGGCGGCAGTGGAGAAGCGCAAGGACGTGCTGATAGGGTCGTTCAAGCGTGCGGTGGCTCGTCTGGCCGACGAGCAGGGGAGCGATCCGTTACGGTGGAGATGGGGAGAGATCCACGATTTGCAGATCCGGCACCTGTTCGGATCGGAGAAGGCGATTGCGGGGTTCGTGAACCTGCCGCGCACGGAGGCGGCGGGCGGGCTGGATTCGGTGTGGAAGTCTCACTTCGACCTGGGCAACCCAAAGGCGCCATTTCGCACGATGGCGGGGCCGGCGTATCGCCAGGTGATCGACCTGGCGGACATGGACCATGGCCAGTGGCTCATCGACACGGGCTCATCGGGCTGGCCTGGCTCTCCGCACTACGGCGATCGGCACGAGCTGTGGAAGCAAGGGCAGTACTTGCCGATGGTCTCGAGCTGGCCGGAGATCCGCGCGACGGCCGAGGCGGTGATCACGCTGCGCGCGCCGCGCGAGGGAGATTGACAGATGACGATCGCGTGGAAGCCGATGCCGCAGCAGGGCATGGACGCCGGCGAGCTGCTTGGGGCGATGGAGGCTGCGCGGGACCAGGATGTGCGCTGGCAAGACGGGCGCGTGTTCAGCCTGGTGTTCCATGCGGGCGACGAGCTGTCGGACTTCACGCGTAAGGCGTATGGGGTGTACATCTCGGAGAACGGGCTGAACCCGGCGGTGTTCCCGAGTCTTCGGCGGTTCGAGATCGAAGTGGTGTCGATGGTGGGCAGCATCCTGCACGGCGGCGCTGCGGTTGCGGGCAACATGACGACGGGTGGCACCGAGAGCATCCTGATGGCGGTCAAGGCGGCGCGCGAGTGGGCCGGGCCAAGTCGCCGCGGGTCGGCACCCCGGAGATGGTGCTGCCATCCACGGCGCATCCGGCCTTTGACAAGGCTGCCCACTACTTCGGCGTGCGCGCCGTGCATGTGCCGGTCGGCAAGGACTTCCGCGCCGACGTGCGGGCCATGCGCAAGGCCATCACCCGCAACACCGTTCTGCTGGTCGGCTCGGCGCCCTCCTATCCCCAGGGCGTGCTGGACCCGATCGAGGAGCTGGCGCAGGTCGCATCCAAGCGCGGCCTGCTGCTGCACGTCGACGCGCGTGTGTCGGCGGCATGATGCTGCCGTTCGTGCGGGACCTCGGGCACCCGGTGCCGCCGTTCGACTTCGAGGTGACGGGTGTCACCTCTATGTCGGTCGACCTGCACAAGTATGGATATGCCCCGGAGGGTGCGTCGGTGGTGCTCTACCGCGATGCGAGCCTTCGTCGCCACCAATACTTTGCCTGCACGGATTGGCCGGGCGGGATTTACGTATCGCCGACGATGACGGGGACGCGGCCTGGGGGAGCGATTGCGGCGGCCTGGGCGATCCTGAATCGATTGGGGTATGAAGGATACAAGGAGATAGCGCGGGAGGTGATGGGGGCCACCGCGCGGCTTCGCACGGGGGCAGAGCAGATACCGGGCTTGCGGGTGCTCGGGCGGCCGCACATGAGCGTATTTGCCATAGCGGGGGACGACGTCGACATCTACGAGGTGGGGGATCGGATGACGGAGCTGGGCTGGCATCTGGACCGGCAGCAGTCGCCGCCGAGCCTGCACATGACGGTGAACCGGGCGCACGTGGGAGTGGTCGACTCGTTCCTGGGAGACCTGAAAGATGCAGTGAAGGCGTCGCGCAAGGAGCCATTGGACAGGTGGTTAGACCGGTCGAAGGTGGAGGCAGCGGCGGCGGTGATGCGCGTTCTTCCCGCCAGGGTAGCCAGCAAGCTCACCGAAATAGCCTCCAAGCGGGGTGGGATGTCGGGGGCCGAGCTGGCGCGCAAGACGGCGCCGATGTATGGGTTGATGTCGGCGCTTCCCAATCGAGGTGACCTGCACGCGTTGGTGATCGACGCGCTCGACCGCATGACACGTCCCGACAGCCCAGGAAACCGTTGACACGCCACACGGCCCTAGTAAGCTGACCTCGTTCCTGACGCGCCTCGCGATCGAATGCCGACCCTGGCGGCGCGTCAACACGGCGCAGCCAGCCGAGGTGAATGTGAGATCCCTTCGTTCCGCGTGGATCTGGCTATTCGCGTTGCTCGTAACGCTCACGGCCAGTGGGACCACGCAAGCCGAACCAGCCACTCTGGTATTCATCAACGGCAGTCCTACGGCCGTCTACTTCAACGACGGTGACAGCTTCCGTGTGTTGGAGGGACCGCTGGAAGGCGTGAAGTCGCGTCTGGCGGGCTTCAACACGCTCGAGAGCCACGGCCCGGTCCACGCCTGGGGCGATTGGAATCCGAAGGAGCTCTACGCGCTCGCGAAGTACGCCACGCTCAACGCCCGTCGCGGCGTGTGGCATTGCGAGTCCAAGGACATGCACCGCGACGGCTACGGCCGCATTCTGTTTCAGTGCCCGGACCTTCGTCGCTCCCAGGTGAGCAACGGGTTTGCGCACGTGATGACGGTGGGCGACGAGCAGGCCTCGCCCGACCTGTTGCGGGTGCAGTGGGATGCGATCGTGCATCGACGCGGCATGTGGGCACACGGCGTGCCCGCGTTCGTGGTGACCTCGGTGCACTCGGTCAACGAGGGCTACGAGGGCAGGACCTACAACCGCGTGGTGTCCACCGTCGACGGCATGTCGGAGCAGTGGTTCCACAACCAGGCCTACAACGAGTGCGAGAAGGCCTGTTACATGGCGAAGGAGCTGCCGATGGCCGACGCCCTGCAGCTCGCCACGGAGCTGCGGGCGGACCCCAAGGTCGCCGAGGCAATCCGGGGCATCCCCGACGTGGTCGTCGCGTTGGCCGTCAACGAGTACATCGCGCTGGGCAAGGTCCGGCACATGACCAGCCCCGCGGGCATGGAAGCGCTGGGGGCCCGGCTGCGCGAGATGGCTGCCCAAGGCCGTTTCAACGCGGCCAAGCTGGAGCCCACCTCGTGCATGATTTACGTGTCTTTCGAACGTCGCTATCGCGAACCCAAACCGAGTTGTTTGAAGTGGTAACTCTATTCCCCTCCAGGACCGGGTGGGCCCGGGCGTTGACAGCGCTGCCGCTGCTCACCGTCGCCTTCCTGAGCTGCAACTACACCTCCCCCTCGCGGCCCGTCTTCGGCTACGAGAACAACGACCAGGCCTGCAGCGACGGCATCGACAACGACAACGACGGCCTGATCGACTGCGAGGACCCGGATTGCATCTGGCACTCCAGTCAATGCGGCGAGATCGTGCCTCCCTATCCCCCCAACCCCGTCAAGGAGAATACCGTCGAGCTGTGCCACGACGGCATCGACAACGACGGCAACGGCCAGTTCGACTGCGGCGATGCGAACTGCAAGGCGATCCTGGAGAACTGCTGCTCGAACGAGTTCACCAACGCCCTGTGCTCGGACGGCATCGACAACGATCAGAACGGCTTCACGGACTGCCAGGACTTCAGCTGCAGCCACGGGATGTACGTGACGGTCTGCAAAGGCAGCCAGCAGGTCACGCCCGAGAACACGCCCGCGCTGTGCCGCGACGGCATCGACAACGACGGCAACGGCAAGACCGACTGCCGCGATCCGAGCTGCGCGTCGCTCGATGTCTGCAAGGGAGACGGCTCGCCCGAGGACACGCTCGCCAAGTGTTCCGACGGCATCGACAACGACGGCAACGGCTACATCGACTGCGCAGACTACTCCTGCTCCAAGTCCACCGATCCCGCGATCGCGGCCTACTGCGCCAACCTCGGCGAGAACACGCTCGCCAAGTGCTCCGACGGCGTCGACAACGACGGCAACGGCTTTACCGACTGCGGCGACTACTCCTGCTCCAAGTCCACCGACCCCGCAGTCGCGGCCTACTGCGCCAACATCGGCGAGAACACGCTCGCCAAGTGCTCCGACGGCATCGACAACGACGGCAACGGCTTTACCGACTGCGGCGACTACTCCTGCTCCAAGTCCACCGATCCGGCCATTGTCGCGTACTGCGCCCAGAAGCTCGAGAACACCTGGGCCAAATGCCACGACGGCATCGACAACGACGGCAACGGCTACACCGACTGCGCCGACTACGGCTGCAGGAACCTGCCGAACCCCGACACGGCGGTCGGCGGCTATGCGTGCCAGGAGAGCGGTGCGCCGGCCGGAACGATGTGTACCGACGCAGCCGGCAACTCGCTGCCCTGCCCCGACAAGCTGTGCTCCGACGGACTGGACAACGATCAGGACGGCTTCGTCGACTGTGCCGATTGGGATTGCTACTACAACCCGCAAGTCACCGTGTGCAAGAACGCGCCCCCGGTCTGCCCCCAGTGACCGCGCGGCGCACGTCAGGACCATTCGAAGGCTAGACATGAAATCCAACCGCTCGCTGCTTCGCGCCCATCTGGTGCTCGCCTCCCTGCCGGCCCTGATCCTATTTGGACAGGACGCCCTTGCGCAGGA
>JAJZQG010000266.1 GCA_021847645.1 Myxococcales bacterium
CGTTGGTCGCTGCCCCCGCGGTCAGGCAGGGCATCGCCAAGACCGAATGCCGTTCGAGTTCTGCCTTGACGAAACTTGACTCCATCAGCGCAACTTTTCCGGCCCAAGCCATCTAGCTCGATCGTCCGGCGCGCGAGCGAATCGACCCATGAAGATCACGCGGACAGCGACCGAAGCAGCCGTTGCGACAGCGCTGACGGCGGCGTGCGTCGCGTCGGTGATGCGCGGTGTGTTGCCGCCGGTAGCCACGGCACCGTACGCCGCTCCGGTCCCTGCACCGCCGCCCGGAGGCGGGCCTGACTACGCGCCGGTCGAGCCTGCCAGCAATCCCCGCGTTCCTTGCGACGAGCGGCTTGGGCCCAGCTTCGACAGCGACGCCTCGATGCGTCGCAACGCGAGCGCCGTCGCGAGCTACACGCTGCGCGCCAAGCTCGACGCAGATACGCACGTCGTCCACGCGGAAGGCGTCATCACGTGGACGAACCGATCGCGAGCCAGCGTTCGCACCCTGTACGTGCACGCGTACCTCAACGCGTTCAAGAACGAGCAGTCCACCTTCCTGTCGGAACGAGATGCGGGAGGACGAGGCAGCGGCGCGCTGCGTGCTCCGGGGGAGCTGGATGTGAATCGCTTCGCCGTGCGCGAGATGGGCGGCGAGGATCTGTGGCCGTCAGCCAGAAACGCGGACGACGCGAACCCCAACGACCAGACCGATCTGGCGATCGCGCTGCCGGGCGACGTCGCCGTGGGGCAGACCATCCATGTCGACGTGGCCTTCGATGCGCGCCTTCCGTGGGTCGTGGAGCGCTCGGGCTACGCGGGCAGCTTCAACATGGTCGCGCAATGGTTCCCGAAGATCGCGCGCCTGAGGCCGGACGGGACGTTCGCTCACTTTCCCTACCGCCACTTGTCCGAGTTCTACGCCGACTTCGGCGACTACGACGTGACGATCGACGTGCCCGACGGCTACGAGGTCGGCGCGACGGGACGGCAGGTCGCGGACGAGCATGCGGGCGGGCGTCGTGTCGTGCACTACGTGCAGCGCGACATCCACGACTTCGCGTTCGCGGCCTACGACGGATTCCGCGTGCTCACGAGGCAATCGGACGGCATTGCGATGCGCTGTCTGGTGCCTGCGGGATGCGAGGCCGTCGGGGAGCAGGAGCTCGACGCGGCGGCGTTCGGGTTGCGCGCGTACGGGCACAGCTACGGCGCATATCCGTACGAAACGCTGACGATCGTTCACCCGCCGCCGGATGCCGAAGAGGCGGGGGGCATGGAGTATCCGACGCTCATCACGACGGGCGGCCCGTGGTACGCCTTCTCGCAAGCCGGCTGGGTGCGCAGCCTGACGCTGCACGAGCTGGGGCACCAGTACTTCTACGGACTGGTGGCGACCAACGAAGAGCGCTGGCCGTTCCTCGATGAAGGGATGACGTCGTACGCGGCGTACGAGGCGCTGGACCAAGGCTGGGGACAGGCATCGCTGTGGGCGATCGGCTGGTCGACCGGGGGAACGGACGGGCTGCTGCGGTACCTGGGCCTGCCGGCCGGACACGACGACATCATCGCGCAGCCGGCCGACTCGTTCGTGTCGTGGCGATCGTACGGGCTCTTGGTGTACGCGCGAACGGCGCTGGTGATGCGCACGCTCGACCGCGCCTACGAACCGGGAGCCGCCAAGCGGGCGCTGGGCAGGTATGCGCGCCGGTATCGCTTCGATCATCCCGGCCCATCGCAGCTGCTCGGCGCGGTTCGGGACACCGTGGGTGACGACGCCGCGCGCGAGCTCGGCACCGCGCTGTTCGACCGGGGCTGGGTCGACTACGCCATGACAGACGCCCGGTGCGATGACGCGCGGAAGTGCAGCATCGTCGTGACCCGCCGCGGGAACCTGACCTTCCCGGTCGACATCGACGTGACGGCGTCCAACGGGACGGTGCATCGAATCCACTGGGATGGCCGTGGGCGACAGGTCGCGTTGCCCGTGGCGGATGTTCAGGACATCTCGTCGGTCGTGATCGATCCCGAGCGACGGATCCTGCTCGACGAGGATCTCGCGAACAACACGCTGCGGGTGCGGGGCGCGCCGCGGGCGTGGCGTGTGTGGGACCGCGCGGCCTACGCGCTGGCTCTTGCTGCGTACGCGGTGGCGCCATGATCGACGACGGCCGCGGGCTGCGCGTTTCGGTATTGCTGCGAGCACAGTATGTGCTGCTGGTCTACGCGGTACGGCTGGTGGTGGCCGCGATTGCCGCGTATCCGGCCTGTGCGATCGCGACGAAGACGACGGGCGGCTGGCCGGGCGGGGATCGGGTGCTGTTCGAGCCCGGGTCGCTCATGCTCATGGAGCTGGTCCGGCTGCATCGCGTCGGGCTCCAGGCGTGGCTCACTCAGGCGGCTTTGGTGTCCGTGCTGATGATTCCGATCGGCATCGCGCTCAACGCCGTGCTGCTGTCGGCGCTGGCGAGCCCGCCATCCGCGGGCGCGTCCCGCGTGAGCGCGCGAGCCGTGGCGTCGCTGCGTCCGCTCTCCATCGTATGGGCTGTGTACGCAGCGGTTGCGGCGTCGACGGGTGGCCTGTTCTACCTGCTCGCAGAGGCACTGCAGGGCAGCTCCTCGTCCGCGCAATCGGCACCGCTGCGGGACATGCTGTGGTTGGCGGCCGTGGCGGTGGGCGCGTTGGTGGTCCTCGCGGCAGGCGTGGTGCACGACGTGGCGAGGGCCGCTGTCGTTCGCGGCGGGCTCGACGCGGCCGGCGCCCTGCTGGTGGCATGGCGCAGCGTGCGTTCGTTCTGCTGGCCGCTGCTGGCGGCGTGGTGGGCGCGCGCGGCGGCAGGCGCGTTGCTCGTGATCGTCGAGCTGTGGCTCCTGCGATCGGCCGGATGGCTCACGGCATCGGGAGCGATTTGGTCATTCGTCATGCACCAGCTGATCCTGCTGGGGCTGGTGTGGCTTCGCGCGTCGTGGCTGGCGCGTGCGATGGAAGTGACGGCGCCGCTCGTGGACAGCGAGCGAAGCGCGATGCGAGTGAGTGGGAGCGAGCCCGAGGCGCTGGAGGAGCCGTAGGGCGGCTGCTGCGCGCGTCAGCTTTGAAGCGAGCGAAACAGCTGCGTGTACTGGTGGGCGGGGCGATCCCAGCTGAGGTCCAGTCGCATCACGCGGCGACGCAGCTTGGGCCACGCGTCGCTGCCGTAGGCCGCAAGGGCCCGTTGCACGCCGGAGAGCAGGCTCGTGGGTGAGGCCTCGTCGAACAGGAACCCGGTGCCGGTGGTAAGAGATGCGTCGCAATCGACGATGGTATCGACGAGACCGCCGGTGGCGTGAGCGACAGGGACCGTGCCGTAGCGCTGGCCCCAGAGCTGCGTGACGCCGCACGGCTCGAAGCGCGAGGGCACGAGGACGATGTCCGCGCCGGCCACGATGCGATGGAGCTGCGCATCGGAAGGAGCGCGAACAAAGGCGAAGCGACCGGCGAAACGCTCTTTGGCAGCGTCGAGGCGCCGTGCAATCGCCTCATCGCCGTCGCCAGCGACGACGAGCGCGAGGTCGGAGAGGAACAGCTTGTTGAGGCTCTGCACGACGAGGTCCGTGCCCTTTCGGTCGACGAGCTTGCCGAGGACGGCGACGACCGGCCGTTGCGGATTCATGTCGAGCGAGAGCTCTTTGAGAAGCGACGTCTTGCACAGAGACTTGCCGGTCGGATCTTCGGCGTCAAAGCGCGCGGGAACATGCGGATCGGTGGCTGGATTCCAGATGGCGTAGTCGACGCCGTTGAGGATGCCGGTCACACGGCTCGCGCGCGAGGCGATCACACCGTCGAGGCCACGGCCCAGCTCCGGGGTGCGAATCTCCGCGGCATAGGTCCTGGAGACGGTGGTGATCGCGTCGGCGAACACGAGGCCTGCCTTGAGGATGTTGATGCGTCCGTAGAACTCGACGCCCTCGGGGTTGAACAGGTCGCGCGGGATGGCGAGCGCATCGAGGCGATCGGGCTCGACGATTCCCTGGTGGGCGAGGTTGTGTACGGTGAACACGGTGGGAGGGCGCTTGACGAAGCCGGACGAATCCTTGCGAACGTACAGAGGGAGCAAGGCGGCGGGCCAGTCGTGCGCGTGGATGACGTCGACGGGATTACCGGCGCGCTCGCGTTGGCGGGCGAGCTCGGCGGCAGCGCGGCAGAACAGGGCGAAGCGCTCCGGGTTGTCGGCGTAGTCGCGATCGGCATCGCCGTAGATGCCGTCGCGATCGAAGAAGCCGGGGACATCCAGGAGGTTGATGTCGACGCCGGACGGCAAGCGGCCGTCATAGACCGTGACCGACAGCGCCGCGTCGAGGCTGAGCGCGTTGAGCCTGCGGGCAACCAGCAGGCCGGCGCGCTCGAAGTGCGGATAGCGCGGCAGGGCGAGGGTGACGTTATGGCCTTGCTGGCGCAACGTCTTGGAGAGCGCAGCGACAACTTCGGCGAGGCCCCCGACGCGGGCGTAGGGGGCGAGCTCGGTAGCAACGACGAGGATTTCCATCGACGCCAGCCCTTAGCACGGACCGGGCCGGGGATCTCGAATCGTGGGAGGAAAGCGGCGTGGAGCTACTTGGCGACGACGTTGACCTTGAACGTCGCGGTGACCTTGGAGCCGAGGGAGGCGGACACTTCGTGGGCGCCGAGGCGACGGATGGGCTCGGCGAGACGAAGGGTCTTGTGGTCGACCTCGATGCCGAGGGCCTTGAGGCCGGCGGCGATGTCGCGGGTGGTGACGGCGCCGTAGAGGCGGTCTTCCTCACCGGCGGTCGCGGAGATGCTGAGCTCGACTTCGGCGAGGCGCTTGGCGAGGGCGTCGGCGCTCGCATGGAGCTTGGCCGCACGCGCGACGGCGGCGCGCTTCTGGTGCTCGACCTGGGCCTTGTTGCGGGCCGTGGCGGGCACGGCGACTTCCTGGGGGATGAGGAAGTTCCGGGCATAGCCTGCGCGCACGCGGACCAAGTCGCCGCTGGTGCCAAGAGACGGAACATCCTGCTGAAGAATCACTTCGAACTTCGAGTGACCCATGGCTGCCTCCTTGCTACTTCGTGACGGTGAACGGAAGCAACGCAATGCTCCGCGCCTGCTTGATGGCCTGGGTGATCTTGCGCTGGTGATACGCGCACGTACCCGAAATACGGCGCGGCACGATCTTGCCGCGCTCCGTGATGAAGTAGCGCAGCGCCTGCGGATCCTTGAAATCGATCACGGCATTGCGGTCTGCGCAGAACCTGCAAAAGCGCCGTCGGCCGCCTCGACGTCGGGAGCCGTCTGCTGCCTCGCCACCGCGGGTGAAATCGTTGTCGTCGTCGTTACGGTCGACCATGATCAAGTCTCCTCTTCATCCGCTGGGGCGGAGTCGTCGTCTTCGTCCATGCCCGCTCCGCGCATGTCTTCATCACCCATCATGTCGCGGGGCGCGCGCGGCTCGTGATGCTCGATCAGGCCGAGGATCTTCTCGCGAGACTCTTCCAGCTCGTCTTCCGCGATGGGCTCGACCGCAGCGAACTTGATCTCTTCGGGATCGACCTGCACCCCGGCCACCGCGACCTCGTCATTGACCTTGACGGTCATGAACTTCAGGACGGCGTCCTTCTGCATGCGAAGGTTGCGCTCGAACTCGGCGACCATGCCGCCGGGCGCGATGAAGCGCAGATAGTAGTAGATTCCCTTGCGAAACTTGCGAACCGGGTACGCCAGCTTGCGACGGCCCCAGGACTCGACCTTGACGAGAGTTCCGTTCTCGCGCGCGATCACGTCGGAGACGCGGTTCGCGACGCGGGCGGCGGCCTCGACGTCGATGTCGGGACGCAGGACGTAGATAGCTTCGTATTCTTTGGCGCCCTTGGGCACCGAGGGGGAAACGTCAGGCATTCAGTTCTCCTTTCGGCCTGTGGCTCTCACGATGTTCGGGAGAGCAAGGAGCGGCAGTGCCACGCGGCACGGCCATTTCCGGGGCGAGCTGTATAGCTCCTGCCGGCTCGTCTGGCCAGTCCATCTTTGGGGCGACGTTGCGGAGCGAGGGTGGGCGACAGGGCCCGGACGGCCGCGGGGCGCCAGCACATCGTTCAGCTACGCGGGGGGTGAGGCGGCGGCTGCGATCCTCCGCCAGCCGGGGCGCTCTCGTGCGCGCGATCCGGCGCGGGCGCGACTGGCGCCTTCGGCGGCTTGGGACGTGCATTGAGCGAGTTGGACGCGGCAGCCACGCCACGCATGGCGATGTCCCGCAGAGCCTTCACGCCCTTGTCCGTGATCTCGGGCAAGGCGGCGCGCTCATCGGGGCTGAAGTCCGACAGCACATAGTCGGCGACGTCGCCCGTGAAACCCGGCGGCGGTCTGCCGATTCCCACACGCAGGCGCGCGAAGTCCGAGGAGCCCAGGCACTCGACGATCGATCGCAGGCCGTTATGGCCGGCGTGGCCGCCTCCAACCTTGATGCGCAGGGTGCCGAACGGAAGGTCGAGCTCGTCGTGGACCACGACGAGGTCGGCGGGCGAGAGTCGGAAGAACGCGAGGGCTGCCTGGATGGATCGGCCGGACTCGTTCATGAAGGTCAGCGGCCGGATGAGCAGCGACTCGGTGGTACCGAGCGTGCAGCGAGCGAGCTCTGCCTGGAACTTCTCGCGCCAGGCGGGTGCACGGGCAGCCTCGGCGAGGGCAGCGACGATCTCGAAGCCGACATTGTGCCGGTTGCGGGCGTAGCGAGGCCCGGGATTTCCGAGGCCGGCCAGGACGAGCATGCAGGTGCCGTGGGGAGCGTGCAGAGAAGACGATGGCCGCGAAACGCGCTACTTGCCGGCCTTCTTCTCGCCACCCTTCTTGTCCTTGGCCTTGTCGTCGGCCTTCTCGGCGGGGGCAGCAGCACCCTCGGCCGGGGCAGCAGCACCCTCGGCGGGGGCGGCGGCAGCGCCTTCGGCAGCGGCCTCGGCCACGGGCTCGGCCTCGGGCGCGACCACGGAGATGATGGTCTGCTCGGCCGGCAGTCGGATCGTGACCCCCGCGGGCAGCTTGACCTCGGCGACCTTGGCAGCCTGGCCCTGCTCGAGGGCGGTGACGTCGTGCTCGATAGTCTGCGGGATGTCCCGGGGCAGGCAGCTGATGGGCAGCATGCGGTAGACCTGGCGAAGCACGCCACCGGTGACGACACCAGCGGCCTTGCCGGTGACGATCAGGGGCACTTCGACGTCCACGGGCTTGTCGAGGTCGATTTGAAGGAAGTCGACGTGCTCGAGGGTGCGGGTGACCGGGTGATAGGAGTAGTCGGACACGAGGGCCGGGAACGGGGCGGCCTGGTCGACGACGATCTCCATGACAGCGTTCAGGCCAAAGGGCCCTTCGAGGGCAGTCAGAAGCTCCTTGGGGGAGATGCTGAGCGCCACGGTGTCGCGTCCCTTGCCGTAGGCGACAGCGGGGATTCTGCCTTCGCGGCGAAGGCGGGCGGCGGAACTCTTGCCCCGCTCGGAGCGGGGGAGCGCTTGGATCTTGACGAACTCCATGATGCCTATCTCTTCCTGTCTTCGAACGCTCGCGTCACGCGAACAGCGAGCTTATCGAGTCACTGTGGTGGATACGTCGGATGGCCTCACCTACGAGATGAGAGATCGAAATGACACGGAACTTGCCGCACGCCGCCGCTTCGGCCGACAACGGGATGGTGTCGGTGACGACGACCTCGGCCAGGGGCGAGTCGACGATGCGAGCGACGGCGGGGCCGGATAGCACCGGATGGGTGGCGCAGGCAACGACTTTGCGCGCTCCCTTCTCAACGAGAGCCCTGGCCGAGTTGCACAGGGTGCCGGCGGTGTCGATCATGTCGTCGACGATGACGCAGTCTCGGCCTTCGACCTCGCCGATGATGTGCATGACTTCGGAGACGTTGGCGCGTTCGCGGCGCTTGTCGATGATCGCCAGGGAGGCTTCGAGGCGCTTGGCGTAGGCCCGGGCGCGCTCGACGCCGCCGGCATCGGGCGAGACCACGACCACATCCTTGGTGTAGTTGCGCCGCAAGTAGCCGTCGAGGAACACGGGCATGGCGAAGAGGTGATCGAAGGGGATGTTGAAGAACCCTTGGATCTGGCCGGCGTGCAGGTCGACGCAAAGGACACGGTTGACGCCTGCGGAGACCATCAAGTCGGCGCACAGCTTCGAGGTGATGGGCGTGCGCGGTGCCACCTTGCGATCCTGCCGGGCGTAGCCGTAGTACGGCATGACGGCCGTGATGGAGCCGGCCGACGCGCGCCGAAGGGCGTCGGAGATGATGAGCAGCTCCATGAAGTTCTCGTTGACCGGCGAGCAGGTGGGCTGGATGACGTAGGTATCGACGCCGCGAACGTTCTCCTGGATCTCACAGAAGGTCTCACCGTCGGAGAAGCGCGAGACGCGGATCTGGCCGAGGGGGATTTCGAGGGTCTTGGCGATCTCTTGCGCCAACGCAGGGTTCGCGTTTCCCGAGAAGATGCACACCTTCCTGAACACGATGGGGCCTCCGTTGGTGGACGAGATCCTGGTTGGCTCGGCTCTTCGAAACAGCGCCCGCGACAAGCGCAGGCGACCGGGTCGAAGGGTCGGGCGCGCCGGCCGGAGGCGCCGGCGAGACCGGGCCGTCCGATGGCGCAATTTCGAGGCGCGAACGGATAGCAGTCGGTCGCGATGCTGTCAACGTGCGCAGGGGCCCGGCCGTGACGAATCGTCGTTTCAGCGGTGCCAGTTGCGCTTGCGGGCGATGGTCGAAAGCTCCCGAGCGACCTGCTCGGTCACGGCAGCGTCGCGAGCAGAGAAGCCGGACGCACGGGACGCGATGCCAAGCTCGAGCATGATGATGAGGTTGCCGGCGCACAGCACCGGGGTCATCAGCACGCTTGCCGGCGCGATGCCCGTGGCCAGGATGCGCGCGGCCGTGGCCGAGCCCACCACGCCAGGGATCGGTTCCGCGAGCACGGTTCGCCCGTCGCGGGCGGCGCGAAGAGCCTGGTCGGAGGGGTCGATGGATCGGCCCACACCGAAGGCCGCGCGCGGGCCAATGCCCTCGATGGTGACCATGGCGTTGCCCGCGTCGTGAGCGACCACGTGCACCCAGCCGCACTCGGCGCCGGTAAGCGCTGCGCACAGGTGCAGCATCTGGCGAGCGGCCTCGGTGAGGTCACGGGCTTCGGCCAACGTCTGGCGCTCCGGATCGATCGGGGGCAGCTGAGCGGGAAGCAGATCGCTGACCCGCGCGATCTTGGAGGACGCCTTCTCGATCTCGCCACTGGGCAGCGCACCGATATCCGCAGCGTACTCGGTCACGGACTTCCACTTCTCCCACCCGGGGCTCCACACCATGGCCTCGAGCGGAACCTTGCCCGCGTGGATACCGCGGATGAGAAGGTCTCCCGCTACCGGACCGATGGTCGCATCCCCATCCGTCACGAAATATCGCGCGTCGGCGGAGGCGTCTGGCTTGTCGTGATTCATGAAGGCTACTTCCCTCCCCGGTGCGACCTGGCGTGACGCGACCTGGACTGCGAAAGGATGATCGAAGCATCTGCCCCCCCAAGCTCGAGTCCACTGCGGAGGGGCACGAAGACGTGGGGCCAGGAAGCGGGTCTCGCGAGAGCATGCGAAGGCGCGGCCTGGGCAGACGGGTGCGGCAATGTATGCTTCCGTGCGAGGCTGTCAAGCAGATTGGCCGAGCGCGACAAAGGCGGGGCAGGCCAGCCAGGACGCGAATATGCTAACCAGCGTTGGTGGCTCCGAATCCCCCGCCCATTCCCCCGCCGCTCGGGGGCCCGTCCGCCCCGGTCCCGACGGGGCCCAAGGTCACGAGCGCTGCAGCAACGGCGTCACTCGTGCTGTCGCTGGTGGGGATGTTCTGCCCGCCTCTGTTCATCGGCGGCGTGGCTGCGGTGCTGCTGGGCGTCGTGGCGATCTTCGACATCCGCTCGAGCCAGGGCACCAAGAGCGGCGGAGCGCTGGCTGGTGTCGGGATCGCGATCGGCTCGATCACCACCATCGGCTGGGTCGGGCTCATCGTGGCGATGTTGGTCATCCCGAAGACGGTGTCGTCCCCTGCCCCGCCGCCTCCCGTGTACCTGCCGCCGGTCACGACGATGCCCTACGCGGCGCCGACGTCAGCACCGCCGGCCCCGGCGGCCCCGCAGCTCTCGCGCGACACCAAGACGATCGAGACCGTGGTGGGCAAGGTCACCGTGGTGGACGTGGGGATAGACGGCGCGAGTTTCGAGGACGAGCTTCGCGCGCAGCGCGCCAAGGCAGCGGAAGCGAAGCAGACGCTGGTGGTGATGACGTCATCGACGACGTGCCGGCCGTGTTTGGGCGTGGCGGCGTCGCTGATCGATCCGAAGATGCAGGCTGCGCTGGCGGGCGTGCGGCTCGTGCGTGTCGACGTCCACGATTTCAGCGATGAGCTGCAGGACCTGGGAATTCCGCACGACGTGATCCCGGGGTTCTTCCTCTTGGGCGCGAACTTGCAGCCGGTGGACGGCATCCACGGTGGCGAGTGGGACGACGACACGGCGAGCAACATCGCGCCGGTGCTCGGTGGGTTCGTGCGCGGCAAGCTCACCGAACGAAGGCAGCCGTGGACGCGGCGTCGGGCGCCCACGGCGCGGCCGGGCGGCACGATGCTCTGAGGCGTCTAAACTGGATCACGCGAAGCCGAGGCCAAACAACCGGCGAAGCCGGAGCCTTGAAGCGTCGGCAGAGCCAGGGCGAGCGTGAGCTCGCCCGCGGCGGTCGCA
>JAJZQG010000267.1 GCA_021847645.1 Myxococcales bacterium
GATCTCATCGAAGCCGCGATCGCTGCGGTCGCCGAGCAGCAGGGGCGCGAGCTGGAGCCGTCGGGCATGACGGTCATCGGGTATTCGGAAGGTGCGCTGCGGGCCGAGTCCCTGGGCAAGCGATACCCGGACAAGTTTCCGCGCGTGATTCTGATTGGCAGCCCGTTGCATCCCACGCCGGAAGGATTCCATCCCGGGCAATCGGTCGCGACGATGGCCGGAACGCTCGACATGCAAGGGTTGATGCGCCAGGGCACACGCCTGCTGGAGGACGCGGGCGTGCGCGTGAAGTACTTCCCGTTGCCGGGGGCGCGCCACGGCGAGTACGGGCCGCAAGGCAACGCGGTGCTCGACGAGGTCTTTACCTGGTTGGGACAGCCGGCACCCTGAGAGAGGGCGGGCATGACGCGGACTTCAGTGTGGCGAACGCGGCGCCGTGGACGTAGGCTCCGTGTCCCTCAACCCCAGCGTGCCTGATGGAGAAAGCCCCCATGTCCGAACCTTCGAACCAGCGTACCGTTTCGCTCCACGACGGGCCCGTCGATCCGGCCCTTGCCGGCCTCGAGCCCCCATCGGTGTGGCGTTGCTTCGGCGATCTCGCCCGCATCCCGCGCAAGACCGGCAACGAGGCGGGCGTGCGCGCCTATGTCAAGGCCTTCGCCGAGCGGCACAATATCGCCTACGAAGAGAACAACGTGGGCGACGTGCTGTTGCGCGTCAACCCCGGTACGCAAGGGACGATCGTCGGCGTGCAAGCGCACATGGACATGGTGTGCGTCTCGCGGGATGGCGCCCCGTTCGACTTCGACCGGGAGCCGATTCGCCTCAAGCGCGACGGCGATTTCGTCACTGCCGACGGCACCTCGCTGGGTGCGGACAACGGCATCGGCGTGGCGTACGCGCTGGCGCTGGCCGAGGAGACGCAGGGACCGCTGGAAGTGCTGTTGACCGTGGACGAGGAGCAAGGCTTCACGGGCATCGAGGGCGTTGCGCCGGGCTGGCTGCGGGCGCGGTTCCTCATCAACCTGGACTCGGAAGAGGAGGGCTACCTGACGATCGCTTCGGCGGGCGGGCGGGACTTCCTGGTCCGCCTGCCGGCCGAGCGCCGCGCGCCAGCGACCTCGATCGCTGCATTCGAGGTGACGGTCGATGGGCTCAAGGGTGGGCACTCGGGCGTGGAGATCCACCGGGGCAGGACCAACGCGCTGAAGGTCATGAGTCGTGTGCTCGCCTCGGCCAAGGCGTATGCCGGAGTGGTGTTCGGCATCAACGGCGGCACCGCACCCAACGTGATCCCCTCCGCGGCAAGGGCCGTGGTGGGCGTGCCCGCCGATCGGTCCTCCGAGTTCCAACGCCGGGTCGCCGAGCTGCGCACGTCGCTGCTCACCGAGGAGGACCCGGCGCTGCGCATCGAGCTGACGCCCGCACAGGACAATCGCCCGCCGCTCACGGCCGCCGCCTCCGACAGACTGATTCGGCTCTTCGACGACATCCCGAGCGGTGTCATCGTCCCGTCGCCGCGCGATCCGACGCAGCCGTTCGTCTCGAACAACCTGGCGATCGTCAAGGATGCCTCCGACGGCGGCTTCGAGCTGACCATGATGAGCCGGTCGCCAGCGACCGAGGAGCTCGAGAAGCTCGAGGGGCGATATCGATCCATCGCGGAGCAAAACGGGGCATCCGTGAGCGCGGGCAAGGTGGTACCTGGTTGGTCCCCCAACTACGATTCGCCGCTGCTCGCCAGGTTCCAGAAGAAGTACGGCGAGCTGTACGGCAAGACCGCCAAGATCCTCGAGATCCACGCCGGGCTCGAATGCGGGGCGCTGCAGGGCAAGTACCCCGGTATGGACCTGATCAGCGTGGGGCCCGACATCACCAACGTCCACAGCCCCGACGAGAGAGTCTCGGTGGAATCCACGCGCAGGACATTCGACCTGGTGCGCGCGGTGATTCGAGATCTTCAAAGCGACACGCCTGCCGGCCAGAGCGCCTAGCTTCGTTCTCGGCGCCGGCTCCCCCAACCTCCCGTCCGCTCGAAAGGAGCCCCTGTCATGCTCGTCGTCATCTCCGATCTGCATTTCGAGGAAGTGGCATCGGACATCATTCCCGCGTCCAACGGACATCCCGCCCTGGGCCTCGATCGCAACCTGCCGGGCGCCGCGTTCGAGCAGATCTTCGCCGAGCTGGCGGCCGATGCGGAGCGCAATGGCGCGGCCTCGCTCGATCTGGTCCTCGCGGGCGACATCTTCGATCTATATCGGACCCAGCTCTGGGCGCACACCGACCTGCGCCCCTACGAGGCATGCGGCGCCCTGTCCGCCGCGCTCGAGACCAAGCTGCTCGAGGTGCTGGACGCGATCGCCGCGGAGTCACCCGTGCGCGAGAGCCTCGACGTCTTCCAGCGATTGGCCGCGGGAAGGTTCGTGCGTGCGGTCGACGGTGACCGTCGTGAAGAGCCTTTCCCCGTGCCGGTCCGCCTGCACTACCTGCCCGGCAACCACGACCGCCTGGCGAACGGCAGCACGAAGCTGCGTGCCAAGGTTCGCAGCTTTCTCGGACTCCCGCCGTCCGACGCCCCCTTCGACCACGTCTTCGATTCGCAGGATCCCCGCGTGCTCGTACGCCACGGCCACGAGTACGACCGATACAACTTCGCGAAGGACTACGCCTCGAAAGCCGGAGAGCCGCTGCCGGACACGTTCCCCGCGTCGGACTACGACGCATCGGCCTTCGGCGACTTCATCACCGTCGACGTCGCCGCACGCCTGCCGTTCCTGTTTCGGGCTGTTCACGACGACAGCAAGATCGTCGCGAACGAGGCGCTGCGCCAGGTCTACCGCAGGCTGCTGGAGTTCGACGACGTGCGTCCGCAGTCGGCGCTGGTGGACTTTCTGCTGAACATCCCCGGCTCCGGCATGGACGAGCACGACATCTGGGCAATCCTGCAGCCCGTGGCCATCCGCCTGCTCGACGAGCTGGCGCAGAGCGCGGTCTTGAAGGAATGGCTCGATCGTCTCGACCACAAGTGGGAGCCCGACCTCATCGACGTGTTCCAGGCGCTCCTGGCGTCGCATGTGTGGAGTGTCGGACTGCCGCTCAAGCTGCTCAAGCCGATCGCGTCGCGGCTGCGCGGGACGACCGAGGGCGAGCAGCCCGAGGCGTTCGCGGGCAGAGAGCCGTCAATACGGGCTGGGGCGCGGCGGTTCCTGGTTGCCGGGCACACGCACCAGCCGCAGGTCGCCACGCTGGCGACGGGCGATCGGTTCGAGCGGTACTACGTGGATACGGGGACGTGGCGCAACCAGTTGCGGCAGGGGCCGCCGGGGCGCGGCTTCGGGCGCATCAAAGCACTTACGTATGTGGCAGTGTACGGCGCGCGGGAGGATCCCCGGGGCGCGCAGAAGAGCGAGTCCTTCGACTACTGGTCGGGACTGTCGCAGCGATTCTAGACCGCGCGCGCTCGCGCTTCGTTCTGCGGTTTGCATCGCCTGTCCCCCTGCATCTCGTGAAGGTGCGGCCCGCGCGATGGGAGGCGCTCCCCCTTGCCCACCGGCAGCCGCCTTCTGTTAGGATGCGCCTCGCTGTCGTTGGGGACTTGAAGTGCACTTCACGCCAGGAGGCGCCATGGGCAAGTACGATCATATCGGCCTCACGCTCGACGAATCGCTCACGGGCTGGATCGGCGTCGGCAAGACCGACCCGGTGGACGGACGCATGCAGGGGCAGTTGGACGGCACGCAGCTCGTCATGAAGTCGCACATCACGATCGCGAGCCTGTCGCGCTTTCTCGAGCAGCCCGACCACGCCGCGAAGCTCGAGGGCACGCTGACGTTCGGCCCGCTGGGCACGGACATGGCCATGGGCGCTGGGATTTTCAACGTGTTCGTGGTGGATCCCAAGACCGGCGAGCGCCAGATGGTCTACGAGGCCCGCTTCACTTCCGCCGCGGGCAAGAGCTACTTTCTGCGCGGCGTCAAGCACATCCACGACGATCCGGGGTTCGACGCGGTCCAGGACATGACCACGCTGTTCACCATGGTCTACGAGGGAGACGACGACTCCGGAAAGCTGTACGGCACCGGCCAGCTCTTCTTCAAGCTGGTCAACGCCCCCTCCCTGGTGCTGTCGATGAAGGTCACGGGGCAGAGCTGGTTCGGCCAGTCCATGGCGGCCAAGGTCGCGTTCCTGTCGTTCGCTTACGGCGGATTGCGCGACACCTACCTGGCAGACATCAATCCCCTGTACGACGCCTCCTACCAGAACCTGGTGCTGGCCGGCAAGGTCACCGACAGCGCCAACGTCTCTCAGCCGTTCTTCCTGGTCTCGGGTATCCATGCGCCCGACTTCCCGTGGGGCGACGGCGAGTCGTTCGGGGATTGTCTGTTGGTGATCGGGGACCCGGCCTCCAACCCGCGCTGCTACGCCATCACCGATCGGCGCCTACTCGACCATACGGTGGACATCCAAGGCGGGGTGTTCCGATACGACGGCAAGGTATTCGACATCACCGGGCTCGAGTCCGTGGCGTTCACGGAGCTCCAGGGTCCGGGCTGCACGATCCCGTCGGGGCATCTGACGGTACAAGCCGCGTTCACGCCGACAGTCCATGGGCTCGCGCCCTTCCCCTTCCGCATCAACAGCTCGGTGCTCGACAAGCTGGCCTACCAGCTGCGCGAGACCCTCCGGCGCGTGCTGCCCTCGGAGCACGAGTTCGGGTTCGCGATCGTGCCCAACTCCATCTCGGCGGTCAGCGGCACGATCGACCTTCAGATGGGAGGCTCGCAGCAGCAGCTCACGATCGACACGGCGCACACGATCGGCGAGGCAGAGGACTCGACCATTCGCAACATCCGCGAGCCCACGCTGCTGTATGGTTACGTCTGCGCGATCCGCCAGGCCGCGGGCGCCGCGCGGGTGCAATTCCACACCAGCACGCTGCGCAACGAGCGCGAGTACTGGGGCAAGGACCGCTTCGACGCCCTGTTCGGCGCGGTCGTCTCCCGCTACGCTTCAAAGGACCTCGACATCAAGCCCTCGGGCGTCATCATCACGGACCTGGCCAATCCGCCCGACAGCGGGCCCGCTCCCAAGCTGTTCGAGCGTATCGGCCCACCCCTCGTCGACGTCAGGAACGACCACTTCCCCACGGCAGTCTTCCAGCGGCGCATCATCCGCGTCCGGGATCCCTCGGGCGAAGTGTGCCTCGCGCTGGAAGAGGCGATGGACACGCTGCGGCGAGAGTCCATCGACAGCACGAGCCAAGTCGTGGTAGCCGCGACCCGCCACGACAACAAGCTCGACGCCCTGACCAAGGCCCTCGACGACAGCAGGTTCTGGCAGACGCTGGAAGACGCTCGCGCCAGGTCGGGCAAGCCGCCGGTCGCCTTCTCCGTGGTCATCAAGCCGAACTTGATGTTCGCGTACAACAAGGCCGACCTATCGACGTACACGGATCCGGAGCTGGTCGAGTCGCTGGTGACCCGGCTACGGGGCAAGGGCTACACCAACGTGACGCTGGTCGAGGCCCAGAGCACCTACGGGCAATACTTCTTCCACCGGAGCGTGGTCGAGGTGGCGAAGTACCTGGGCTACGTCGACGACGGCAGCCGGGGCTACCGCCTGGTGGATCTGACGCTGGACCAGCAGGAGCAGCAGCACTTCGGGCCAGCGCTGGGCTACCACCCGGTGCCGCTGACGTGGCGCGACGCGGACTTTCGCATCTCGTTCGCGAAGAACAAGACGCACTGTTATGCATTCTACACACTGACGATCAAGAACATCTACGGGGCATTGGCCCTGGGCAACAAGTTCAAGGAGTACCACTGCGATCGGGGCATCTACGCGACGACGATCGAATACCTGCGTGCCTATCCGGTGCACTTTGGGCTCATCGACGCCTGGCTGAGCGCGGACGGGCCGTTCGGGATCTTCGCGGACTCGGACCCGAACCCGACGCACACAATCCTGGCTGGAGCGGACCTGGTGGCCGTGGACTGGGTGGCGGCGAGCAAGATGGGAATCGACCCGAAGCTCAGCGAGTACATGAAGCTGGCGCTCAAGTCCTTCGGCAAGCCGGAGATCGTGGTCAAGGGGGACGCGACGGTCTACTACCCATGGCTCAACGTGCCGATGGCGCTGTCGATGGCGACGAACCTGGGCATCGACGCGAATCATTACTTCGGGAACTTGTTCTACATGTCGGCGGCGTACATGGATTCCAAAGCCTTCCCGCTCATCTCGCAGTCCGAGCTGCTGCGGGCGGTGCGCGGCGCGCTTCGGCCGATCCAGGAGGCCATTTTCCTGACGCCGGACGGGCACCGAACGCGCGCGAATCGGGCAGTGAGCAAGGTGCTCAGGTGGCTGGCGACGTGAGGGTGCGGCGGCGCGGGGGCTCGAAGCCGGGTGCCAGCAGGTCGGTCCATCGCTCCGGGTCGGCGATTCCCTCTCGTTGCATGTAGTCGGTGGCGGCGGCAGCCATCTGCGCCGCCTGCGAATCCGCGCCGGGCAGCGAAGCCAAGCGCCTCGCGGCGGCGCACGCGTACAGGGCGAACCCGCCCGCCTCGAACGCCTCGCGCGCCGCCCGCAACTGGCACTCGCAGCGCGGCTGGTCATCTCGCATCAGGTCCACCGCCGCCAACGTCAGCTCAGCCATCGGCGGCCCGAGCAGCGAATCCAACCCGGCAAGCCGTGCCGCGTCCGCTTGCGCTATGCGTAGGTACTCGGCCTGCCGCGACGGATCCTGGCGCGCTGCGGCCAGCGCGCAACGCGCCCGCAAGTGGTGCACTTCCATGTAGACGCTACTGACCCGCAACAGCATCGACGACGCGAGGGCCGGCCAGGCTTGCTGAATCCGTTGGAGCCCAGCCACGCCATCCCCCTCGTACAGGTCGATCTGCCCTCTCGCGTACAATGCATAGTAGTGCTGCGCGTGGAATCCCTGCTTGGTCCACAGGGCCATGGCCTCGTCGACCGCCTCGCGGGCGCCCTGCACGTCGTCCTGGGCGAGCCAGGCCATGTTGCTCGTGAACATGCGCAGGTCGGCGGCGGAGTACAGGTCGCCCCGTTCGATCGCGGCCTTGAGCTGGGTACGCACGCGCGTGCTGGCCTCGCGGACCCGGCCCAGCCACATCAGCGACCATATCGAGTAGTGGCGAACCGTGGTCCGCTCCCAGGACACCCCCGTGCAGTTGGCGAAGAGCCGGAGCGCCTCGTCGGCGTGCGCCAGGCAATCGTTGAAGCGCTCTTCGAAGTAGGCGGCCGCCCCCGCTCCGAACGACGCGTAGCCGAGCGAGTAGTTGTCTCCCAGCTTGCGCGCCAGCGCAGTCGACGACTGAACGAGCTTGGCCGAGCGCGCGGCATTCTTGCGGCCACCGGTCGCGGAGAAGCCGACCTCCAGTGCCAGGCCCCGGGCGATGCGGGACGGCTCGCCCGTCCCAAGGGCCAACAGCAGCGTGCGTATCTGCATGTACGCGCCGTAGATCACGTCGCTGTTGGATAGGCCGGTAGCCAGCGCCCAGCCCACGTCGATCCGCCGCAGCGCCTCGGGATCGTAGTCGTAGCGCCCGCGGAAGCCGAAGCCGCGCAGGGCCAACCACGCGCGCTTGAGCAGCAAGTACACCAGAGCCAGGAACGGCGTGCGCGGCAAGGCCATTCCGGCCGCGGCCAGCATGTCCTTGAGCAGGGAAATCCCCTCGTCCACATGGCCCACGCGCAACGCCTGCTCGGCCGCCTTGCGGCGCAACTCCAGCGCGTCGGACTGGGAAGCGCCCGGCAACGCCTGCAGATAGACCTCCGAGGCTTCCGCCCCGTAGCCGGCATTGGCGAGCGCATCCGCGAGCTTGACGCGCACCAGATGCGTGTCGCGCTCGGGGTCGAGCTCGAGCGCCTGGCGGTACAGATCGGCGGCTCGACGGAACGCCAGCGCGCTCGCCGCGCGGTCGCCTGCGATGATGGCGTACTTGCATGCCAGGGTGGTGTTGCCGGCGCTCCGGTGGTGCAGCACCAGCGCCTCGGGATCTGCACGGCCCGTTGCCTCCAGAGCCTGCGCCAGGGCGGCGTGGATGCGCAGACGTTCGTCGGCCCCGAGCCTGGCCGCTACCACCTCGCGAATGCGATCGTGGTACGGCTCCACCAGATCGGTCCCTCGCATTCCCTGCGTACGCACCAATCGCTGCATCCGAAGCGTGTCCAGGGACGGACGCAGCTCCTCGGCCACTCCGGCGGCGTTGCGCACCACGCCCAGCTCGATGGATCGACCTGCCAGGGACACCGCGCGAAGAAGCCGCTGGGCCGGCTCCGAAAGGCTGCAGACGTGCTCCCACAGCACGTCGTCGAGACGCACCGGCAGGGCGTCGTCAGCCGTGGCGTGGGACCCGGCGCGCGCGGAGTGGCGCACGAGCTGCATCAGGAACAAGGGGCTTCCGCCGGATTCTCGCGCAAGCCCGGGGGGCGGGCTGTGGCTGTCATGCTCTGCCTCCTCGCCGGCGAGCAGCGACGCGAGGCGATCGCAGTCGGCCTGCGAAAGAGGCCCGATTTCCAACTCCGTGTGCTCGTACTCCGCGCTCGCGAGGGAATCCTCGAGCACCTGCAGCATCTTGCTGGTGCCCCTGTCCTCCGCCCGGTAGCTGACCACGAGCAGCAGCTGCGGCGCATTCGGTGGCTGCAGCAGGTCGACCAGGAACGCCGCGCTGTCCTCGTCGCCCCATTGCAGGTCGTCGATCCACAACACCAGGGGAGCCCGCTCGGCGAGCCGCTGCAGCAAGACCCTCAGCGCGCCGAACGCCGACCTGCGAACCTCATGAGGATCGGCCGCTTCGAAGTCGTCGTCCCCAGCCCCGTCGGCAATCTGCGGAACGCGCCGCAATACCGGAAACAGCCGGCCCAGGGGCGCCAGGTCCGACGGCAGCACGGCGGACACCTGGTCCGCTCCCATGACCAACAACCTCTGCGTCAGGGCATCGACCAGGGAGTCGAGCGCCTTGTAGGGCACCGATTCGCACTCGAAGCACCGTCCCACGAGCGCGACGGCCCGACCCGAACGCTTCAGGTCGTCGACGAAGAACCGCACCAGCGCGCTCTTGCCCATGCCGGACCGGCCGACGACACGCAGCAGCACGCCGCGGCCGTCGCGCACGACGCCGAACGCGGCGTGCATCAGCTCGAGCTGGAGCTCGCGCCCGATCAGAAACTCGGCCGGCTGTCGGGTGATCAGCGCGGTCGACGGATCGGATTCCCGTCGCGCGGGGTCGCTCTCGAGCCCCCCGTCGACCACGACCCGCAGCCCGGCGTTGCTCGCCTCGCGCAGCTGTTCGATCGACGGTCGCTGCTTCGGATCGCGGTCGAGCAGCCGCAGGCTGAGCCGCGCCAGGTCGCGCAGCGACGGCGACACCAACGGCTCTGGATTCACCGGATCGGCCGTCTGCTTGCGCAGCAGCATCGACATGGGCCTTCCGTCGAAGGGCAGCTGTCCGGTCAGCGCCTCGTAGAGCATCACGCCCACCGAGTACCAATCGGACTCCACGCCATCGCCCTGACCGGCAGCTGACTCTGGGGCCATGTACGCCGGCGTGCCGACTACCTCGTACGGACCGGCGCTGCTCAGCGTACCCTTGTTGATGTCGTCGAGCAGCCCGAAGTCCAGAATCACCACCCGCCCGTCCTCGCGCACGAGCACGTTCTGCGGCTTCAGATCGCGGTGCAGCTTGCCGACCGCATGCAACGCCGACACACCCTCGACCAGCTGCGGCAGGCTCGAGCGCAGGCGAAGCCCGTCGACCGCCGCGTCCAGCACCGCGGGCTGCGTCGGCAGCGCGGCCTCCTGATCGCGCGTCAACGTCGGCGCGTCGCGCGCATACACAATCCCCGGCCGCACGTAATCGATGAACCCCTGCCCGCGAATGAGGTCCATGGTAAAGAACCAGCGCTCCTCGTAGCAGAACAGCTCGTGCAGACGCAC
Source organism: Myxococcales bacterium (assembly GCA_021847645.1). Taxonomy (GTDB): domain Bacteria; phylum Myxococcota_A; class Polyangia; order Polyangiales; family Polyangiaceae; genus JAJZQG01. Next base: position 9,956 of record JAJZQG010000267.1, read on the forward strand.
CAGGTTGGGGTGGACGATATCGGCCAGCTCCCTGAATTCGCGCTTGAACCGGAAGAGCGAGTGGGCGTCGAGTCGCTCGAGGGACTTGAGCGCCACGCGGCACTGCTGCTCGCGATCGAAGACCTCGTAGACATTGCCAAACGCGCCTTCCCCCAGCTTGCGCAGCACCTTGAAGCGCGGTGGAAACGCCAGGGCGACGTCGCGAAGCTCCGGGATCATGCCGGCTCCTGCGCCAACCCGCGGCAGGCCTCGCGGCGCCCGACGGCACGCATCCTCGACACGAAACCACGCACCGAATCGCCCCCACCCGCTCGTTCGCCCCGCACAACGGCTGTACGCGGCGTCCCCTCAGAGGGAATGGAGATTGCCGAAGCGAGCGTCACGCACATCTGCAAGCCACCGGCGAACGACCCTACACCACGAAGCGGCGCTGGTCCATGTTCACTAGCCATGCGCAGACACCGCGGCGAGGCCGCGAATGTCCGGGCCGAAGACTGCTTCCTTCGCGAAATCGAGGAGTCCCTCCAACGAGCGCGACGACCCGCGTAGGCGACCGTGCACGCCGCGCCGAAGCGCCCGTCAAGCCGGATCGCCGTCGCGTTGCATCGCGCAATTCCCGCCCTGGGCGACGCAAAGCGTCGTGCTAGCATGACGCGGACCCGGAGAACTGCATG
>JAJZQG010000268.1 GCA_021847645.1 Myxococcales bacterium
TCAGGCTCGAACAACTCGTCGCAGCGCGCTCCCCCCACGGTGCTGGGCCGCGATCACCCCGCAGCCCGCGAAATTCGCCGCGGGGCCGGCGCCGGGGGCTGCGCCCGGCGCCTTGCGGAACCCCTGCGCGGCGCCAACCCGGGTTCCCTCGCTCAGATGGATGGCGTATCCTGCGCCCCGCCGTCGGGCCCGCCTTCGCGCAACACGCGTCACGGACTCGATTTCCCGCGCACGCAAGGCTCACCGACATGGAGGATTGGGATGGCCCAAGAGAAGTCATCGCTGAAAGACAACATCATCTCGGGCATCATCTTCCTGGTGGCCCTCGGCGTCATGGGCTGGCGCTACAAGGACTGCAAGGAGAAGGAACAGAAGCAGCAGCAGCAAGTCGCCGAAGCCAAACAGCAGGCCGAGCAAAAGGCAAAGAATCGCATCCAGTCCTGTCTCGACCACTACACCGCCGCCGAGCAGACCGCGTGCGTCAAGTGCACCTGCGACAAGTGCATCGACGAGTTCGAGGACTGCTTCGCGGATCCGATCTGCCGCAAGCTCAAGCTCGGTGACGAGGACTACGGCGACGCATCCAGCCTTCCCCAGTTGCGGCTCAAGGCCCGCACCGAGTGCATGGTCAGCCGCTGCAGCAACGACTGCCTCGGCAAGTAGCTCCGTCCGTCCGTGTCTGGACACACGCTCAGTCCGGCACGATGCCCTGCTCGCCCACCCCACGCACGAAGTACGCCGGGTCGTTCAGAAAGCTGAGGAAGATGACGATGAACGCGATCGCCCCTTCCACCATCAGCGCCTTGTCGCGGTAGAGCGCTTCGAGCCGAGCCTTGCGCGCCGTCGGGTCCGAATCCTCGAACCGCGACAGAAACAGCCCGTCGAGCATCCGGCCGCCGTTCGGGTGCGTCACGTGGTCGATCCCTCCCTCTTGCACATAGCCCATCGCGTCCAACAGCAAGTCGCGCTGCTTTCTCACGTCCACCTCGTGGAACGCGAAGATGTGCAGGATCGTGCGCTGCGCCTCCTTCATGCTCGCCACCGCCAGCGCGTTGAACATCGCCTGCGCCGCCGGGTCGTCCTTGCCCGCCTGCTTCTGCCGCATCATCGACAGCACCACCGCGTTCTTGAACAGCTGGTAGAGCCGCTGCGCACCATTGAGCGGCGACGACGGCGGGTGCGGCAGATCCGAGTGGTAGCCGGGGAAGTTGTTCACGAACATCGCCTGGAAGATGTTCGCGAAGAAGTCCACGCCCGCGATCGGATCCTCGATGTCGATGCGCATGTCCAGCGTGTTGTCGAGACGATCCGCCAGCTTGACGCGAACGAGCGCCGGCGTCTGGTGCGATCGGTCCAGCAGGTTGCCGATGTACTGCAAGTACGTCTGGGGCTCGCGCCGCGTCAGCCAGTCCAGCCGCTCCATGAGGAACCACTCATCCTTCGGGTCCACGTCGCGAAGCAGCTCGCGGAATTCCTCCTCCGTGCGATCGAATAGCTCCTGACCCATCGTGGCCGGGGTCAGGTCTTCCAGCTTGTCGTGCAGCATCTCCGTCAGCAGGTCCAGCATCACCGGCTCCGCCGACGAGCGCGCCAGCAGCGCGGTCGCCCGGATCGGATGCAGCACCGCGAACGGCCCGAGCCTGCGACGCGTCTCGCCGTACGCCTTGTCCAGGTACCGCAACACCCGGATCAGGATGTCCTGCTCGCGCTGGGGCATCCGCCTTCGCCCCAGGATCATCGAAACGATGTTCTGGCGCCCTACCACCTTGGCGCTCAGCTGCAGGTTCAGAATCGCCGACAGCCGGAAGAACTCGCTCAGGTCATGCAGATCCATGGCAGCGTACCTCGCTCGTGCCGCCCCCATTCCTCTCGCTCGCCCGCTCTCCGCCGCGCAGACCGTCCCCGCCGTGTTCGGCCACGGCCAGGTCCCGGCTCCACGTTGCATCGCAACGTCCGCGGGGCACCAACTCGGCCGACTCCAGCATGCTATTTCGACTCACGGCTCTCCGTTGGACGACCCGCAGCCGCATACCATGCAGGCTCGCACAACCCGCCTTGTGGCGCAACGCATCGCGCCAAAGATACCGCACCCTCGTGTTGCCAATCGCTCGCGCAGCACGCACGTGAGCGTGACGAAGCACACGCTACCGAGATCGCGTCCCAGCACCCCACCGTCCGATGCAACACGACAAGCCACGGCGCGCGTCCAGCTTCGCGTGCGTGGCAGCCAAGTTCGTCGGGTGGATGGTCGGAACAAAGCCCCGGCGCGCCGGAGCAGTAAGGCAGGTGGGTCGTCGATCAGCCGCACCCGCCGTGGGGCTTCGACTTCTTCTGCAGCTTGACCTTCGGCGTATAGGACGGCTTGCTCGCGTGCTCGTGCACGCTCGCCTCGGCGGTGACGGCGCGGTCGCACTTGACGGGAAGCTCCTTGCAGGGACAGCCCGGGTGCGCAGCGGCCGTGTGCTCGCCAATCGCCCGCTCGAACGCATAGCGCAGGCGACCGGGCTCTGCGGCGCTCGTCGGCAACGGCATCGCCACACACGGGTCGATGCCGAACACGTCCAGCCAGTTGTTGATCCCGCCCTCGAGGATGTACAGGTTCACGACCCCTGCCCCCCGCAGGATCCTGTACGCGGCCGTCGCATCGCCCTCGTCGTTGCTCACCAGGAAGAAGACGGTGCCGTCCGGAGCCTGCTTGATCGCCGCCAAGAACGCGGGCGAGGAGAGCTTGCCGAGGTCCACGCGCTGCGCGTTCGCAAGATGGAAGAGGTTGAAGTCCTTCTCGGAGCGCACGTCGAGGATGCTGATCGTCATGCCGGCGTTGTTCATCAGGTCCGCCAGCTCCGCCGGCTGCACATAGATGTCCCGGCTCGCCAGCTTCGCATCCTCCTGCGCCGACATGCGCGCCCAGCGCTGCGAGATCGTCGGCTGCCCCTTGACCGCCACCACGGCCGTGAGCGCCACGAGCGCAGCCGCGCCGCCGACCTTCCAGCGGCTCGACGGCATCAAGCTGAATCCCCACTTCTCTCCCTTGCCGAACACGCGCTCGGCGAGCTCGCCGGCGAAGAACATGGCCAGCGCCATGAGCACGACCAACAACACCACGATACCCGTGGGCAGCCCCAGCCATTCGGGCAGCGTGAAGCGGCCCATGTAGCTCGAGTTGAAGAAGTCGTTGAACGAGCTCACGGTCTCGCCGAACACCCACACGCCTGAGGTCACGCCCGCCAGGAAGACGATGCCGTCGACCTTCAGAGTCGAGGCGGCGACCAGCGAGGTGCCTGGACAGAAGCCGCCGAGGATGAAGCCCACCCCCATGATGAGCCCGCCCACGATGCCAGGCCACAGGTACGTGGGATTGACCCACATGCGGTCGAAGTCCAGCGCTCCGAGCGAGGTGGCGAAGAAGATGAGGACCTCGGCCACAATGATGGCCGTGAACATCACCTTGAGCACCGTCACGTCACGCAGGTAAAACTGGGCGGACAGCTTGCGAGAGTCGCCGAACCCCGACATCTCGAGCGCGGCGCCGAAGGCCGCTCCGATGAGCAAGAAGATGGGGCGTAGCCCACGCATCGCCACGTGCCTTGCGAACTGCCGTGTCACGAAGGCGAACCCGTCCCGAGCGGCGCGCCGCAGCACGAAGCAGTGACCGTCGCGATCACCATATGACTTTGCCGGAATTGCGTGGAATCACGCCACGCGAACTGGTGGGCGCCCTGGAGCGCGATGGCTTCAGGCTCGTGACGATCGTGGGCAGCCACCATGTTTTCGTGGGTGCCGCGGGCCGCAAGGTGGTCGTCGCATTCCATTCACGCGGCGCAACGTTTCCACCGGGCACGCTCCACGCGATCCTGAAGCGCACGGGCTGGGAGATGACTGACCTTGTGCGACTCGGCCTCCTGCGTCGCAGGTCGGAGCGACCGGACGACGGGCAGAAGGCGGCGTAGCGCATCCTCGCCCGTATGCGCTCCCACATCCCAGCGTTCCTCGAACACCTCGCTGCCCGCAAGAGCTCCCGCACCGTGAGGTCATACGGCGCCGTACTCGCCGCCTTCGCTGACTTCCGGGTCGCCGCAGGGCATGACCTGGCAGCCGTCCCATCAGCCTCGCAAGTCGAGGCTTTTCTTGTTCGTCCCTGCGCCGACGGCACTCCGCGATCCCCCGGAACGCAGAACCAGGAGCTCTCTGCCCTGCGCGCCTTCGGGAAGTTCGCGGTGCCCGAGCTGGGTTGGCCTGACAACCCCGCCGCTGCCGTCCCCTTCATGAAGGAGCCAGAGCGCGACCCGGCTGTGCCCTCAATCTTCGAGGTACGGCAGCTCTTCCTAGCCGCGTCGAAGATCGCGGAGCCCGTTGCCCGCTCCCGCGCCCTCGCCGTCCTCGCGCTGCTATCCCAACTCGGACTGCGTGTGCACGAACTCGTCGCGCTCGACCTCCATCAGGTTGACCTGGTCACGGGCACGCTCGTGGACGTGATTGGCAAAGGACAAACGCGCCACGACCTGCCATTGAACCGGGAATCGACGGCACTCCTCGCGGCATGGATCGCTGATCGTAAAGGGATATCGAACGAAAGCGAGGCTGCGCTCTTCGTGTCGTCGCGAGGCACGCGGATTTCGATCCGCACGGTGCAGCGCCTGGTCGAGTCGCTCAGGCGCGCAACCGGTACCCCGAAGCACTTCTCCTGCCACTCGCTCCGGCATGGCACTGCCACCATCGCCCTCACCATGGGGATCGACATATCTACCGTTGCGGAGCTTTTAAGACACTCTAACTTGAACACAACGCGACGTTACGCACACTTGGTGGACGTTCGCCGTCGAGACGCCGTGAACCGACTGGGCGCGACGATCCCGCCCGTGGTCCTGCCACCGCCCATCCGTGAACCCGCACCCGAGAATTTCGCCGATGCAGCATCGAATGCCGTTGACGTCCTTGAAGACTTGGACGCCATCGGGGAGGCGGCCTAGACGGCACTCTGTGGCGTAACCGTCCGGTCAGCACCATCTTGAAGCGAGGCCAGGTTCGGTCCGGTGTTGCGCGCGACGGTCACTCCGTCGGACTGCGGGTCACGTTGCGAACGGCCACGTTGTCCACGAACACGGTCGTCACGTCGCTCACATGCATGCCGACGAACGTGGCCTGCCCCAGAGAGTCAGTCGTTGCGTCGGAAGCGCCCGTCTTGCCCATGATGGTCACGTGCGCCTTCACCAGGGCCCGACGATGGCAAGGTTGCAGCCCTACGGGCACATCCGTTGTCTGCGGCGGCAGCGTCTCGACTTCGACGCGCCGCGCAGCGACAGGTCCGAACGCCGCGGCCACGGAGCCGCCGAAGAGTCCAATCGTCAACAGAACTCGGCCGCCACTTGGCTCTTTGACCGCGTTGGCGAGCGCTATTGCTCCGTACGCGGCCAGACTCGCAGCACCGACCCAGCGGATATTGCCAGGCTCGACTCGAGTAACACGTCGACGTTGCGCGACCATGACTTCCCGTGTCGTGCACGCGTCCGTAGCCTCGATTCGGACGGTCACATCCTCCCCTTTTTGTGCCAGCTCCGCTAGCACGTCGGGGCGCCGGGATACCTGCGGGCCAACCTCATAGGCCGCATGCTGCGGGACTCCCGTCTCAACCGACGTGTTCCTGTTCATGCATCCCATCGCGGTAGCGACTTCGGCCGCGAGGAGACACACAACTGCACGACGCTTCATTTCCCCGCCTTGACGAGCCTGGCGCGCCCAATCGCACGTTCGTCCATCCGCACCTCGACGTCGAGCACGCCTCCGGCGCGCGACCAGAGATCGTCTGGTATCCGAATGCGAGCGACTCCCTGGGGGTCCAAGGGCGCCTCGAGCGTTGCTCCCGCGAACGCGAGGGCCACGGAATGACCAATCGGCGCGATCCCCTGGCATCGCCCGGCATGCTCCGGAGAGGGCGCACTGTCCTTGACCACGGTGCGCGTCTCGTCGCTGTAGGAAGTGGCGTCGTCGATCGCGGCGACAGCCTCCACCGCGGCGGTGGGCGCCGCGACCCAGAGCACGGGGCCACCGATTTCGTCGTGTGTCTTGTGTGCGGCTATCAATCCGATTGCCACGGCCGCGCTGACTGATGCAACGACGACCTCGGCTGTCAGCATGCCCTTCGATGGAGCGCGCGTGACCTGCTGACGCACCACTCGCCGCTCCTGATCGATCACCCGGCACATGGGCACCCAATCGACTCGAATGACGGCCTCGTTCCCAAGCACTTCGGCGCCGAAGCTCACTCGGTCGAGGGCCGCATCGCGCCGCTGCGCCACGCGAACCTGGCTGCGCGAGAGTGTCGTGTCGACGCGTGTCTCCCGCATCGTTGCGCATCCGAGATCCAGCGCGCAGCAGCAGGCGAGACACACCGCGGGCCACCTCCATTCCGGGCCACCTGACCTGCGGGCACGACGAAGGCGCGGCCGTGAACTTGCGATGTGTCTCGTTGCCTGCATCACGGCACGGTCGGCATGGAGGCCAGCTCCACCCGATAGATGGTCTCGGTCTCGCCCTGATAGCTCTGCCATGAACGAGCCGCGAAGTAGACGGCTTCCCGCGTGACACCGGCGAGTGTGTCGATGCGGATCTGGGGGGTTATCGCTCGGTGTTGGCCATCCGGGATCCGCCAGGTGTTGACGGTGCATGGGAATGCTGCTCCACCCGGTGGGGCACTAAGACTGGCGAACTCGCCGAACCCTCCCATCGCACTGAAGTCAATTTGTGTTTGAGCCAAGTCAGCCACTTTTGCTGGCTTCAGCTTGGCTGGATCCTTGTCGTAGGGACTCGCCCACAACTCTGTGTGCTCGAAGGTGATGTCAGCCGGGTCTCCGACGTAGTTGATACCCTTCTGCCAAACGATGTAGGGGTCCATGAACAAGGGCGTGCTGTTCCCCGTAGCTGCTTCCGAGATGTACTCGCTCGGGTAACTCAGCCCATCCGAGGACACGATACTCAGACCATCCGACGAATAGCGGTCGAACAGGAACTGGCCCGGGAAGGCACTCGGCGCCTCCCATTCTTCGCTGAGCGAGAACGGCGCGAACACCTTGTCCCCGGTGCCGTCCGCAGCATTCATCGAATGGAGGATCGGATAGGGCGTCCAGCGCACGGCCAAGAGACCGTTCGCAAACGCGCCATCCGCTGGCGACTGACCAGATTCCTGGACCGCTGGCGACACTGCTATCTTTGCTGAAGGTTCCAGGGCACCGAGCAGAACAGTCAGGCGGCCCACGACCTTGAGGCTCTTGACGGTACCGTCCAGGGTGAGGCGCTCGAGCCGGAGCAAGGCGCCGAGCGGTGCGGCGTCAACTTGATAGGCGCTCAGGATCCGGAGGGATCGCAGGCTCTGGCAGGCCGCCAGCGGAGAGAGAGCCAGCCCCGCAGGCGGCGCCAGGATCCCCAGATCGACGAGATTCGGCAGGTTTTTCAGCGCCGCGAGCGCGGCGGGGAAGCTCTCACCCCGAAGACGAAGCGTCAGCTTCCGCAGGTGGGGCAGAGCTTCGAGGGCCTCGACCAGGTTGGCGCACCACTCTCCGGTCTTGCTCTGTGTCAGATCGAGCGCTTCGGCCTGCTCCTGCACTGTGAGGAGAGCCCGTCCCTGCATGTCTTTGAGGGTGATCATGGTGACCGTCAGTCAGCACGTCAACTGCACTTCGGTTTATCGCCTTTCTGGCCGTCCTTATACCAGTCCCTGAGCGCCTCGGGGAAAGCCCTCCTGTTCGCGGCGACCGCACGGATCTTGTTGGAGAGCGTCTTCCCTGCATTCCTGGCTGCTTCGATGGCTTCCTGTTCGGCGAGTGTCCGCAGCCACGAGGCGGCGATCGCAAACGAGGCAGGCACGCCCTCCCCGCGCGCGTGGAGCGAACACTCTACTTGACCGAGCAGCCCCGACTCGGCCATGGAGCACGGAGGATTCCTGGACGCTGCCCAAAGCGGGTTGACTTTCCCTTCCTGTCCGGTGCATTGTCCTAGGCGGAGGAACAAATGGTCGGAACCGTTCGCCTTCGGTCACTGCTTGTACTCGCACCTCTCGCGTTGTCTTCCTGCTATTCCTGGACCGAAATCAAGCCCACCGAGCTGCCTAAGCTCAACGGTGGGACGACCGCGCCGGGGACTATCGTGTCCGGCACCAACCGGGGCGAGGCCATCGCCGTGTCGGTTGGCCAGGTCGAGCGACCGGACGGGCGGCTATTTGAGGTAAAGGGAGAATTCGACGCCCGCATCTCCCAAAGTAATGGCGAGCGGGTCGAGTTCGACCACCCCGTTCGTTCACAGTTGGAAGCCTCGACGCTAACCGTGCAGGGAGAGAACAGGGCGCAGACGCCCTTCGAGCTCGATGACATCAAGAAAGTCGAGATCAGCCAGTTCGACCGGACGACTACCACGATCTTGGGGGTCGTTGGTGGGGTGGGACTTGGGGCCGTGATGGCAGTAGTGGTGTCAAGGTAGCTAGAGCTATCTATCAGCTGCCATTCAAGTGCCTCACACGAGTTGTGAGCTTGTGCTGGCGAAGGCGTCGGAGCCGATTGACCCTCTCTGCACGACCACGCCTGGCGTCAGGCAGCCGGACGGTCAAAGCACAGCCAGAAGCCGCCCCCGGTGCGGGTGCGCCCGCGCAGGCTGACACCCAGTCCAGCATCGAGCAGCGACGGGGCCAGCGGCTGACGAACGAATTCGAAGTAGTGTGGCCCTTCCACCCACTCGATCAACCGGGTCAATGCCGTACCGCGTTTGGGGTAGTCGAGGATCAGCACCTGACGGCTCGCCAGCTCGCGGGCCCGCTTCAGGACCTGGAGCCGCAGTGACGGCGACATTCCATGTAGAACATTTCGAACGGGTTTCAAATTCCATCACCCATCGCGCACGCCGATGCTACGCCGACCGGGCGGCGTGATCAACGCTGGGATGGGCTCGGATGTGGCTGGATGCCGAAGGATGGACGGAGCGATGCGTCCACGCCGCGTGACGGCGCGTGGAGGCTCGAGGAGCGAGCGACGCGAGAACCTACGCCACGTCGCAGCCCGCGAGCTGCGACGCAGGGCATTGCGTGGCAATCGGTAGGGGCACGCGACCCGCGTGCCCTTGCTTCGCACGCGCCGGCACCGGCGGTGTGGACGGCAGGCCCATGGACTCGAGGATGGCGCGGATGGTCTCGGGCTCCGTGATCATCGAGAAGAGCTTGCCGAGGTCCACGCGCTGCGCGTTCGCAAGATGGAAGAGGTTGAAGTCCTTCTCGGAGCGCACGTCGAGGATGCTGATCGTCATGCCGGCGTTGTTCATCAGGTCCGCCAGCTCCGCCGGCTGCACATAGATGTCCCGGCTCGCCAGCTTCGCATCCTCCTGCGCCGACATGCGCGCCCAGCGCTGCGAGATCGTCGGCTGCCCCTTGACCGCCACCACGGCCGTGAGCGCCACGAGCGCAGCCGCGCCGCCGACCTTCCAGCGGCTCGACGGCATCAAGCTGAATCCCCACTTCTCTCCCTTGCCGAACACGCGCTCGGCGAGCTCGCCGGCGAAGAACATGGCCAGCGCCATGAGCACGACCAACAACACCACGATACCCGTGGGCAGCCCCAGCCATTCGGGCAGCGTGAAGCGGCCCATGTAGCTCGAGTTGAAGAAGTCGTTGAACGAGCTCACGGTCTCGCCGAACACCCACACGCCTGAGGTCACGCCCGCCAGGAAGACGATGCCGTCGACCTTCAGAGTCGAGGCGGCGACCAGCGAGGTGCCTGGACAGAAGCCGCCGAGGATGAAGCCCACCCCCATGATGAGCCCGCCCACGATGCCAGGCCACAGGTACGTGGGATTGACCCACATGCGGTCGAAGTCCAGCGCTCCGAGCGAGGTGGCGAAGAAGATGAGGACCTCGGCCACAATGATGGCCGTGAACATCACCTTGAGCACCGTCACGTCACGCAGGTAAAACTGGGCGGACAGCTTGCGAGAGTCGCCGAACCCCGACATCTCGAGCGCGGCGCCGAAGGCCGCTCCGATGAGCAAGAAGATGGGGCGTAGCCCACGCATCGCCACGTGCCTTGCGAACTGCCGTGTCACGAAGGCGAACCCGTCCCGAGCGGCGCGCCGCAGCACGAAGCAGTGACCGTCGCGATCACCATATGACTTTGCCGGAATTGCGTGGAATCACGCCACGCGAACTGGTGGGCGCCCTGGAGCGCGATGGCTTCAGGCTCGTGACGATCGTGGGCAGCCACCATGTTTTCGTGGGTGCCGCGGGCCGCAAGGTGGTCGTCGCATTCCATTCACGCGGCGCAACGTTTCCACCGGGCACGCTCCACGCGATCCTGAAGCGCACGGGCTGGGAGATGACTGACCTTGTGCGACTCGGCCTCCTGCGTCGCAGGTCGGAGCGACCGGACGACGGGCAGAAGGCGGCGTAGCGCATCCTCGCCCGTATGCGCTCCCACATCCCAGCGTTCCTCGAACACCTCGCTGCCCGCAAGAGCTCCCGCACCGTGAGGTCATACGGCGCCGTACTCGCCGCCTTCGCTGACTTCCGGGTCGCCGCAGGGCATGACCTGGCAGCCGTCCCATCAGCCTCGCAAGTCGAGGCTTTTCTTGTTCGTCCCTGCGC
>JAJZQG010000269.1 GCA_021847645.1 Myxococcales bacterium
GGGCGCCGTTCCCGCCGTCGTCTCACCACGGCGACCGCAGACCTCGCTATTCGGGGCCACCGGCCGTCAGGCGTAATTCGGCGCCACCGACACTGAAGACAGGAGCAGGCCCAGCGCGATGCCCGCCGTTCGGTTCGTCCAACGCAACACGATAGCCTCCGACGCTCGAGAGGTGTCGGACCATACACGCCTGCTGCAACGGTGTCGAGTGGAACGCGGGAATCGGCCCCGCAACGCACGGGAGCAGTCAGGGCGGGTCGTCCGGCGTGTCCAGACCGATGCCTTGATCGTCGACTCCGCGGGAGGCAACGATGGGCGCACCGCATCGCGGACACGCGGTTGCGCTCGACGACAGGGGCGCCTCCCAGCCGCAATGGCTGCACTTGCGGATGACAATGATCGATAGGAGCTCGGCGAATTCGTAGCGTGTCACGCCCGCGACCAACCGCGGCGTACACACGCCCGCCCGAGCCATCTCTTCCAGCGTCTGCACCGCGCGACCGGCCCGGTCAGGCATGGCCGCAACGAGGTCGGTCTCGGTGAGGCTGCCGGCCTTTCGTCCCGCCAGCGACAGGATGTCCTTGCGCAGTTGCTCGGGTGATTGGGCTTCGGCCAGCTTCCACCACCGGACACCGAGCCCGAGGAGCGCGGCGCCGCAGACCAGCATCACCCCGGCGACCGCAAGCCGGTAGATGTGCCCGCCGAATCCGACGAGAAACAGCAGGCCGAGCAGTACGGCCACGACGCCTGCTGCCATGAACGAGACCGCGGCGAGACGCTTCATGGGCATTCTCCGATCTCAACCCCATTGGGAGCTTGCCTGGGCGGAAAGCTCCTGACCCATCCTCTCGAAATAGCCCTGCAGGTTCTTCTGGCTGAGCTGCTGCGAAGCCTGCTCCGCCATCCTCGCGAGCTCGGTGGGGTGAGCGGCCCGCTCCTCGACCGCATTCCTCAGGACATCGAAGTTGCGGCTGTAGTCCGCGCAGACCTGCGGAACGTCAATCCGCAGCTTGGGCAGCGGGTACCTGTTCTCGTTGCCGAGCATGCTGTCGATGCTCTTGGCGAAGGCCTCCAGGCCGCAGCGCAGCCCGCGGACCAGCGCGATGAGCTCCTGGCATGCCCTCATTCCCTCCGAGAATCTCTTGAAGTGGTAGTTGAGCTCCGCGATCTCGGGCAGGCTCCCTTCCAGGTCCGGACGGTCCGCCTGGAGCCGCAACGCGCAGTACTGGCAGAAGCGGTTCGACGTCGGGTTGCCGAACCCGCAGCGGGGACAGCGCAGATTGTCACCTTGCTGAGGAGCCGAGGGAAAGAGCTCGAACAGCACGCGCTCCAGGGCGGTGCGCACCACGACCGTGGCCCGCGTAGCCAAGAGGTGATCGATCTTGGCTTGCACGGCGGTGGCTTTGGTGCGCAGGTCGGTCCATTCCTGACGAAGCTCGTCCTGGCGCGTGCAGTAGCTCTGCTCGCGGCGCGCCCACTCGGCGCGCACCCGGTCGATACGCGCCGCCACGTTTTCGTGCTCGTCGTCCAGGCGCTTGCGCTTGGCCTGCAGCGCCCGCATGCGCGGCAGGTTCAGCAGGAACCCGAACCCGCTGCCCATCTCCCGGATTCGCGCGTTGTACGCGGCGATGCCCTGCAGCAGCTGCTCGTTTCTCGCCTTCAGCGCTTCCTCCTTCGCGTCCAGGTCCACGTTGCGCTGGCGGGCCTCTGCCTCCAGATCGGCACTGGTCTTCCTGGCCTGCTCCGCGCTCGCGGCCAGCTCGTCGTGCGCTTTCTTCAGCTCCGCCAGGCGCGCGTCCAGGTCCCGCTCCGCCTGCTCCTTGGCCCGCGACAAGGCCGCGTCCAGCCCCTCGGGCAACGCGCCGCGCCGACGGCTGATCTCCCACGCAAGCTGGGCGAGCTCCTGCTCCCGCACCGACGAGACCTCCTGGTAGAATGCCTCGTAGCGCGATTGCAGGTCGAGCAGCCGCGCCTCGGTCGCGGAGACCACGTCGTGGCACGACGCGATGTACTGCGCGAAGGATTGCAGGTTGCCCATGTCTCAGGCTTCCTCCTGGCAAGCGGGACGGGGCACGCCGAAGCTCTTGCCCGCCGCGCGCTCCCGCTCCCATCGCTCCCGATCGGTCCGGTCCGACGAGCGAGCCCGCGGAATCTCGGCGAAGCTGCCGGCCGCGTCCCAGTACAGGGGACAGGCCCCGGCGCACACGTCGACATCCGGACAATCCCGGCACACGGGCGGAATGTACTTGCGCTCGCGCCACCACCGGGCCGCAGCGCTCTCGTAGATGTCTGCGAAGGGTTGGTGAAGCAGCGAGCCGATGCCCTGCTGGAAAGACGAGCAGGGCAGCACCTCGCCCGCCGGATTCACCGACAGGATCCCGCCCACGCAGGCGCAGGACTTGGCGCCCTGGCCCACGAGCACCGGATTGACGACGCAGTAGGGCACCGGCGAGTACCACACGAACTTGACGTTCTGTGTCCTGGCCTCCTCGACCAGAGCGGGCAGCACCTGCGCCACTTGCGCGTAGGTCACCGGCGCCATCGACGGGTCCAGCCCCATGCCGGTGCGGATGAGCATGTTCATGGACAAGGTAGGAAGGCCGAGGTCGCGGGCCACGAAGCGGACGATGTCGAGGGCCTTGTCGAGGTTGGCGGCGCACAGGGTGCTGTTGGTGTGTACGTGGATACCGAGCTTGCGGAAGGCGCGAATCCCTGCCACGGTCTGCGCGAAGGCGCCGGGGCGTCCCACGATCCGGTCGTGCAGCTCGGGCGAGTCGGCCTCGACGGAGACCTGGGCGGACGAAAGGCCGCAGTCCACCAGGCTGCGCGCGTACTCTTCGCTCGACGCGCGAAGCCCGTTGGTAATCAGGTTCATGCGAAGCCCCAGCCTGGCCCCGTGGCTCACCAGTCGGGGAAGGTCCTTGCGCAGGGTTGCCTCTCCGCCCGTGAAGGAGAGCGTGGGCACGTGCGCCTCGTGGGCTATCCGATCGATGACGCGCTCGACCTCGGCGGTCGTCATCGCGGGGCCGTCCTGGCGACGGGCCGGGCTCGCTGCATAGCAGAACGAGCAGCGGTTCTGGCACCGGTAGGTCAGCGCGATCTCGGCCAGCACCGGATACCGGACCCGGCTGCGATCGAAGGCGGCGAATCGCACGTTGGGTCTGGGCCGGAAGTCGTCGCGCATCATCGACGAGATGCTCTCGAGCAGATCGGAGGCGTCGCGGGCGATGCGGTCGAGCGGTACGCGGTAGTAGTCCGCCAAACGCTGCAGAACCTGCCTGGACGGGCCGGCCCCGCGGGCGTACAGGGCGGAGAGGAGCTCGAGGCCGCTGTCGTTGATGCCGAGCGTCTTCTCGGGGCGAATCATCAACAACCGATCCTCGCGTCGCACGTGCACGGCCGCGCGGGTGGCAGCCACGAACCCGTCGATGCGGACGAAACGATCCTGGTCGGCGGCGTGCATCAGAAGCTCCCCGCGCAAGAGGAAACGCACGCAGAGTGGCAAGCCGAATGGCAGGCGCACGCGTCGTGGCAGGCCGAATGGCACGCGGAGTGGCAGGCCGAATGGCAGGCCGAATGACAGGCCGAATGGCACGCATCGTAGCCCACGGCGAACGCCGCCTGGGCGCCCGCGGCGGCTCCCGCGCGCTGCCCCTGGTCACCGTCGAAGTTGAACATCTGCTCGACCTTGTCGACCGTGGCCTGGGCGCCCGACTCGATGGAGCCCACCACGCCCTCCGCGAAGTCCCGCACCCGCTCGACGCCTCCGAGGACCGACGGCTGCTCGCGGGACGCCCCCAGGATCGTCAGCGGCGTGTCGGTATTGGACGTCGCCGGGATGGGCGCGAAGGTCGTGTCGAAGTTGTTGAAGAACGTGTCGTGCAGATACAGGTCCGCATACCAGGCATTGAAGAACTGGGGCCGTGCGGCGGGCGCCAGGGACTGCAACTGCTCCCAGCGCTCCTGCGCCCGGTTGCGATACGTGTCCGTCGTGGCCTGAGCGTCCGCGCGCCAAATCTTCGGCTGCATTGCTCGCGTGATGGCCTCCAGCACGGCCCGCAGGCCGTCCTTCGACAGCGTGCCTCGTGGCGTGAGCGCCTGGACAAACGCCCGCTCGGAATCCGTGGCGGCGCGCGACAGGTCCAGCACCTGCACCTGGAGCGGATTGCGGCTCAGGATGCGAAGGGCCCCCCGCGCTTGCAAGCCCATCACCAGCAGGTTGATCGCCTTGATCGGCCGATCGAGCAGGACGGCCGCTTCCTCGGGCGTGAGCTCCGGAACGTATCCGTCTTTGCGGAAGGTCGAGACCGTGATCTCGGGCGAGGTGTACTCCGGGGCCTTCTTCTTGAGGTAGAGTGCGAGCACGGGATGGAGCCTCAAGAGCGCGACGAAGCCAGCGCCAAGGGCGCTGAGCAAGGCCCACAGCAGGCGAATGGGGACGAGCACACCGGTCCACCCGAAGAGCGTGCCTTGGGTGGGGTGGAAGATCTTGACCTTCCCGCCGGGCAGGAACGTGTCGCGCAGGAGCGTCGTCTTGGCGATGCTGTCGACGATCTTCAGGGGCACGCCGAAGACGACGAGCATGAACAGCAGGATGGGCGCGTTGAGGAAGAACGACTGGACCAGGTACAGCAGGCCGCGTGCGGCGATATCACCGGCCGTGATCGGGTGCGACGGTTCGGGGGGCGGAGACGTGGGCGGGGCGGGTGTCTGTGGCGTCGGCGCGGGACCTGCCGTCGAAGGCCGCGTGTTGTCGCTGGCCGACAGCGAAGGCATGGCCGAGCGCGGGATGTAGACCCGGACCAAGTGTACGGCCTCGGAGGGCAGATTGTCCTTCTCGGCGAAGACGGTGAGCCTGCGGCTGTCGTGGTAGTCGGTGAAGACGAACGCCCAGTGGTCCTGCGCGGCCTTGTTGTCCGGATCGGTGAGCACGCCGAGCCCGTTGACCATGGCGGGCGTGATGTCTTCCGGACGCCGGATGGGCGCGCGGATGGGAAGTGGGAGCACGAGCTTGATGACCGACTTGGGCAGGGGCATGCTCCAGCGCACCGGGTTGAACCACACGGCCAGCAGGTCCTTGCCATCGCTGGTGGTGGGCTCGGCGAAGCGCTTGTCGCTGCGATAGTGCAGCTCGAGCACGTAGGTGCCCCGACCCACGGCGGACGCGAACGACGCTCTGTAGTAGCCCCCGCCGTTGGGCGACATGCTCACCGGGATCTCGCGCGTGCCGTCGTGCAGCACGCCGCGCGTGAAGGCCACGGGCTCGTAGAATTGCCCGATGGTCTTGATGCTGGAGCGGCCCTCGTTGTCCTGGTAGCGAAGAGAATAGATGACGTCGATGGCGCCGTTGTCCTGGACGAACGCCTGCGTGTCTGCATCGAGAAGGTCGACGGGAGCGGCCCATGCGATCGCGCTGAGCGTGAGGGTGAAGCTGGCGATGGGCAGAAGAATCAGGAGTCGGGAAACAGGCATCGGAAACCTCGGGCGTGGACTCCGTGCAGGACGGGGCATGATGATAATCCAAGACGTGGCCGGCGGGACAGCGCGTCGGGCGAAATCGGGCTTGCCAACGGCGGCAGGTGGCGCAAAGTAGTCCGGGCCGCGCGGCGGGCGTTTGCTGCGAAGCGATTCGCTCGCGCGGGATACGGGCTCACCGGGGGTGAGCCGATGGAGGGACGTCATGGCAAAGAAGATTCTGATGCTCGTGGGGGATTTCGGCGAAGACTACGAAATCATGGTGCCGTTCCAGGCGCTGCAGGCGGTGGGGCACACGGTGCATGCGGTCTGCCCGGACAAGAAGGCCGGAGACAAGATTCGCACGGCGATCCACGACTTCGAGGGCGATCAGACCTACAGCGAGAAGCGCGGGCACGACTTCGCCCTCAACGCCACCTTCGCGAACGTCAAGCCGGAGGACTATGACGCGCTGGTGATCGCGGGCGGACGTGCTCCCGAGTACATTCGCATGAACGACCGTGTCCTCGACATCACGCGGCACTTCTTCGACAAGAACAAGCCCGTGGCCGCCATCTGCCATGGCGCCCAGGTGCTCTCCGCGGCCGGTGTGCTCAAGGGGCGCACGCTGACCGCCTACCCCGCGGTCGCTGCGGAAGTGCGTCTGGCCGGCGCCGAATACGCGAATGTCGCCATCGACAAGGCCGTGGTGGATCGCAACCTGGTGACCGCGCCCGCTTGGCCCGCCCACCCCGATTGGATTGGCAAGTTCCTCACCGTTCTTGGCACCAGGATCACGACGTAGGCCCGCGGACGGCGACTTTCGTGCACGCCGTGGCCGACCATGAGTTGCGAGTCGCTCTCGAGGCCTGTGTCTCGCCGGCGCGCGTGCTCATGCGTCCCATCGATCGGGTGGCCTACGCCGGTGACGCGAGCTTCTACCATCTAATTCCCCGCGCGGTCGTGCAGCCGCAGACCATCGACGAGGTGCGCAGCCTGATGGCCGCGGCACGCCGGTGGAACCTCGCGCTGACGTTCCGCGCGGCGGGAACCAGCCTGTCGGGCCAGGCGGTGACCTCGGGGATCCTGGTGGACCTGGCGCGAGGCTGGAAGCAGTGGGAGCTGAGCCCAGACGGGTGCACCGTGCGCGTGGAGCCCGGCGTGGTCGGTGGCCACCTCAATGCCGTACTCGCCCGCCGCGCCCGGCGCATCGGCCCGGACCCGGCGTCGATCGACGCGTGCATGATGGGCGGGATTATCGCCAACAACGCGAGCGGCATGTGCTGCGGCGTGCAGGAGAATGCGTATCATACGCTCGAGTCCGTGATGTGCGTGCTGGCCTCGGGACTGGTGCTGGACACCGGGGCGCCGGATGCTGCGGCCGTGCTGTCTCGCGAGGCCCCGGAGCTGGCCGAGGGCCTTCGGGAGCTTCGCCGCACCGTGCTGGGCAACCACGAGCAGGCGGCGCGAATCCGACGCAAGTACCGCATCAAGAACACGACCGGATACTCGCTCAATGCGCTGATCGATTTCGACGAGCCGCACCAAATCCTGGCGCACCTGCTCGTGGGGTCGGAAGGCACGCTGGCGTTCGTGGCCCGGGCGGCGCTGCGCACGCTCCCCACTCTGCCCTACCGTGCAACGGCGCTTCTGGCGTTCGAGAGCGTGAGCGCGGCCGTTGACGCCGTCGCGCCCGTTCGAGACAGCGGCGCTCGGGCGGTCGAGCTGATCGACGGGGCGTCGCTGCGGGCCATCCGGGATCTGCCGGGCACGCCCGAGGAGGCGAGGGGACTGCCCGATGACGCCGCAGCGCTGCTGATTGAGTATCAGGCCGATACGCAGGAGACGTTGCGGCAATTCCGCGACAACGGGGCGAGGATCCTGCGCGCCTTGCGCCTGACGTGGCCTGCGGAGCTCACCGAGGACCCGGCGCGGCAGGCGGCCCTGTGGAAAGTCCGGAAGGGCCTGTATCCCGCGGTCGGCGCGGCCCGTCCGCGGGGCACCGCTGTCATCATCGAAGACGTGGCCTTCCCGCTGCCCGCGTTGGCCTCGGCTGCCGTCGACCTGCGTGGGCTGTTCGCCGAGCACGGGTACTCGGACGCGATCCTGTTCGGGCACGCGAAGGACGGCAACCTGCACTTCGTGCTGTCCCAATCCTTTGGCAGCGCGGGGGAGGTCGCGCGCTACGAGCGATTCATGGATGATGTCGTGCGCCTGGTGGTGCGCAAGTATGACGGCTCGCTCAAGGCCGAGCACGGCACGGGACGGAACATGGCGCCGTTCGTGGAGGCGGAATGGGGCAGGGAAGCCCGGGCGGTCATGCGCGAGATCAAGGCTCTGCTCGACCCCCGGGGGATCCTGAATCCCGGCGCGCTGCTGAACGACGACCCGCGCGCTCACCTGCAGCACCTCAAGGCCCTTCCCCAGGTCGAGACCGAAGTGGACCGGTGCATCGAGTGCGGATTCTGCGAGCGCACCTGCCCGAGCCGTCGGCTGACCACCACGCCGCGCCAGCGCATTGCGATACGAAGAGAGCTCGTGCGGTTGCGGGACGGCGGCGGCTCTGCCCCTTGGATCGAGTCAATCGAGCGCGACTTCGGGTTCGCCGTGGTCGACACCTGTGCGACCGACGGCCTGTGTGCCATGGCTTGTCCGGTGGGCATCGACACCGGGGTGCTGGTCAAGCACCTGCGCGAAGACTCGCACGGTGCCGGGGCGCTGTGGGCGGCCGATCTGGTCGCGAGCGCTCCGGCTGCGGCGGAGAGCCTGGTGAGGTTCGGTCTTGGGGCTTCGCATGCAGCCGCGTCGCGCTTGGGCTACGACCGCATCCAGGCAGCGATCGGCGTGCTCGAGCACGCGTCGGGAACCCTGTTGCCCAAGCTGCTCCCCACGGTCCCGCGTCCGTCGCAACGCCTGGATTCCGGTCTTGCGGAGAACGATCCCGAGGTCCTCTATTTTCCCTCCTGCCTCTCGCGCATGATGGGCCAGCCCGCCGGAGAGCCCCCGGAGTTGTCCATGACCGACCTGGTGCGGTCCGTCTGCCGCTCCGCCGGTGTGCGCCTGAGGATCCCCGACTCCCCCCAAGGACACTGCTGCAGCATGCCCTTCGCGTCCAAGGGCTTTGCCGCAGCTCAGCGCGTGGTGGCCGCGCGGCTGATCGACGCGCTCTGGCGCTGGAGCGAAGCGGGCAGGATTCCGGTGGTGATCGACGCGTCCTCTTGCGCCGCTACGCTCAAGGGCTTGGCGCCCGTTCTCGACGAGCCGCACCGGTCGCGATGGGAGCGAATGACGCTGCTCGACCTCATCGAGCTGGTGCACGACCGGCTGTTGCCGCGGCTGCGCTTGAAGCGGCTGGAAGGCGAGGTGCTGCTGCTGCCGAACTGCGCGGCGCGCAAGGCGGGCCTCGACGGTAAGCTGGTTTCGATTGCGGAGCAGTGCGCGGAGAGCGTGTATGTTCCGTTGACGTTCTCGTGTTGCGCAACCGCGGGCGATCGGGGGCTGATGGTGCCCGAGCTGACGCGCTCGGCGCTGCAACCCGTCCGGGAGGAGCTGGAGGGCCGGGAGCTGCGCGGGTGCTACTCGTGCAACCTGACGTGCGAGATGGGGATGAGCGAGGCGCTGGGGCGCCCGGTGCGGTCGTTTCTGCAGTTGGTCCACCACGCAGCTTCGGGGCAGACCCCGACCTGACAGCCCGGGGTGGGCGTCGCCAGGTGAGCGACCGGATCGGACTCGAAGACCCCCTGGCGGTTCCACCCCGCGGGCACCACGTACCGACCAACAGAAGCACACGTCCACGCGCGGCACGCACCGCGCGCGACCGGAGTCACCATGTCCCGAACTCGCTCGCTGACACCTACGCTCGCCGGCATCGCGTCGTTTGCCCTGCTGCCCGCCGGATGCAGACCCCAGGAGCCAAGCTCGACCACCGCCACACCCTCGTCATCGCCGATGAGCGCGGTAGCAGCCTCGGGCTCGGCGCCGTCGTGGAGCCGGATGACCGAGCAGCAGATCGACGACATCAAGAGCCGTCTCACGCCCGAACAGCGCGCCGTCACGCAGCAGGACGCCACGGAGCGGCCTTTCCACAACCCGTATTGGGACAACCACGAGCCCGGGATCTACGTGGACGTGGTCTCGGGAGAGCCGCTGTTCTCCTCGACGGACAAGTACGACTCCGGCACGGGCTGGCCGAGCTTCACTCGTCCGATCGAACCGGACCGAGTGATGAGCCGGGAGGACGACACGCTGGGCATGAGCCGGACCGAGGTGCGATCGAGCCGGGCGGATTCCCATCTTGGACACGTGTTCGACGACGGCCCCGGACCTGGGGGGCAGCGCTACTGCATCAACTCGGCCGCGATGAGGTTCATCCCCGCGAGCCGGCTGGCCGCGGAAGGGTACGGCAAGTACCTGTACCTGTTTCCGGGCGTGAAGCAGGAGCCGTGAGGGGCTTGGTGCCCGAGGGACCGGCCCCATAGCTGTTAGCAGTTTTCCGGGTCCTGCCTGCCCGGAGAACTAGCAACACTCGACTAGCAACACGGAATTCGAACAGAGAATGGCTACGTGCCGTGGTCGGCGCGACGCCGAGCTGTGTTCGCAGAAGCGGTCAGAATGGCGACGAGCTGGTCGGCTTCGTCAATCAACGGGGCCATGGCATCGGGCGAATCGACGAGCCTGGCTCGCACGGTCAGCTTCAGCCAGTAGCGTGTTTCGCGGACCTCCTTCAAGGCGATTCTGACCTTGTGCACGAAGTCGGCGGGACTCTCGGCGCCTCGCGCCTCTTCGTAGTTCGCTCCGCCCGCTGGCGCACAGCGCTCCAGCTGCTTGACCAGGCCGGCCGCTCCGGGTTGCTTGCCGAGCGACGGCAGGAGCCTGACGACGCTAGCCGCGAGATCCAGGAGCCGCTCAGCGATGTCGTCGCCCTTGAACCGCGCGTGTGTTCCGTGTCGTGCGTTCGCGTTGCGCCGGGTGGCCCCAGGGGCTTGCGCCCCCGGGGCTCCCACAGATCCG
>JAJZQG010000270.1 GCA_021847645.1 Myxococcales bacterium
CTCGATCCGGAGCTGCTCGACCTGGTCTACCAGGTGCAGACGCACTTCAAGGCCGGAGCGATCCGCGTGATCAGCGGCTACCGCACGCGAACGCCGACAGGCCAATCGAACCATGGGCGCGGGCGCGCCATCGACATCATCGTTCCCGGCACGAAAGACGAAGACGTGGCCCAGTTCGTCCGCTCCCGCGGATTCGTGGGCGTGGGGCTGTATCCGACCAGCGGGTTCGTTCACGTCGACATACGGCCGCAGAGCTACTACTGGGTCGACCGCAGCGGCCCGGGGCAACGCAACCGCGAGCAGGCAACGCTCGCCAGCGAAGCCGCGGCGAACGACGCGAGGGCGACTGCGGCAGGACGCAAGGCGCACCGCAGGTGGGCCGAGCCGTCGAACGACGTGGCTGCCGTGTGGGGTGGAGGCGCCGTCACGCCGGCGGCGTCTACGGATGCCGAAGACCAGGAAGACGACCTCGACGAGGACCCGTGATGACGCCGTCGGAGGTCGAGGCGCAAGTCCAGGCGTGGGAGGCGACCGGACGATTCCTCGAGGCGGCGCGGCTCGCAGCGTCCGCGGGCATGGCTGGGAAGGCGTCGCTGCTGTTCGAGAGGGCGTGCGATTTCCGGAGCGCGGCGGACGCGGCGATCGTGTCGGGCGACGCGGTGCGCGCGGTGGTCCTGGCGATTCTGGCGGGTGATGCAACGCTGATCGAGCGCGCGGTGGAGCTCGCGGTGGCCGGGACAGCGGACCGGGCGCGAGGCGCGGCGGCCGCCGCCCGTGCGAGGGGCCACGGCGAAGTGGCCGGCATGATTCTCGAGCGCGTGGGCGATGTTCGCGAAGGAGCGGAAGCCTACGCGGAAGCGGGCGCGGCGACGCTGGCGGCAGCGTGCTACGGGAAGGCAGGGGACGCGCGATCGGCCGCTCGTGTGTTGGAGGCCGCACTGCGCGCCAACCCCGACGACGAGCCGGTGGCGCTGGCGCTGGGCGAGCTGCTGGTGCGCCACGGCAAGCACGAGGCGGCCATGCGCGTTCTTCAACGCATCGGCGAGGGCTCAGCGTTGCGCCGCCAGGCGGTGCCGCTCCTGCTCGCATGCGCCGAAGCCCTCGGGCTGTCGGAGCCAGCCCAGACACTGCGGCAGGAGGCGCAGCGTGTCGGCGCAGCCCAGCCGACGGTGCCGTCGTCCGACACCGTCGCCCAAGACGTCCGGGTGGTGTACGGCCGCTACGAGTTGATCCGCCAGGTAGCCTCGACGCACTGTGCGCAAGTCTTCGAGGCTCGCGATCGTCTCACGGGACAGCGCGTGGCGGTCAAGCAGTTGGTCGCGTCGAGCGTGCCCGGGGGCGGTAGGGACGCGTTCGAGCGACTGGTTCGGGAGGCCAGGATCCTCGAGCGTGTGCGGCACCCGAACGTGGTGCCGCTGGTCGAGTTGCTGGCCGACAGCGGCGCGGTGGTCACTGCGTGGATGTCCGGCGGTTCGCTTGCAGATCTGCTGGCAAGGGCACCGGTGGTGCCGGCGCGCGCCGCGGAGATCGCATCGGCCGTGCTCGCGGCGTTGGGTGAGGCCCACGGGCTGGGAATCCTGCACCGTGACGTGAAGCCCTCGAATATCTTGTTCGACAACGCGGGCGTGCCGAGGTTGGCAGACTTCGGCGCGGCGCACGTCTCCGATTCATCGGCAACCGCCACGGCGGGCGTGATCGGAACGTTGGCTTACATGTCTCCGGAGCAGCGGCTCGGCTTGCCTGCCACGACGGCCAGTGACGTGTACAGCGTGGGTGCGACGCTCTACGAGATGCTCGCGGGCGAACTGCCGCCGCCCGACGCAGGCGAGGCGGCACCGCCGTCGCAGGCGAATACCGAGTTGGACGCGCAGCACGACGCCTTGGTCATGGCGATGATCGCGCGGGATCCGGCCGATCGACCGGCGGGGGCATGGGCAGCGCGCGCGACGGTGGCAGCGCTGCGTTGGCCCACCGCGCCGCGCAAGCAAGCCGCACCGCGCAAGGCCTCCGGGTCTTCGAGGCCACCGGGCGGCTCGCGCTTCGTGCCGCGCACGGGCCAGCTGGTCGAAGACACCTGGCTGGGACGGCTGGTGCTGCAGGTCGAGGCAACGCCCCCGATGCTGGCGGTTGCGAAAGCGGCGGCGGCGATTGTCTGCGACGGCCTTCCGAGCGTGCTTCGCGTGGATGCCGAGGCCCGGCGCGTGTGGTGGGAAGTGCCGTCGGGCACGACGCTGCGCGACGCGGGGCGGCGGCTGACGCCGCAGGAGCGCGCGATGGTCGCAAAGGCGCTCGAGGCGTTGCATGCGCACGGCCTGGCGCACGGTGCGGTCGACGCGGATCACGTGCTCCTTCGCCACGGCGCGGCGCAGCTCGCGTGGTGTCCGGAGCGAATCAGCGGAGCGAACCCGGCCGATGATCTCGAGGGATTGAGCGGGCTGTCGTGACGCAACGGGCACCGTTCGAGACGTGATCGCGCGCGCATTGTCGGGGCGTTGGGAGGCGATCCAACACCGACGTCATCGACGGAACCCATCTTTTCGTGTCCTCAGAATGGCGATTTCCTCTATCGACCCCGACGCGCCAGCCAGCTAGCATAATCATGTTCGCCACAGCTCGCGGGGGGCGCGCGCGGTCGGCGACCACGGGGGAGACATGAGCCAGGGACACACGCGTAGACGCCACGCGCGAGCCGCCGTACCGGCACAACCGGAGCGACGTCTGCGCGGCAGCGACAGCGATCATCCAGGGATTCGCAAGGCCAAGCCTCGAGAGCCAGCATCGAGCCAGGTGGCGCACGACTCGTCGGACGCCAGTCTCGCGAGCGACACGTCCGCGCCCCAGGCTCGGCCACCCAGCACGCACCCCAGCGACGCCGTGCCGTCGATTGCACTTCGTTGGGCCAGAATGAGGCTGGCGTCGCTCGGCAAGAACGCCGGGTAGCTCGTTGCCTCCTCTGGGTTACCGCAGTGTCGCCGTCGATCGCGGTTGCTTGCGACGAGCCACGCACGGTCATGCGGCGAACAAGCCCGTCGCGCTCGTGCTGAGCTAGGGCGCTTCGGCCGCGGGAGGCTTGACGCCGCCGGGGACCTCGTCTTCGTCGTGAATCACCAAGCGCAGTTGCTTGGGTTGACCACCGCGCTCGTAGTCCACGACGAGCTCAGGCGCCGTGGCGAGCTGCCTCCACACCTCGTAGGCTTGATCGTAGTGACCTATCGGTTGGCCGTTGACCGTCGTGATGACGTCGCCCACCTGCAGGCCCGAACCCTTCCAGAACGACGGGTCACCGTGCAGGGCCACGATGCGGAAGCCGTGGAACTTGCCGTTGTCGAGAACCTGCTCGACGTCGATTTTCTGCAGGAAGGCACCCATGCCGGGCGACATCACCTTCATGACGTCGACGCGCCAAACATTCCCGGCGGGAAGCTGCGGGAGCTTCAATGCGGGGGCAGGCGGCGGCGCTTCATCGACGGCGGGGGAAGCGGGCTCTGGGGTGGTGCTGCCGCATCCGAGCGCCGCGCTGGCGGCGAGCACGCTGGCAGAGCACCAGATGGCGAGAAGGCGAAGACGCATCACGTGCCGAATATGACCTGCCGTGCGGGAAAGGCCAACTCGGCGACAGGGGACGATGCGGCGGATCGACCGTACGCCTACTCTCCACGCATCTTCATGACGGCCCGCACGACCGCCGCGTGAACGGCTTGCTCGGACTGGTTGCCGTCGATGTGGACGAGCAGGTCGCCAGGGACCAGGGTTTCGGCCTTGGCGTAGATCGCTGCGAGGGACTGCTGCAGGGTGTTTTCCTCGTACAGCTCCGCGGTGAACGAGCGATCGCGACGGCGCTGGGCGGCGACTTCCGGGTCGACGTCGAGCACGATGGTGAGGTCCGGGCGACGCGCACGGCTGTTGGCCGAGCGGACCCAATCCACGACGGATTCGCTGGTCCCCTCTCTGGCGGTAGCGGACTGGTAGGTCAAGCTCGACAGGTCATAGCGGTCGCTGACGACGGTGACACCGTCGAGGATGTTTGGCACCACCTCGGACTCGAGGTGATCGAGGCGGTCGGCGGCGAACAGCAGGGTCATGGTGGCCCACGAAGGCGGGCGCGGCCCCGTGATGCCGGCGACGACGAATCGTCGCTTGAGCGCCTGGCGAATGAGCGCGCCGACCGGCCCGTCGGTGGGCTCGCGCGTCAGGTGGACCGGCAGCCCCTTGTCACGGAACCACTTGCCGAGCAGCTGGGTCTGCGTGGTCGTGCCGGCGCCGTCGATCCCTTCGATCACGATGAAGTTGCCTTCGATCATGCTTCCTCCTGCGGACACGGAGCCGGGTCTTCGCCCAGGACCACGTTGTCGATCAGACGCGCAGCACCCACCCGCGCCGCGATCGCGAGAAGCGCGCGATCGCCCGCGGTCCCATGGTCGGCCAAAGGAACGAGCGAGACCGGGTCTGCGACGGTCACGTAGTCGATCGAGCTGGAGATGCGCGCGATGCGGGCACGTGTGGGCTCGACCAGACGCGCGACAGAGCGCTCGCCCGCCTGGAAGGCGCGCACGGCGTGGCTCAAGGCCAGGGGAATCTGCGCCGCACCCCGTCGATCCTCGGGGGACAGGTACGCGTTGCGGCTGCTCATCGCGAGGCCGTCGGGTTCACGAACGGTGGGGAAGCCGACGACCTGCACCGGGAAGAACAGGTCGCGGGCCATTCGTTCGATGACGCGCAGCTGCTGGAAGTCCTTGCGGCCGAACAGGGCGACGCAGGGGCCGGCGAGGGCGAAGAGCTTGGCGACGATGGTGGCGACGCCTTCGAAGTGGCCGGGCCGAACCGGACCGCACAGCGAATCGGTCAAGCCCTCGACACGCACGCGCGTGCTCTCGCCGGGCGGATACATGGACGCGGCGTCAGGGGCAAAAACGCAGGCCGCGCCCGCACGTGCACATCCCTCGAGGTCGCGCTCGAAGGTGCGGGGGTAGCGAGCCAGGTCTTCGCCGGGGCCGAACTGCGTCGGGTTGACGAAGATGCTCACGGCCACGAACGAGCAGCGCCGGCGCGCCTCGGCGACCAGCGCCAGGTGACCCGCGTGCAAGGCCCCCATCGTCGGCACGAACCCCACCGAGTGACCGTCACGACGAGCCTTCTCGCAGGCGTCCTGGAAGGCCTTGGGCGACTCGTACACGGGCAGCAGGCCAGTCGGCATCGGCGCATGAAAGGCCGATGCCGCCCACAAAGCAAGCAGGTTCGACGCGCCGTGCACGGGCGCGTCGCGAAGCGCAATCAGCCGTCCGCGGGACCGTAGGAGGACCGGACGGGGTCGATGGGCGCGGTGCCGGTGGGCTCTCCGACGGCCTTGGGGCCGGCCATGCCGAACGAATGCTCTGGTCCCGGAAATGTGCCCGCCCGCACCTCGTCGACATACGCACGGGTTGCGGAGACGACCGCGTCGCCCAGCTCGGCAAAGCGCTTGACGAACTTGGGGCGCAGGTCCCGAACCATCCCGAGGTAGTCGTAGCAAACCAGCACTTGCCCGTCGCACTCCACGCCCGCGCCGATGCCGATGGTCGGAACGCTCACGGCGTCCGTGATCCTGCGGGCGAGATCGGCGGGCACGCCTTCAACAACAATGCTGTAGGCGCCGGCTTCTTCAAGAGCGCGGGCATCGGCCACGATGCGAGCAGCCGAATCTTCTCCTTTGCCCTGCACACGGAAGCCTCCCATCGCGTGAACGGACTGCGGTGTCAGGCCGACGTGGCCCATGACCGGGATGCCGCAGCGCACGATGGCGCGCACGTGCTCGGCCCAATCCACGCCGCCCTCGAGCTTGACGGCTTCAAAGGCGCCGTCCTTCATCATGCGTCCGGCGCTGGCAACGGCCTGCTCCACGGAGACCTGGTAGCTCATGAAGGGCATGTCACCGACCAGGTGGGCGAACTGCACGCCTCGAGCGACAGCGCGGCCGTGGTAGCAGATTTCCTCGGTGGTCACCGGGAGGGTATTGGGCAATCCCTGGACGACCATGCCGAGAGAATCGCCGACGAGGATGATGTCGACGCCGGCCTCGTCGACGAGCCGGGCCATGGTGATGTCGTAGGCGGTGACGGCGGCGATACGCGGGCCGCTGGACTTGCGCGCGCGGAGGGCGGGGACCGTTATCTTCTTGCGACTGGAGGGTGGCACGCGGAGCTCCTTGTGGACGGTAACGATGGGGCGCATGAGAATCTGGCGCAACGCGCTGAAAAAATCCACCACACCCGGGGCGCGGGACGATCTGATATGCTCGTGAGCGGTCTTCTTGTTCTCTCGTTGCGCGCGAGGCCTTTCATGCGAACCGAAACCCGTTTGGGACTGGTGACTCTGGCGATCCTTGGCCTCGCAGGCGCCTGCGGCGGACGCGCCGGTACCGAGATATTCGGCTACGACCTGGTGACGACCGACGGCGGCGCGGGTGCGGGTGGCGCGAGCGGTTCGGGCGGCGGCATCGTGGAAGGCGGCCCCGGAGGCACGGCCGGCTCCGGGGGAACCATCGCCGCGGACGCTTCCGTGGACGCGTCCGAAGACGTGTCGGAGGACGTCTCGCAGGATGTGGGGTTGGACGCCCCGAACGACCAGCAGGACTTCTTCGACTCGGTGATCTTCAATTGCCCATCGTGCTTGCAGGACCAGTGCGGCACGCAGATCAACTCCTGCTACAACGACCCGACGTGCTGGCAAGGGATCCAGTGCGTGGTGACCAACTGCGTCGCGGGCGGCGGCGGCGGGGCCGGCGGAGGCGGCGGCGGAGCCGGCGGCGCGGGCGGGCAGATCGACTTCCAGTGCCTGCTGGGCTGTTTCAACAACGACCTCGGCTCGGCCATGGGCGCCATCAACATGTTTACCTGCGTCACGCAGTCGTGCGGCAGCGCCTGCGGGCTCGGTGGCTTGGCAGGGGGCGGAGGCGCCGGCGGCGCGAGCAACATCGCCTGGCCCGGCTTCGGCTCCACCGATCTGTTCGGCGACATGAATCGTCGCGCGCTGTCGAGAACTCAACGATACGTCGGCGCGGTTCGCATCCCCACACCCGAAGAAGTCGCCTGCTGCTACCCCTGGCTGGTCGACGTGCTCTCGGGCCGCACGCCCGATCCGCTGCCCCCGTCGGCGGCCAAGCGCAAGTAGCCCCCCCTCACCCGGCCCTTCCCCCCGGCGCGCGGCGGCGGTATGCCGCACCCATGTTCGATCGCGCACGAGACATCTACGCCGGCGCTCTCCGCGAGATCCGCGACGCGGGTCTGTACAAGGAAGAGCGCGTCATCCTCACGCCGCAAGGCGCCCAGATCGAGACCGCGCAGGGGCGAGTCCTGAACTTCTGCGCCAACAACTACCTCGGGTTGTCCTCGCACCCCAAGGTCATGGAGGCTGCGCGCAATGCGCTCGACGCGCGCGGCTACGGCCTGAGCAGCGTGCGCTTCATCTGCGGCACCCAGGACGTCCACAAGCAGCTCGAGCAGACCATCTCCACGTTCTTCGGCACCGACGACGCCATCCTGTATTCGTCGTGCTTCGACGCCAACGGCGGAGTCTTCGAGGCGCTGCTCGGGGAAGAAGACGCGATCATCAGCGACGCGCTCAACCATGCGTCGATCATCGACGGCATCCGCCTGTGCAAGGCCGAGCGGTATCGCTACGCCAACGGCGACATGAACGAGCTCGAGACGCACCTGAAGGCCACGCAGGGCAAGCGTCTGCGCATGATCGCCACCGACGGCGTGTTCTCGATGGATGGGTATCTGGCGAAGCTCGACACCATCTGCGATCTTGCGGACAAGTACGGCGCGATGGTGATGGTCGACGACTCCCATGCAACGGGATTCATCGGGCGCACGGGGCGCGGCACGCCGGAGCACTTCGGCGTGATGAAGCGCGTGGACATCATGACCAGCACGCTCGGCAAGGCGCTGGGAGGCGCCAGCGGCGGGTTCACCACCGGGCGCAAGGAGGCGATCGAGCTGCTGCGCCAGCGCTCCCGGCCGTATCTGTTCTCCAACACCCTCGCCCCGATGATCGCTGCCACCTCCATCGCGGTCTTCGAGCTCTTGTCCTCCACCACGGAGCTGCGTGACAGGGTGATGGACAACGCCAAGCGGTTCCGCGACGGAATGACCAAGACCGGATTCCAGATCAAGGAGGGCATCCACCCGATCGTGCCGGTGATGCTCGGCGACGCGCGCCTGGCGGTGGACATGGCCGCGGCGCTCCTGAAGGAAGGCATCTACGTCATCGGGTTCTCCTATCCGGTCGTGCCCAAGGGCCAGGCCCGCATCCGGGTGCAGCTGTCCGCCGCGCACACTCCCGAGCAGGTCGACCACTGCATCGCCGCCTTCTCCAAGGTGGGCAAGGCGCTGCTGCCAGCGTGAGCACGGCACGGACCGGCCGACCGCCGGCTCCTCCTTTCCCCGAAGCTCCGCATGGGGCTCACCGTCGCCGTTGACCTCGCCGTCACGGTCCCATCAGCCGGATCCGGCAACGCCTACGGCGACGAACACGAATGAGACCCATGCTCAGCCCCGAAGAGCTCGGCTCGCGCTACAGCTTGTAACCGAACCGGCGAAGAAGCGCCTTGCGCTCTTGCTCCTGGGCCTCGTCCTCCACCCCCACCGGCGGCTGTCCGTCGATCACGCCCAGCACGCCCCTGCCCGCTTCGGTCTCAGCCACAATCACCTGTAGAGCATTGGCCGTCGCGCAGAAAATGCTGCACACCTCGGGCACGTCGCGCACCGCGCGCATGGCGTGGATCGGGAACGCTCCGGTCATCATGATCAAGAACGTGTGGCCCGCTCCCACCTTGAGCAGGTTGTCCACCGCCAGCTTGATCATCGCCTCGTCGTTGCCGCTGCGCCGAAGCAGCCGGTCGCCCGAGGCTTCGCAGAACGCGACGCCGAACTTGACCCCGGGGGCCGATCCCGCCATCGCCTCGTGCAGGTCCTCCACGGACTTGATGAAGTGAGTCATCCCGAAGATGAGATTCACGTCCTCGGGCTTCTCGAAGTCGACAACTTGCATGTTGATCTGGCTCATGGTGCTCCTTGCCCTGCTCGACCGTTCCCACGATCGACACGGATGCCCGACAGGAATGCGTCGTCGATCCTGCGGGCCTCTGTTGCGAATTGCCCCAACTGCTCGACGGCCACGGTGCCGGTGCTCAGCGAGAGACGAAACGACTCCAAGATCAGCGGCCCGCGCACTTCGCTCCTGCGAATGCCTCGCAACCTCTCGCCCTCGACCGACGCGTCCGACGGCGCGGAGGCAGACCAACCCGCCGGAAGCTGGATGCTACGGCTCAGCTCGTAGCGAACCGCGTCGTCCACGGCCAGCGCACTATCACGTTGTCCCTCGGACGCGAACTCGGCAACAAGCGTCGAGGAGCCGGGCTCGGGAGCGATCGGGTGCAACGGCAGCAGCCCAGGCAGCAACAGGTGATTGCCCTCGGGCTGCGCAAAACCCGGCATGGCGACCGTCGCCCGCACGTCCACCTCCCAGGCTCCCGCGCCCGAGGACAGCTCCACGGTCTGCACGTCCGCCCGGGGAATCCAGGCAAGCACCACGCCTCGCAACAGCTCCCGTCGCGCAGCCCCCACCGTGGTCTGGAAGGACTCGGCGAGATACTGCGCGCCGCGGCCCCGCAGCTTGATGGTCAATTCCCCTTTCGCGTCCCCGCGATCGTCGACCACCAGCTGCACGTGAATCTCGTCGCCCGGCTCGTCTCCCGCCCGTGCGGGCACCGTGATGACTTGACCGCTCGTGCGCAAGGCGCTGCGGCCCTGCAGCTCCGCGCTCACCCTCCCGGGCGGCAGCGGCGGCCCCGGCACATCGAGATCGAGCCACGCGTCGCCCCCGCCGGGCCCGGCAGGCAAGTGCACCAGCAGCAGCGGATGCGCAAATCGACCCGTATGCGCCGGGAAGGACGGGTCCGACGAAAACGGCTCGTCCTCGGCCGCCACGACCTCGGAGTCCACCCCCAGCGCGCGCAGCATCTCCCGCGCAAGCCACGTTCGACTGCCGTGCCCGTCCTCGAGGATGGTCCGCGCCGTCGTCCGCTGCGGACCCGTGGACATCGCCGCGCCCGTGTCGGACAACGCCGTGCCGCTCGCCACGGGTACGCGGGCACCGACCGCTGCCACGACGTTCTGCAGCAGTTGCTGCGAGGGAGTCCGAAGCGTGCCTGCCGCTTGCTGCGCAAGAGCACTGACCACGGGATCGTCGGCTTGCATGCTCTGCACCACGTCGGCAAGCGCGGAGGCCACGGTGCCCCAGTCCGAGTTGCCGAACGTCACGCGCACCCGCCGATCCATCTGCGGGACATCGGATTCGAGCCGTCGCGCGGACGCATCGGTGAGCTGCCAGCGCCATGTCGAGGTACCGTCGTTAGAT